>JAXDFO010000308.1:0-38591 GCA_034665545.1 Blastocatellia bacterium
CATCTTGAATAGTCACACTCTCATCCTTCATCTTTATCATTTGACGACGCCGCGTTGGGATGATTCGATGAAGCGTGTGAGTTCGTCTACTTCGGGGGAGTTCTGTATCTCTTCACGAATTCGCTGAAGCGCCTGTGTGGTGTTGAGATGTGAATTGAGCAGGAGATAAAAGGCGTGATGCAGCGCGCGCGTGACTTCCGGCGCATAGCCGCGCCGCTTCATCCCCTCTTTGTTGAGCCCGTAGCAGCGCGCGTGATTGCCGACCGTGAGCGCGAAGGGCAGCGCGTCCTTAACGACTACGGAATAGCCTCCGACGTAGGCTTCGCGCCCGATGCGGCAGAACTGGTGAACGCCGGAATACGCGCCGATGTTGGCTCCCTCTTCGACCAGCACGTGGCCCGCGAGCGTGGCCGCGTTCGCCATAATCACTCGATGGCCGATGATGCAATCGTGAGCGACGTGGGCCTGGGCCATAATCAGGCAATCGTCGCCAACCTCCGTGAGCATCCCGCCGCCTTCCGTGCCGCGATGGATGGTGACGAATTCGCGTATGCGGCAACGCTTGCCGATGCGGGTCAGAGCGGGCTCGCCCCTGTACTTCAAATCCTGCGAGGCCAGGCCGACGGAGACGAAAGGATAAACGTGCGTCTCGTCTCCTATCTCCGTGCGACCGTCAACGACGCAATGCGATTCCAGTCGCACGCCCTCGCCGAGCACTACCTCATCGCCGATGGTCGAGTACGGGCCGATATAACAGCCGCGCCCGATGCGCGCGCGCGGGCTGACCACCGCCGATGGATGAATGTTTGACAAGTTGATGGACTCTGCGGAAACGCTCAACTTTCGCCTCTCGCCTTTCGCCCTTCGCCTTTCATTCCTCTGTCAGCGATGATGCTCATTATCTCCGCGTCGGCGGCGAGTTGGCCGTCCACTTTGGCTTCGCCGCGCATGCGCTGGACTTTGGAACCGATACGCAGGGCCGTGACTTCCAGAATCAGCGTGTCGCCGGGCACGACGGGCTTGCGAAAACGCGCTTCCCTGATGCCCGTGAAGAGGACCAGTTTACTATCGCGGTCTTCTATCTCGCGCAGGGCGAGGACGGCCCCGACCTGCGCCAAGGCTTCGACCACGAGGACGCCGGGCATGACGGGCGCGCCGGGAAAGTGGCCCTGGAAAAAAGGCTCATTGATGCTGACCTGCTTGACGCCGACGATTCTTTCTTTGGGGACTAGTTCGATGATGCGGTCAACGAGCAGGAAGGGATAGCGATGCGGCAGTAGTTCCTGAATGGCGCGGGCGTCAAGGACCGTTTCCATAGTGGTCAGTCTGCTTTAGAGTAAATGGTCAATGGTGAATAGCGAACGGCCAGGCGCACTTGAGACGCCCTCCATTCGCTATTCACCATTGACCGCGTGCGGGATGCCGAATTTTACTCTTCCGGGCCTGCCGTCGAAGCGGTCGCCGGATGGCTTGAGTTAAACTCTCTGATGAAGACCCCCGTGACATCCATCGCGTCGGTCGCCATGATGATGGCGGGGCCGATCTTGGCGGCGTCGAGCATCAGGGTGATGCCGTGCGTCTTGCCGAAGGCGTCCAGGGATTTGCCGATGTCGTCATAAATCGGGCCGACGATCTCCTGCAAGCGCTTGTTATAAGCGGCCTGCGCATCCTCGCCCTTACGCTGGTAGTCCTTCTTCAATTGATCAAGCTGGTCCTGCTTGGTCTGCGTGGCTTTCGGGTCGGCCATCGGCGCGGTCTTCTGAATATCATCAGTCAACTGCTGGATGCGCGTCTGCATGCCCTGGAGTTCGGTCTTGCGCGGGGCGAATTCGCGGTCCACTCCTTTGACCGCGTTGACCAGACGCGTGATGCCCTGCTTCTCGTCGCTGAAGGCATCCGTGTTAATCAACGCGACTTTGCTGTCGGGCACATTGCCTGTGGTGCTGGCGGTGGACTGTGCTCCTCCGGCGGAGGGCGCAGCCGTTCTGCCGGTGCCCTGTGCGTAGGCGGGGAGAACAGTGATGGCCGCCATCATAAAGGTCGCGGCGACGATCAGACGAAATGTTTTCATGACGTTCTTTCTAATGCTCCTTACAGGTGAAAGGCGACCGCAGGGGTTTGCGCTTAAAAGGTTCTGGATGTCGCCCGAAATAGTTTACTGGAATTGGTTAAAAAGTACGACCGATGCTGAAACGGAAGACGCTCTTCTTCTCGTTAAAGTTAAACGGCAACCCACTTACGACGCCCGTGCGGGCGTTCGGGTTGTATGCATAAATCAAACGAAACGGAACATTGATGACCGGAACCTGAAATCTCACTTCCGCTCCGAGGCTCGAACGATAGTCCGTGAATTTCGAGAAGAGACTTTCGTTCAAACGGGCCACCGTGTTGGTCTGCGCCTCGCCGCGCAGAAAGGCGCGCTGGAAGCCGAAGGGCAGGCCCGTAATCGGGTCAAACGGCGTCGGCGCATTGAGCGCCTGCGTCAACTCTTCCGCCGTCACGAGGCGATTGTCGCGGATGACCAGCGAATTTTGTGCGGCCCCGTTGGCATCGAAGAAGGCCGTCTGCGCGAGACGCGGATTGTTGAGAATCGCCAGCGAGTTCAAGGTCAGCCCCGTCGTCGCCAGAAACTGCTCATCCGTCAGAAAATTGCTGGAGAAGGTCTGGTCGCCGCCCTTGCGCAGGTTGAAGGCCGTGCCCACGTCCGCGAAGGCCGCCAGCGTCACTGGTCCAAAAATCGGGATGCGATACTCGAAGTTGCCGAGCATCTGCGTGTCGCCGCCGACGAAGGTAAAGGTGCGCGCCGAAATCTGCAATGGGTTCGCGCCCGCCGGACCAGTAAAGGTCGGGATGGTCCCTTGAAGGCCCGTGAGCGGGACCGGCGTTCCGGACTGGTTGCTTGCCAGGACCACGTTGCGCGTCGTGGCGAAGCTGTCGAGCGGCACGATGGGGCTTATCGAACGCACGTTGTAACCGCGAATCGTGAACTCGTCGCCGAGGAAGAAACGCTCGTAGATGGGCACGCCGTTGACGAAGGCGAGCGAGTTGGAATTTCTAATCTTGTTCGACGTGGCGAAGCTGCCGACGCTGCCGATTAGGATGCGGAAGCCGAAGACCTCCGGGTTGTCGGACCTCTTCTTGCGCACGGGAATAAACTGCGTGTAAGAGAGCGTCGGTGCATACGTTCGCACGTCGCCGCCGAGACCCGTCAACGCGATTGAGGTGGAAATCTCCTTGCCGCTCACGGGGTCGTTGGCGTCCTTCGCGTAGTTCTTCGTGTTGTAAGAGAAGGTGCCCGTGACGCGGCTCGTCAGGATGTTCGGCTGGTCGTAGATGACAGGGATAAAGGTCGTCGCGTTGTTCTGCGAGTTGACGGCAGGTTGCTTCACGCTTGAGCGCGCAATCTGGTAAGAGAGACCTATGCGCGAAGCCTGCGTGAAGCGTCGCTTGCGATAAAACTCCGAGAGCGGCGCGCTGGCGAAAACAGAGATGCCGTTTGAAGTGCGCGTGAAGAGGTTCTCTTCGTTGGTGTTGAAAAAGTCCGTCGTGTTGCCGAGGACGCCTTGCAGCGCGTTCGTGTTCTGCGAAATGAACGTGCCCTCGCCGAAGAATTTGAGCGACGATGAGAAGACGGAGAAGCCCGCCGTAATCGGGCGATTGCGTATGTAAGGCTCCGTGAAAGAGAACTGGAACGAGCGTTGGCGATTGCCCGCCGCCAACTGGAAAGAGAGAATCTCGCCGCGTCCCAAAAGATTATTGGTCGAATACTCAAGGCCGAAGAACGAGCCGCCGATGCCGGAGAGACCGCCGTTGAAAGAGATTTGCTGGCGTCCGCGCTCGGAGACCTTGACGTTGACATCCACCAGGCCCTCTTCCTCGTTGGTGCGGAAGTCCACGTCCTTATCCTTGTCAACCGGGTCGAAGAAGCCCAACTGGTTGAGCCGCAGAACCGAGAACTCGAAGGCGGTCTGGCTGTAGATGTCGCCCTCGTTGATGACGACTTCGCGGCGCAGCACGTTATCGCGCGTGAAAGTGTTGCCCAAAAATTCCAGGCGGCGCAGGGTAAACTGCTTGCCCTCGTCAATCGTGATGGTGAAATCCACAGTCCCCTCTTTAGGGTTCGCGGGATTGTCTTTGAAGGTCGGCGTAGGCTCCGCCGTGTACTGTATGAAGCCCTGCGAGCCGTAAATCTTTTTCAAGTTCTCGAAGAGAGCCTTGCTGATTTTCTCGCCGTTGGCGACATCGCCTTTTTGCAGGCCGATGACGGCGCGTATGTACTGCTCGTTGAAAATCGAGTTGCCTTCAATCTTCAAATCGCCGATGCGATAGAGCTTGCCTTCGGTGATGGGGACGGTCACGCGCAGGGTTTCATCCGTCGAAGAGATGAAGGGAAGCGGGATGAAAAAGCCCGTCTGGCGACGGCCCAGTCCCTCGATCGTCGGCTCGCCGTAGCGCGCTTGAAGATAGCCCTTCGAGCGCATGTAGTTCTGCACGCGGCGCAAGTCATAATCCAGCTTTTCCCGGTCCAGAATATCCTGGCCGCGAAAACGAGAGATGAGACCGGCCTCCTTGACAAGCTTCATCTGGCTGCGCAGCGAGCCGTCGCTGAAGACCTGGTTGCCCTCGAACTGTATGTCAGCGACGCGGACTCTCTCGCCCTCGTTGACGACGAAGGTGATGGCCGTGGAGGTCTTCGAGACTTCCTCATCGCGGTGCTCGATGGTCGCGTTCGGGTGGCCCTTCGCGGCGAGCAGTTCCTTGATGACGCGTTGTGCGTTATTGACTTTGACGGGGTCGTAGACGGCCTCCTTCGAGACGCCTATGCGACGCTCGCGGAAAGCCTTGAGCACGTCGGATTCGGGGACCGATTTCAAGCCCTCGAATTGGATGTCGCGGATAATCGGAAGCTCTTCGACGTAGAAGGTGATGGCGATGCCGCCGCGCGGGGCGTCCTCGGCTGTGACACGCGTGGCCGTCTTGTCGAAAAAGCCGTAGGCCAGGATGGCTTGCAAGTCGCGCTGGACCTGCTGCGGATTATAGACATCGCCGGGACGGGTCTGCACGTAGTATAAAATATCTTCCTTACGCAGACGACGATTCCCGATAATGTCAACCGATTCGACCAGTTTTTGTTGTGTCTCCGGCTGCTGCGCGTGAACGCTGGGCCAGGCCGTGAAAAAGAAAACGGTTCCGATGATGGCGCTCAAAATGAGCAAACTGGCACGAACAATGTGCATAAATTCTGTTTCCCTTAGAGGTACTTCCAACACAGACTTCAGGGAGCGGGTATCAGGACAAGTAACAATGTATTAGACAAAAAAAGCCTGGACAGGGTTGGCCTCAAAACTGAATCGCGCGCCCGGATTAAAAAGCCATCGCAGCCTCTCTGCCAGCTTATCCCAGCTACAAAGTCGCGTATTATACAGGCAAACCCCGAAAAACCAAAAGCAGAAGCCAGAAGCCAGGAGCCAGGAGCCAGAAGAAAAGCGATAGCATGCCTTTCATTCTGGCTCCTGGCTCCTGGCTTCTGGCTTCTGCTTCAGTGAATTAAGAGCGCGTCGCCCGGTTCCTCTACACCCGCCGGACGATAGTTGAGATCGTTATCATCCAGGAAGACTTCGATTAAGGATGCCTCTGTCAGTTCGCCCTGAATCAAGGCTTCGGAGAGCGGATCCTCGACATACTTTTGCAGGGCGCGTCGCAAGGGGCGCGCGCCGTAGGAGCGGTCGGCGCACGTCTTCTTGACGATCCATTGCTTGGCCTCCGGCGTCAGGCGAACTTCCAATCCGCGACTGCGCAGGGTCTTGTTCATCTGGTCCAATTGCAGTTGAACGACCTCCAACAGTTCGTCATCGAGCAGTTGGTCGAAGATGATGATTTCGTCCAGGCGGTTGATGAATTCGGGGTTGAAGGTCTGGCGCACGGAAGACATCACCATCTCTTCCATCTTCTCGCGCGAAGAGTCCGTGTTGGCCTGAAAGCCGAGTGTGCCCTTCTTCTGAATAAAGCGCGCGCCGATGTTCGAGGTCATGATGATGATGGTGTTCTTGAAGTCAACGGTGTTGCCGAGGGCGTCGGTCAGGATGCCGTCTTCAAAGACTTGCAGGAGGACGTTGAAGATGTCCGGGTGCGCCTTCTCGATTTCGTCGAAGAGCAGAACGGAGTAGGGCGAACGCTTGATGCGTTCCGTGAGTTGCCCGCCCTCTTCGTGGCCGACGTAGCCGGGAGGCGAGCCGATCAGTTTCGAGACCGAATGCTTCTCCATGAATTCGGACATGTCGAAGCGAATCATCGAACGCTCGGAACCGAAGAGGGCTTCGGCTAAAGAACGCGCGACCTCCGTCTTGCCCACGCCCGTTGGTCCAAGAAAGAGAAACGAGCCGACGGGCCTCTGCGGATTCTTGAGACCGGCGCGCGAGCGGCGAATCGCGCGGGCCAACGCGGAGATGGCCGGACGCTGCGAGACGACGCGCGTGTGAAGCTCTGCTTCGATGCGCAGGAGTTTCTGCGTCTCCTCTTCCTTAAGGGAGGTTATCGGTATTCCGGTCCAGCGCGCGATGACTTCTTCGACATCATCCTTCGTCACTTCGGCGGTCACGATGGCGTCTTCGTCCAAATCGCGCCCGCGCGCGCTCGACGGCGCGTCCGTGCCGTAGCCGGTCCAGCGATTCGCGCCCGCGTTCCAGTCTTCTATGTTGCCCTGCTCCCTGCGCACGCGCAGCTTAACGCGCGCGCCCGCTTCGTCAATCACGTCAATCGCCTTGTCTGGAAGAAAGCGGTCTGGGATATAACGATTCGATTGATAGACGGCGGAGGAGAGAGCCTCGTCCGTGTAGCGCACTTGATGGAAAGTTTCGTATCGCTCGCGCACGCCGTCGAGAATCTGCACCGCTTCCTCTTCCGAAGGAGGCGGAACCTTGACGGCCTGAAAGCGACGTTCCAACGAGCGGTCTTTCTCTATGGACTTGCGAAACTCTGCGGGCGTGGTCGCGCCGATGCACTGTATCTCACCGCGCGAGAGGGCGGGCTTCAAAATGTTGGCGGCATCGAGAGAGCCTTCGGCGGAGCCTGCGCCGACCAGCGTATGCAGTTCGTCTATGAAGACGATGTAATGCGGGTTCTCGACCAGTTCGCGCATTATCTGCTTGAGCCGTTCCTCGAACTGCCCGCGATACTTCGTGCCCGCGACGATCAATGAGAGGTCCAGCGAGAGGATGCGCTTGTTCTCAAGGAAGGAAGGCACGTCGCCGCGCACGATGCGTTGGGCCAACCCTTCGACGATGGCCGTCTTGCCGACGCCGGGTTCTCCGATGAGGACCGGATTATTTTTGGTCCTGCGACAGAGAATCTGGACCACGCGCTCGATTTCGTTTTCGCGTCCGACGAGCGGGTCTAGCTTGTCGCTGGCCGCGTCGTCCGTCAAATCGCGCGAGAATTCTACGAGGTGCGGCGTATCCTTCTTCTGCGAGGCGCGGGCATCCACGCCCGTCTGCCTGGCTATCTCGTCGCGCACGGCGTTGAGGCGCAGGCCCCGCTCGTAGAGAATCTCGGCGGCCATCGAGCGGTCTTCACGAAGGAGGCCGAGCAACAAATGTTCGGTCCCGATGTGGCGATGCTGTAGGCGGTCGCTCTCTTCATGAGCATAGGCCAGGACGCGCTTGGTCTCAGGCGCGAGAGGCAGTTCCACCGACGTGGAAATTTTTTCGCGCAAGAGCGTGCGGCCTTCTATCTCTTTGCGGATGCTTTCGATGGAGACCTGCGCGCGGGGGAAGAAACGCCCGGTGAGCGTCTTGTCTTCACGCATCAATCCGAGCAGGAGATGTTCCGGTTCAATCGCGGGCGCGCCAAACTGCGAGGCTTCGTAACGCGCGAAGAAGATGACACGCCGCGCCTTTTCCGTGTAGCGTTCGAACATATTGGACCTTTATTCGCCGAGTACTGTTTTAATGATTGCTCTGCTTACTTACCGATCGTGGCGTCCGTGCTTCAAATCGAAGGGGAGACTCTTCAACAGCGCCGCGCCCATCGCCAAACATTATAATAGATGTCAGAGGCCGGACGCTAGATGATAAATAAGTCAAGAGTCTAGAGTCACGAGTCTGGAGTCAACAGCAGGAGTTTGTCTTTGACTCCAGACTCCACACTCCAGACTCTTGACTTATACCAGTTTTCCCTCCCGCAAGACCAGCGTGCGGTCACAGGAATTTGCGACGCGCTCGTTGTGCGTGGCGATGATGACCGCCGCCCCGTGCTCTCTACAGAAGGCTGCGAGGCGGGCCGTAATCACTTCGCCGGTGGTTGCGTCAAGGTTGCCGGTCGGCTCATCTGCGAGCACGACGCGCGGCTTTGTGATGAGCGCGCGGGCCAGCGCGACGCGTTGTTGCTCGCCGCCTGAGAGCAATCCTATTTTGTGGTCCAGCCGTTCTCCGAGGCCGATGTCCCGCAATATGCTTGCGGCGCGGGCCATGCTTTCGGGCCGCTTCGCGCGATTGATAAGGAGGGGAAGCGCGACGTTCTCACGCGCGGTCAGGTCCGGCAGGAGATGATGAAATTGAAAGACGTAGCCGACGCGTTCGTTCCGCAGACGCGAAAGGGATGAACGCGAGATGGTCGTCATCTCAACCTCGCCGAGCTTAATCGAACCGGCGTCCGCCGCTTCAAGCCCGCCGAGCAAGTGCAGCAAGGTTGACTTGCCCGCGCCCGATGCGCCCATCAGGGCCAGCATCTCTCCAGACGCGACCGTGAATGAAACTCCGCGCAACACTTCGAGCCGCTCACCGGCAGGAGTGCGAAAAGATTTATACAAGCCGGAAGTCGAAAGTTCAGACTTTAAACTCTCTGCTTCCGGCTTCGAGTCAAGCATCCCTTAAAGCCTCTGCAGGACGCACGCGGGCGGCGGCGCGCGCCGGGTAAACGGTCGCCAGCAAACTCAGTATGAAGGCGACGAGCGCGGCCAGAATCACGTCGCGCGCATGCGCGTGAAACGGCACGTCGCTGATTGAATAAACATCTGCGGGCAGGCTCACGAGTTTGTAACGATTGCCGACGAGGCACGCCAGGAGGCCGAGCGCGACGCCGACACACGCGCCGATGATGCCGACGCACGCGCCTTCTATCATGAAGACGGACATGATGCTCAACGTGCGCGCACCCATCGCGCTCAGGATGGCTATGTCCGCGCGTCTTTCAACGACGACGAGGACGAGCGTGGTCGTGATGTTCAAAGCCGCGATGAGGATGATGAGGGCGATGATAAAGAGGCCCAT
Source organism: Blastocatellia bacterium (assembly GCA_034665545.1). GTDB lineage: Bacteria > Acidobacteriota > Blastocatellia > Pyrinomonadales > Pyrinomonadaceae > DASYML01. The sequence continues at coordinate 9,267 of JAXDFO010000308.1, forward strand.
GCGACGTTCGAGCGCGAGCGCGGCGAAGAGCGGCCTGTTCGCTTCCTGCCAGTCGAGCGTCGTGTAAATTGGACCAAGCGCGGCTCGCACCTCATCCGAGATTCGCGCGACATCGTAAATATCCCTGATCTCTATGCTGATGGCCGTCGCCCCCTGCTCGCCCTGGCCCGCAAAGCTCGAAGCGTTGGCGAGCGAGAGATAAACCCACGTCGCATCGTATTCATAAAGGCCGGAGCGGAAGACGCCCGCCACGCGCACGCGCCTGTACCTGGGCGCGAGGCCGAGAGGCGTCAGCGTGCCCTCGCTCGAAACGAGTTGGCCCACCTGGCCCACGCCGAGGCCCGTGCGCCCGGCCAGTTCCTCTCCGATGATGACGGAGGGCAACGCGGCCTCGCTCGGCGCTTCGTCGAAGGAAGTGATGGCGGGAGGATGTTTGAGAGTGAATGAAGGAACGTCCGGCGACTTCTCCACTCGTGCTGGACCAGTAAAGAGCGAATCGAGCGAGCCTGTGATGAGCGTGCGGCGAAGTTCTTTCGTGGTCCAATCGGATTCGGTCTCGACGCCGCGCAGGACGGCGTAAGCGGAGTTGTTCGGCCCGCTCAGGAGCGCGCCGTCGTACGTCGTCGCCGCAGCCTCGCGCACGCCATCCAGGATGCGCAGGCGCGCGATGAGGCCCGGAAAATCCGTCATCGGCTGGCCGTCTCTGCGCATCACCGTGATGTGCGCCGTGCCGCCCAAAATTTTGTCGCGCATCTCGTCTCGAAAACCGTTGGCGAGCGCGAGCGCGACGATGAGCGCGGCGACTCCGAACGCGATGCCGAGGATGGCGGCCAGCGCGGTCACGCGCGCCATCGCCCGCCTGCGACGCGAATAAAGATAACGGAGCGCCAGAAAAAGTTCGTAAGACATACGAGAGCAAGTCGGAAGTAGGGATTATGAATGATGAAGGATAAAAGAAAAACTATTCAACGGTTGGATAGCCCGTCTCTCATCCTTCATCATGCCTACTTCACACTTGCTTTTACTCCTAAGCACTTTTTAGTTTCAAATGGTCTGTTCTCCGGCAGCAAGGCTCGCAAGTTGGGCGAGTCGCGGGCCGTGTCGTCCTGTTGCGGCCTTATCTCATAGATGGTGTCGGAGAGTTTGCGAAAGCTAAACTTTGATTCGAGGTTGACGAGTTGGCGCGTCTCTTCCAGTTGCCAGCCGCAGGGCGACCACCAGCGCGGATCCTGGTCCAGAAAAACGCGGCGGCCCTGCTTCAAGTAAGTTTCGATTAATCCCTCCAGGTTCGCGCCGGGCCAGCCCGCGCCCGTGCCGATCTCCGTCCATTGGCCCAACCCCAGGCCGCGCCAGTATGTGACGGCGACGGTCTGCCCGCCAGCCAGCACGACCGCGTCCGGCGGCAAGAGCGCGAGCCTGGACCTGTAATCTTTCGTCAACGCGCGCTTCGTGATGTTCTCGCGGCTCGTCGGGCTGGCGTAGACGGCGGCCACCGCCATGATGAACGCGATGCCGATGACCGCGCTCCAGAAAGCGCGCCTCGCGTCTCCCAACTTGATGGTCTGCGCGCGCATGAAATAGTCCGCGACGAGCGGCACGAGCGCGGGAAGTCCGGTCAGAAAATAACGCCAGTTGATGACCGTGCTGTAATTGAAAAAGAGCAGAAGGTTGGCCCATACGCCCACGAGCGCGAGCAACAACATGATGGTCAGACCGCGCGCGCGCCACTCCTTCCACATCGCCAAGGGCAGCGCGATTGTGACCATTGGTCCAAGAATAAAAGAGTAGAAGAGAAAGGGCAGCGCGTTGCGCCACGTGACGGGATGACGCGCGGCCTCGGCTGCGCCGGAGTCGCGCCAGCTATACCATGAGAGACGAAAGTTGCCCGCGTCCGTCCAGAACCAGAGCGCGAAGGGACCGAACGCGCAGAGCGCGAAGACAAGACACGAGAGCGCGATGAGAGTCAGTTCGCGTCTTCCGAATTTCCAACCGCAGACGAAGGGCGCGAGGATGAGCCAGGGCGCGTAGAACGTCACGGTCTCGCGCACGTTGGCTCCCGCGCCGAGCACCGCCGCGCCCGCCAGTATCATCCACCAACGCCTCAGGCGAAGACCGCGCAGGTGCAACAGAAGCGCAAGCGAGACGAAGAGCAGCGAAGGAACATCCGTCATCACCTGCCCGCTATAGATGACGAAGGGCGGCGAGGCCGTGATGAGCAGCGCGGCGATGGTCGCGGTCCTGTTTGAATCCGTGACCTCACGCGCCAAGGCCCAGCAGGAGATGACGACCAGGGGCGTCAGGCAGATGACCGTGTACTTGAAAAGAAGATAGGCGTCCGCCGGTGCGAGATGAAAAAGTTTGTGGGCCAGCGAGTAGAGCGCGTGATTGAAGAAGATGAAGAGCAGGCGACCGAGCGCCATCGAAGAGGGCTGGCCGCGCACTGCGAGCACAGTGTAATCGAGGCCGTCCCAGTCTCCTATGAAGGGGTCTCGAAAAAAGAGCGCGAGCGCGAATGAGACGAGCGCGGGCGGGAGCCACCAGCGCCACGCCGCGCGAAGAGGTTGAGAAGAGTCTTCCGCCGCAGGCTCAGCCGCGTATGCGCTTCTTGTTGTCGTCTTCGGGAGTGAGCGATTCAATCAGTTTTGCTTCGAGCGAATCTTCCGGACGTTTGACCATCGTCAATTGATTGCCGCGCTCATTGTACTTAACTTCGTCCATGATGTTGTAGATGAGCAGCACGCCGCGCCCGGAAGCCTTGAACAAATTCGCGGGGTCGCAAGGGTCCGGTATCTCCTGCACGTTAAAGCCGTCGCCCTCGTCTTCGACCGTGAAGCGCGCTTCGCTGGAGGAGAGTTCGGCGGTGATGCGGACCATCTTCGAGGGGTCGTTGCGATTGCCGTGCTTGACGGCGTTGACGAAGGCTTCATCGAGCGCGACGAAGAGGTTGGAACGCTCAGGCTTGATGAGGCCGAGTTTGGAGACGCGTTCAAGCAGGTAATGCAGGACGCCGTTCATGAGCGAGAGGTCGCTCGGCAACTCGAAGTCAATCTTCTCGTGAACGTGCGGGAGAACTTTCAGGTCATCCACGAAGCGCAGTTTATAAGAGAGCGTCTTTTCGACGATGTTGCGCAGTTCGTCTTTGTTGTAGGGCAGGCGCAGGTAATTGGCCGCGCCCATCTTGAAGGCTTTGACGATGCCGGGCTGCTGCGCTTCATCGGAAGAGACGACGACGGGCACGAGCAGGCGTTTGCGTTTGAGTTCGCTGAGAAGTTGGACGCCGGAGTCTGCGTCATCCGTGAGGTCCGAAATGATGAGGTCGAATTCGTCAAGGTCTTCACGCGAGAGCGCTTCGTCGCGGTCGCCGGTCGCCACGACCATGTGACCCAGGTCGCGCAGGACATGTTCGAGCGTCGAGCGCAGTTCCTCGTTATTGTCAACGATGAGAATTCGTCTTTGTTCCATCGTCCGGTTAAACGTCAAGCCATCTTAAATTGCTCAGACCTTAAATTTTTTCGGAGGGAGAGCGAAGCGCGCGTCAAACGCTTTCCGCCCTATTGTACGAAAAAGTTCGGAGACACGTTCCAAATAATAACACGATTTCGGCGTCGAGAGTCCAGAGTCCAGAGTCTGGAGTCAAAACCGAGAACTCGCTCTTTGCTTTTGACTCCAGACTTCAGACTTCAGACTCCTGACCGTTATAAGCTATACTGCGCCTCTTTTGCGAGATGGCTAAACCGGGAAAAGCACAGGAAACATTGGAATATGCGACGGCGCGCGCGTTGCTCTCACTGCTCGGAGCGTTGCCGCGCCCCTTGGCCGTGGCGACGGGCAAAGCCTTCGGGCGCATGGCTTATACCTTCGGCGGCGGCCTCAGACGCACGGGCGAGCGCAATCTAGAACTCGCCTTTCCATTAATGGACCAGCCGGAACGCGAGCGCATCCTGCGCGGCAGCTTCAGGAGTCTGGGGCGCATGCTCGGCGAGTTCAGCCAGTTTCCGCGCGCGACCAAAGAGAGTTTGCGAGAGCTTGTAGAGTATGACCCGGTGGGCCTGGCGCACCTGCGCGCGGCTGAAGGGATGGGGCGCGGCGTCATCTTCCTGACGGGCCATCTAGGCGCATGGGAACTGCTCAGCTTCGCCTGGTCGGCCCTCGAATATCCCATCAACTTTCTAGTGCGCCCGATTGACAACCCGCGTATAGAAGACCTCATAGAAGGCATCCGCACGCGCTTCGGCAACAAGCCGATTGATAAGAAGGTGGCGGCCCGCGCGGCCCTTCGCGCGCTCAAGGAGGGAGGCACGCTCGGCATCCTCGCAGACCTCAACACGCAGGAACGCGAGGGCGTCTTCGTCCCCTTCTTCAATCATCCGGCCTGCACGACTTCGGGCGTCGCCTGGCTCGCCCTGCGCACCAACGCGCTCGTCATCCCGACCGCCGCCGTCTGGAATGAAGAACGCGGGCGTTTCTTCTTTCACGGCTCGCCGCCCGTCGAACTCGTCCGCACGGGCGATGATAAGCAGGATGTCGCAATCAACACCGCACGCTTCACCGCCGCCCTCGAAGAGATGATACGCGCCTACCCGGACCAGTGGCTCTGGATTCATAAACGCTGGCGCACGCGCCCCGCAGGCGAACCGGACCTCTACTCGAAGAAGTAAAACCGAAAACCGTCAACTGCCTTCTGAAAACTTTTCTGCTAGACTCCTGGCGCGGGCGGCGAAAATTTTTATGCAGGCTTCGGCAGAACAAACCAGGGCGGGCGGCGTGCGCGATGGTGATGAAGGGCGCGCCGTGAAGGCTTACAAGTTCGCGGACCTCTCCGCGTATCCTTTCAAGCAGCGGCTCTTGATTCGCGCGGCGGGCCTCGTCTTCTACCTGCTCATACAGATCATCGGGCGCACTGTGCGTTTTGATGTTGAAGGCTGGGAACACTGGCAGGGCGCGACGGTTGAAGGCCGTCTTCCGATTTATACTTTCTGGCACAACAGGGTCTTTCTGGCGACCTACTTCTGGCGTCGTCGCGGCATCGTCGTGATGACCTCGCAGAGTTTCGATGGCGAGTACATAGCCCGTTTCATACAACGCTTCGGCTATGGCGCGGCGCGCGGCTCCTCTACACGCGGCGGCGTCGGCGCGGTCGTCGAGATGGTGCGGCTGATGCGCAAGGGCTGCCCTACGGCCTTTACCATTGATGGACCAAAGGGGCCGCGCTACGTCGCCAAGATGGGGGCCGTGCTGCTGGCGAAAAAGACCGGCCAGCCGATCCTGCCCTTCAACATCACGCCCGCCCGCTTCTGGCAGGCAAGCAAAAGCTGGGACCACTTTCAAGTCCCCAAACCCTTCACCCGCGCCCGCGTCCGCATCGCTCAACCCCTCTTCGTCCCGGCGGATGCCGACGAAGAGACGCTCGAAGCCAAACGACAGGAACTGCAAGACGCGCTCGATGAACTCAAACGGCGCGGCGATGAATGGCACGCCTCTCTTTCATAGCAGGTGCGGGGCGTCGTATAGTAGGATTATCAAAAACAGTTTGAGGTTTAAAGTTTAAGGTTTGAAGTTTCAAGTTCTATGCGAGAATCTTAAACCTCAAACTTGAAACCTTAAATCTTCTTGCCGGAGGCGAAATGATAAACCAGGAGCGTATTAAGAATCTTCTTCTCGAATTGGTCCAGATTGACAGCCATTCGCGCAAGGAGCGCGACGTGGCCGAGCGCATCAAGAAGTATTGCGAAGAGATGGGCGCGGAAGTCTCTATAGACGAGGCCGGGGAGAAGGTCGGCGGCAATAGCGGCAATGTCATCGCGCGCTTTCGCGGCACGATTCCCGGCGCGGAGCCGATCATGATGAGCGCGCACATGGACACGGTCGTTCCGGGCGAGGGCGTCAAGCCTATCATTGAAGGCGACATCATTCGCACAGACGGCACGACCGTGCTCGGCGGCGATGACAAGTCCGGCTGCGCGGTCATCATAGAAACCATCCGTTGCCTACAGGAACAGAACATCCCGCACACGGACATCGAAGCCATCTTTTCAATCTGCGAGGAAGTGGGCCTGCTCGGCGCGAAGCATGTGGACGTGTCCAAAATCCGCTCGAAGTACGGCATCGTCTTCGATTCGGACGACCCCGGCTTTCTCTTCACGAAGGGTCCGTCGGCCAATCATCTCGAATTCAAAATCTACGGCCTGGAGTCTCACGCCGGAGTCGCGCCCGAAGAGGGCATCAGCGCGATTAAGATTGCCGCCGAAGCCATCGCCGCGATGAAACTCGGTCGCATAGACGAAGAGACCACCGCCAACATCGGCGTCATTCGTGGCGGCGAGGCGACCAACATCATCACCAACCTCGTCTCTCTCAAAGGCGAAGCGCGCTCGCTTGATGAACGCAAACTCGACGAGCAATGCGCGCACATGGTCAAGTGCTTTGAGGACGCGGCGGCCAAGTATGAAGTGACGGTCGCGGGCAAGACGACGAAGGGGCGGGTCGAATCAACGGTCGAGCGCGAATACTCCGCGATGGATGTCCCGGATAGCTCGCATGTCGTTCAACTCGTCATCCGGGCCGCCGCGCGTCTCGGCAAAGAGGTCAAGACGCTCTCATCGGGCGGCGGCTGCGACGCCAACATCTTCAACCGCAAAGGCATCGAATGCGCCAACCTCGGCACAGGCATGCGCGCCATCCACACCGTCAACGAATGGCTCGATGTCAAAGACCTCTACGCCTCCGCCGAGATGACCCTCGAAATTCTCAAACTCAACGGCGAGATGGCTCAAAAGTCGCAACCTGCCGGGTGATTATGCGCTTGGCTAAAATCAACTGAAGAGCGCGCTGTCGAAATGTATAGGCAGCGCGCTTTGCTTTATCCTTGAAGTTGATTAATGATAGTCGTCACGGTGTATAGAACATCTGCCGTCAAACATAAATAGCGAAAATCTTTTGAGGATTAAAGGAATGAAATCTATCTTGACCCTTATCCTGACTCTGTGCATGACGGTTTCCGCGCAGGCGCAAGCGAAGGTGATGAAGCAGGAGCAGCCGCAGATGAGGCCGCCGAAGGAGATGGCGCTGGAGAGGTTCTTGCGCTACGCGAAGATTGATACGCAGTCGGCGGAGGACCAGGAAGGCGTGCCGAGCACGAAGAAGCAGTTTAACCTGGCGAACATGCTGGTCCAGGAATTGAAAGACCTGGGGGCGGAGGATGTGCGCATCAGCGAGTATGCGATTGTCTACGCGAAGATTCCGTCTAATCTCCCGGCGACGGCGAGAGTGCCAGCCATCGGTTTCATCTCGCACATGGATACCTCGCCAGCCGTCTCCGGCGAGAATGTCAATCCGATTATTCACAGGAACTACAAGGGCGGCGACATCGTCTTGCCGAAAGACCCGACGCAGGTCATCACGGTCAAGAGGAATCCGATTCTCAAGGAGATGATCGGCGACGACATCATCACGGCGGACGGGACGACGCTGCTGGGTTCGGATGATAAGTCTGGCATCGCGGCCATCATGACGATGATTGACACGTTGACGCAGAACCCGCGTCTCAAGCATGGTCCGATTTCGGTGGCCTTTACGCCGGATGAGGAAGTGGGCGGCGGAATTGATAAGTTCGATGTCAAGGGGTTCGGCGCGCAGTTCGCTTACACGGTGGACGGCGAAACTCTCGGCGAGATTAGCAACGAGACGTGGAGCGCGCGCACCGCGACCGTCACCTTCCAGGGCAAGAGCACGCATCCGGGCACGGCCAAAGGCATCATGGTCAACGCGGCCTACGCGCTGGCGGATTATCTCTCGCGGTTCCCGCAGGACATGCTGCCGGAAACGACCGAAGGGCGCGTCGGTTTCGTCCATCCTTACACGGGCAAGGTGGATGTTGAAGAGTCCACGGTCAAGATACTTTTGCGCGATTTCGAGTTGAGCGGGCTGGATGCGAAGGAAGCTCTGCTGCGTAAAATGGTCCAGGATACGCAGGCGAAATTTCCGCAGGTGAAAATATCCATCGAAGTCAAAGAGAATTACAAGAACATGAAGGAGGTGCTCAAGAACTATCCGCAGTTGACGGACTATGCGATTGAGGCGGCGCGCCGCGCCGGACTCAAGCCGAGCATCAAGGCGATACGAGGCGGGACGGACGGCTCGAACCTGACCTTCAGAGGCTTGCCCTGCCCGGACATCTTCACGGGCGGTCAAAACTTTCACGGCAAACTTGAATTCAACTCGCGGCGCGGGATGGAAAAGACCACGGAAACGCTCGTTAATCTGGTCCAGATATACGCGGAGAAGACGAAGTAGTATGAGCAATCATTTCTTCGGACCTGAATTATGACTGAACCCTCGGACAATTATCGCAGCGGCTATGTCGCGCTTATCGGGCGGCCCAACGCCGGAAAGTCCACGCTGCTCAACCGGCTCGTCGGAGAGAAGATCGCGGCGGTCTCCAATAAGCCGCAGACGACGCGCCATAAAATTCAGGGCGTCATCACCCGGCCCGAAGGCCAGATCGTGCTCGTGGATACGCCGGGCGTACACAAACCCGGCTACCTCTTGAACCGAAGGATGATGGCGGCGGTGCATGATGCGCTGGACGGCGTGGACCTCGTCTGCCTGCTTCGTGACGCGAGCGTTTCGACGGGCAACGGCGACCGCTTCGTGCTGGACCTCGTCAAGCAGAGCCAGCAGCCCGCGCTGCTCCTGCTCAACAAAACGGACAAACTGCCGGACAAGTCCAGGCTCCTGCCACTCATGCAGTGGTACGGCGGAGAACATCAATGGGAAGCCATCGTCCCGCTCTCGGCCCTCAAGGGCGACATGATGGAAGTCTTGCTGAAAGAGATAATCAAACACTTGCCTGAGGGCGAACCGATCTTCGATGAAGATGAATTAACGGACCAGCCGCTCCGGCTGCTCGTCTCCGAAATCGTCCGCGAAAAAATCCTGCAAGCAACCGGCGAAGAGATTCCATACGTGACGGCGGTCGTGACGGAAAAGTTTGAGGAAGTCCGGGAGGATTTCACGCGCATCAACTGCGCAATCTTCGTCGAGCGCACGACGCAGAAGAAAATCATCATCGGCAAGGGCGCATTGCAGTTGAAAGAGATAGGCACGCGCGCACGACACGACATAGAACAACTGCTGGGCCATCGCTGCCACCTCGAACTCTTCGTCAAGGTCGAAGAGGGCTGGCGCGACAAGATGAACCTGCTTGATGACATGGGAATCCAAGAGCGTTGAGCGACGAATGCTTTTCCGAGATGAGCTTGAACGAGAAAGTCTGGTATGCGGTTGATGTGAATCTCCCGGCTCTGGCGCGTGAGGCGGTCGAGTATGCGTTGATGGAGGCGGGCGCGCTCGGCACGGAGAGCGTTGATGCAGATGCGGAAGAGATGCGCGTGAGCGGCTATTTCGAGGAGTCGCAGGGGATTGAACATGTGCGCGAGACGCTCTTTGATGCTTTGCGGCTTTACGGTCTGCCGACATCATCCGTGCGCAACATAGTTCAGCGAGAAGTCGCGGACAGGGACTGGCTCGGCGAATGGAAGAAAAGCTGGCAGCCCGTCGCCGTGGGCGAGCGTTTCATCGTCGCGCCGCCGTGGGCAGACATCCCCGGCGCGCCCGACCGTCTCGTCATACGCATCGAACCGGGCATGGCCTTCGGCACGGGCACGCACGAGACTACGAGGCTCTGTCTCGCCGCCATCGAAAAATATTTCGACGGCAAAAGCCTGCTCGATGTCGGCACGGGGACGGGCATACTCTCAATCGCCGCCGCCATGTTCGACACGCGCGCACGCATCGAAGCCTGCGACACGGACCCGGATGCCATACGCATCGCGCGCGAGAACGCGGAGTTGAACAACGTCGCCGCGCGCATAAATTTTCGCGTCGGCACGATAGAGGAAACAACGGCGTCGGCCAGCCTCGTCTGCGCCAACCTGACGGCGGACATCATCATCCCTCTGCTGCCCGCCCTCGTCCGAGCGACGTGCGAACGACTGGTTCTCTCTGGAATCTTACAGACGCAAAAGGAATTGGTCCTGGCCCAACTGCTAAAACTCGGCGTCACTCAAATAGTTGAAATAGCCAACGACGGCGAATGGGCCGCCATCATCATTTAATCCTTATGTCACGCAGAAGATTCTATGCGCCGCCGGAAGCGTTCGCTCAGGGCGGAAAATCCGTCACGCTGGCGGGCGAGGAGGCGCGGCATCTGCGCGATGTCTTGCGGCTCAAGCCGGGCGACGAGGTCTTCGTCTTTGATGGCGAGGGGCTTGAGTATCGCTGCGTGGTGGAGGATGCGAGGCGCGACGGCGCGCTCTTGCAGGTCATAGGAGAAGTCTCGCCAGCGAGTCAGGAATCGCCGCTCGACCTGACGCTCGCCACGGCGTTGCTCAAGGGCGAGAAATTCGACCTGGTCGTGCAGAAGGCGACGGAGTTGGGCGTCGCGCGCATCGTGCCCGTTATGACGAAGCTGGCGGATGTGCGATTCAAAGATGAAGGTGAGGGAAACAAGCGGACCTCTCGCTGGCAACGCATCGCGCTCGAAGCGGCCAAGCAATCGGGCCGCGCGCGCGTGCCAGAAATCAACCAGCCGCTTGCCTTCAACAAGTTGATTTCCGAGGATGCGCCCGCGAGCCTTGAAACAGTTCGCCTGCTCTTCTCGGAGCGCGAGGGCGCGGGTCTCAGCGACATCATCAAGGGCTGGTCCAATATCCCCCGGTCCAATATTCCAAAGAGCGCGACCGCGCTCGTCGGTTCCGAGGGCGGCTGGACAGATGAAGAACTCGCTGCCGCACGCGACGCCGGATGGACCATCATCACGCTCGGCGGGCGCATCATGCGCGCCGAAACCGCCGCCATCACCATCACAGCCCTGCTGCAACATCTCTTAGGCGACATGAAATGAAGGCGAAGGCAAAAGTATTGACACGCCTGCGACGTTCATCTGCTCACATCCGAACTTGATTCAACATCTCTTGGGCCAACTTTTTGTCGCGTGCTATCTCGAAGGCCCAGGCGGGGTCCGGGAGCGTGTTGAGGATTGTGTTGAGTTCGCTTTGCGCTTGATGCGTGTCTCCGGTTTTGATGAGCAGTTCGGCGAAGTAGATTCTGGTGACGGTGTTGTGGGGCGCGAGGTTGATGGCTTGCAGGAAGTGTGCGCGGGCGCGCGTGGTCCCTCCACAGAGGATTCGCGGGAGATGTGTTTCGAGACGCGCGAGGACGCGCCAGGGACCGGCGGCGTGATAGGCTGCGTCGAGCCTCGCCGCACGGCGCAACGCGCTGACCGCTTGAAGGGCCAGGAGCGGGGCGCGAAGGAAGCGCGTTGAGAGTTGGGCCAGGAGGGCTTGATTGACGCCGAGCCAGAAGTGGCCTTCGACGCGTCGCGGTTCAAGACGGGCGGCCCAACGGCAGAAACGCGCGGCCCGTTTATGAGAGAGGCGCGCGGCCTTCCGGTCCACCGATTCCTGGCCCAGAAAAAAGAGGGCGCGGCCAAGTCGCCAGAGGATTTCGTAATCGAGGGGCGCGCTTGCCTTCTCCAACAGTTGCAGAGAGGCGCGCACGCTCTCCATATCTTCACGCGCAAAGTAGAGCGCGTCGGCGCGTTCCATAATCTCTGTCGTTGATAAAGTCATGGAGAGACGGTGCGTGAAAGTTTGCCGCGACGGATATGCCGTTAAGCTTTGACGAAGTATGCTGCATGAGCGCAGAATAAGCGAGAACGCGTGAGCCGTGCCAGAGCAGGGACGGCGCGCGGAAACATTAATCGTCGCCCTGACGTTTAGAAAGTTGTAGGGTGAACAGGCGACGATTCTGCCAGAGGAGCAATTTAAGAGATGGCTGTGAGCAAAGAGGATGCGGTCAAGCAAGCACGCGCCGATTTGGCGTGGAGGCTCAGCGTTTCCGAAGACCAGATTACAGAGAGCGGAGTCGAGAAGGCAGACTTTCCAGACATGGCCCTCGGCGCGCCCGTCGAAGGAGAGATGAGCGGGCAGATGCTCACGTCGGGGTGGCGCATTCGCTTGAGCGCGGCGGGCGGCGGCTACGAATATCGCGCGGGCAAGGACCAACTGCGTCTTTATAACTACAAAGGCTCGAATTACAAGATTTAAAAGTCGGAAAGATGTTTCGAGTTTAAGGTTAAAGGTAGTTGGCTTTAACTTTAAACTTGCAACCTTAAACTCGAAACATCTTTCCGGCTCGAAGAGGTGTAACGATGAACAGAAATAATTTTCTTGGACACCTGGCGCTGGCGTTGGCCGTGATTATGCTGGCCGCTTTCGCCGGACAGATACGCCACTGGCAGCTAGAGCGAAGCCTGGCCCCGCCGCCGCCCCCTTCATCCGAAGCCGGGCAGACGGAGGAAGCCGTTGATGAAGCGGAAGGCGGGGAGCAGGTTGAAGAAACGGAAGATAGCGACGATGCGAAGGTGCTTGTGCTCTTCAAGCCGGGCACGTCCTATGAAGCGATTAAGAGTATCGCTGAGACGCACAATGATGAGGTGAAGGATGAGATAGAATCCGTCAAAGGTCTCACGCTCATCGAAGACGAGGACGGCCTGGATGCCGAGGCTGTCGCGGAAGAGTATCGTCATCTGCCTTCAGTTCAGTACGCGGAGCCGAATTACCAGATTAAACTCGACCCCGAAATCGGCAACGTTAATCATTACGATTCCGCCGCCCAACTCGCCGGGAGAGTTCTCGACAAGAAGCCGAACGACCAGATGTTCGCTGAGCAGTGGTCGCTCAGTAACGAGGGACAGGGCGGCGGTAAAGCGGGCGCGGACATCAGCGCGTTGCGCGCCTGGGAGAAGACGACCGGCAGCCAGTCAGTCGTCGTCGCCGTGCTCGATAGCGGCGTTGATTACACGCACGCTGACCTCATCAACAACATCTGGGTGCGACCGCCGGACCTAGCCGCCTACACCGATGATGAACTCGGCGGCTTCGATGATATCCACGGCTTTTCGGCGGTGGGCGACGACGACCCTATGGACCAGAACGGCCACGGCACGCACTGCGCCGGAATCATCGGCGCGGAAGGCGATAACGCGGAGGGCATCGCGGGCATCAACTGGAAGGTTGAGATTATGCCTCTCAAGTTTATGTCGGCCAACGGTTCCGGGACGACCGCCGATGCTATCAAGGCTATCAACTACGTCATCAATCGCAAGCGCGCGGGCGTCAACGTTCGCATCATCTCCGCCAGTTGGGGTTCAACGATGAGGTCGCAGGCGCTCGAAGACGCGATTCGCAACGCGGGCGACGAGGGCATCCTCTTCGTCGCCGCGAGCGGCAACTCAAGCGCCAACTCCGACAAGTCGCCGCATTATCCTGCGGGCTACGATTTGCCGAACGTCATCAGCGTCGCCGCTCTCAACCGCAACGATGAATTAGCATCCTTCTCAAACTACGGCGCGAAGAGCGTTCACGTCGCCGCGCCCGGCGCGGAAATCCTCAGCACCTGGCTCAAGGGTTCGTACGAGGAGCATTCGGGCACGTCAATGGCGACGCCGCTCGTCGCGGGCGAGGCCGCGCTCATCCTTTCGGTTGACCCTAACCTCTCGGTCAAGGAATTGCGTGAGCGTATCTTTAAGTCAGTGGACAAACTCGACTCGCTCAACGGCAAGGTGGCGACCGGCGGGCGCATCAACGCGGCGAAGGCCGTCAAAGCCGAATAAGCATTTCATCAAACCCGGATGCGAGGCTTAGAATAGCAAGCCTCTCATGACCATCGTGGTCATGAGAGGCTTGCTATTTTGACGCTTGCGCGCACGTTTTCTGGTTGACCTCGAAGCCATGCGAGGAGTAGAAAGTTTATCTCAAACAAATGGGAGTCGGGAGGGATTTATGAAAGGCATTCCTGCCGCGCGCACGGAGAGATTAATCGTCCGAGAAGTGGCGTCCGAAGTGCTCGTCTATGACCTTGAGCGGGAAAAGGCGCACTGCCTCAACCGGACTGCCGCGCTGGTCTGGAAGCACTGCGACGGAGCGCACACGGCGGGCGAGATTACGATGCTGGTCGAGAGCGAGTTGGGCCAACCCATCAACGATGATCTGGTGTGGCTGGCGTTGCAGGAGTTGGATAAGTTTCACCTGCTCAGCGAACGCCTGCCGCGCACGGCGAACGGCGCGGGGCGTCTCAGCAGGAGAAGGCTCATGTTGAAGTACGCCCCGGCGGCTCTGGCCCTGCCCGTCATCATGTCCATCGTCGCGCCGACGGCGGCCCAATGCACCAGCGCCTTCCAACCCGGCACTCCCTGTGTCAGTCCGGCGCAATGCTGTTCCGGCGTCTGCGTGACGGGCAATTGCGCCTGAAGACGCGCTTCTCTCTTGTGGGCCGCCGCTTGCATGCAAGGCACTAAGTATGTGATCATCTTTAGTTTGAAACTGAAACCTTCTATACATACTTTAATGTCTTTGATCTTTTGAGGAGAGCAAGAGAGTGAAAGCGGAATTAGAGCAGTTAATCGCTTTGCAAAACGCGGATACAAGCATACGTAAACTACAGGCTGACATCGAAGCTATCCCACACAGGCGCGCTGAGATCGAAAAAGAGTTCGATCAGCGCGCCTTTGAAATTAGGGAGCTTGAGAAAAAACGGGATGACGCCAGAAGCGAGCGCGTGCGACTGGAAACGGAACTCGCAGAGGCACGCCTCCACGTCGAACGCGCAGACCGTAATCTGATGTCGGCCAAAAAACAGGACGAGTACACGGCGGCGATACGAGAGGCCGATGCGGTGCGCAAGCAAATCTCACAGCTTGAAACACAAGTCCTCGAAAAGATGGAAATCGGCGAGCAGACCGAAGGACAACTCAAGGAACGCGAGCCTGAAATCGCGCGCCTCCGCACTGAACTCGACGAGCGCGTCAAGGCTTTCGATGAAGAGACACGCACGCAGCAGGAAAAGCTTGACGCCGCGCGTTCAGAGCGCGAACGTCTCCTTCAAACCTTACCCAAACAGATGAGCGCGATGTATAACCGCATCAGCGCGCGCATACGCGACGGCATCGCTATGGCCGAAGCGCGCAACGGTTCCTGCACGGCCTGCTTCATGGCCCTCAGACCGCAGATCATGTCCCAAGTCCGGCGCGGCGACGAAATCATCACTTGCGATAATTGCAATCGCATCCTCTATTACATTCCGACCGGCACGGCCAACAGCAGCAACGCTAACGGCGATAAGCACAGCGTCTCCGCCAAAGCCTCGACCGAAGTCGCAACACACTGAAGCAGAGCGGGAGCCAGTCAACATCATGCGTGTTTTGGTGACGGGGGGAGCCGGTTATATCGGCAGCGTCGTGACGGAAGAATTGGTCAGGGACGGGCACGAGGTAATCGTCTATGACAGTCTGTACAAGGGGCATCGTGAGGCGGTCGTGCCCGGCGCGAAACTGGTCGTAGCCGACCTCATGGACGGCGAGACTTTGCGCCGCACGCTCAAAGAGAACGGCATCGAAGCCGTCATACACATGGCGGCGGATTCGCTCGTCGGCGAGTCCGTGCAGAACCCCGCGAAGTATTATCGCAATAACGTGGTGGCCGGATTGTCGCTCCTCGATGCGATGCTCGAAACGGGCGTCAAGCGCATCGTCTTCTCTTCGACGGCGGCCACCTACGGCGAGCCTCTGAAGCAGCCGATTGAAGAGACGGACCCGAACAGCCCGACCAACCCTTACGGCGAAAGTAAGCTCGCCTTCGAGCACGCGCTCAAGTGGTACGACACTGCATACGGCCTGCGCTCTGCCAGCCTGCGTTACTTCAACGCCGCCGGAGCCACAGAGCATTGCGGTGAATCTCACGACCCCGAAACACATATCATTCCTATCGTCTTGCAGGCGGCACAGGGCACGCGCGAGGCGGTCGAAGTTTACGGCGATGATTACCCGACGCGCGACGGCACTTGCGTGCGCGATTACATACACGTCGTAGACCTCGCGCGCGCACACATCCTCTCGCTCGGCGTGCTTGATGAGGGAAGTCGTATCTATAACCTGGGGTGCGGCGGCGACGGCTACAGCGTGCGCGAAGTGATAGAGACCGCGCGCGCCGTGACGGGCCGAGACATCAAAGTCCGCGTGGGCCCACGCAGGCCCGGCGACCCCGCCGTTCTCATCGCCAGTTCGGAAAAGATTAAACGCCAACTCGGCTGGCAGCCATCCCAACAAGACCTCAAACTCATCATCCAATCCGCCTGGAACTGGATAAGTAAAAGGCAAAAGTAAAAAGGCAAAAGTAAAAAGGCAAAAGGAAGGGGAAGGCCAGCTTTTAATAAAAGCGGTCTGCGCCTTCCTTTTGCCTTTGCCATGCTTTGGGTACGCGATTTGAATATTATTCGTGGAATATCAAAGAATCGAGACGTTTTCGGACAGTTGCGCGCACAAATTTCTGCGAACGTGTTCGCAAAACGGATAGCATTATGCGAAGGAGACAAGAACATGGCGGAATCAATGCAAGAGGCACTACAACAGGCCGGAGTGACGCCGGAGACTGTGGGCGATTCGGGCGTCGCCGGTATCGGCGGGAGGGAAGTTAATGTGGGCGAGGCGGAACGTTGGGCTTCTGCCATCGGCGGCGGCGCGCTGGCCGTTTACGGTTTGACGAGAGGCTCTGTGGGCGGCATCGTGATGGCGCTCGTCGGCGGCGCGCTCGTCTATAGAGGCGCGAGCGGGCACTGCGATATGTACGCGGCCACGGGCATCAACACGGCGGGCACAGAGAGCAAGAGCAGGAGCGGCAATCCAGTCATCAGCGTTCCCGCGAGTCGCGGCATCAAGGTCGAGAAGAGCGTGTCCATCAACAAGTCGCCCGCAGAGCTTTATAGCTTCTGGCGCAACTTCGAGAATTTGCCGCGCTTTATGAATCACCTCGAATCTGTCAAAAGCACCGGCGACAATCGTTCGCACTGGGTAGCGAACGCGCCCGCCGGAACGACCGTCGAGTGGGACGCGGAAGTTTATAACGAGAAGGAGAACGAACTTATCGCCTGGCGTTCACTCGAAGGCTCGCAGGTTGACAACGCCGGGAGCGTTCACTTCGAGCCTGCGACGGGCGGACGCGGAACGACCTTGAGAGTCTCTCTCAAGTACGACCCGCCGGGCGGCTTCATCGGCGCGACTATAGCCCGCCTCTTCGGGGAGAACCCGGAACAACAGATTGAAGAAGACCTGCGCCGCTTCAAACAGTTGATGGAAACGGGCGAGACGGCCACCATCGCGGGCCAACCGTCGGGTCGCAGCGCGAAGGCATAAAGAAGGCCAAAGTAAAAAGGTCAAAGGCAAAAGGAAGGGGAAGCCAGCTTTTAATTAATAGCGGTTGCCGCCTCACTTTTGCCTTTTTACTTTTACCTTGAATGAGGAGGATTTGATGAAGGCCCTTTGCTGGTATGGAAAAAGCGATGTGCGTGTGGAGAACGTGCCCGACCCGCAGATATTGAACCCGCGCGATGCGATTATCAAGATTACGCGCACCGCTATTTGCGGCTCCGATTTGCATCTCTACGACGGCTATATTCCGACGATGGAGAAGGGAGACATCCTCGGCCATGAGTTCATGGGCGAGGTGGTGGAGGTCGGCGCGTCTAACAAAAAATTGAAGGTCGGCGACCGCGTCGTCGTGCCCTTCACCATCGCCTGCGGCAACTGCTTTTTCTGCCAGAAGGAGATGTGGTCGCTCTGCGATAACTCGAACCCGAACGCCTGGATGGTGGAAAAGCTCTACGGCTTTTCCGGCTCCGGCCTCTTCGGCTATTCGCACATGATGGGCGGCTACGCGGGCGGGCAAGCGGAGTATGCGCGCGTCCCCTTCGCGGATATTGGACCAGTAAAGATTCCCGACGAGATAGAAGACGAGAAGGTTCTCTTCCTCTCGGACATTTTCCCGACCGGCTACATGGCCGCCGAGAATTGCAACATCCAGCGCGGCGATACCGTGGCCGTCTGGGGCTGCGGTCCCGTGGGCCAGTTCGCCATCAAGAGCGCGTACCTGCTCGGCGCGGAGCGGGTCATGGCGATTGACGACGTGCCCGAAAGATTAGAGATGGCCCACGCGGAGGGCGGCGCGGAAGTTCTTGATTTCAACGACGAGGATATCTTCGACAAGTTGAAAGAGATGACGGGCGGGCGCGGTCCTGACTCATGCATTGACGCGGTCGGACTCGAAGCCCACGGCAAGAGCATTGACGCTCTCTATGACAGGGCGAAGGCGGCGATGTTCCTGGCGACGGACAGGCCGCACGCTTTGAGACAGGCGATACATGCTTGCCGCAAGGGCGGCACGGTCTCTGTGCCCGGCGTGTACGGCGGCTTTCTGGATAAGGTTCCGTTCGGCGCGGCCTTCTCCAAAGGCTTGACCTTTAAGATGGGACAGACGCACGTTCACAAGTACCTGCGCCCGCTCCTCGAATTGGTCCAGCAAGGCAGGATTGACCCGTCCTTCGTCATCACTCATCGCCTGCGACTCGACGACGCGCCACAGGGTTACGCGACTTTCAAAAATCATGAAGACAACTGCATCAAGATAGTGTTGAAACCTTAAATCTCAAGGAGGCAAAGATGACGGACCAAAATAGACGCGAGCATGATGAGGATAAGAAAGGCTCTACCGCTCAGGCTGTAGAAGGAGACAGCGCGGGCGACCCTGGCCGCACCCCCGGCTCTGCCGAAGGCGATAGGGAAACGGTCGAGGAAGATTTGAAGGATAAGGAGCAGCAGGGACAGCTTTAGCTTGCGCTCGTGGTGAATCGAAAAGGAGCTATCAGGGAGAGCTAGACGAGGATGAGTCGGCAGCGATTTGTGGTCCATGAACATCACGCGAGCGTGTTGCACTGGGACTTCCGTTTGGAGATCGGCGGCGTGTTGAAAAGCTGGTCCGTGCCCAAAGGACCGTCGCTCGATGCAACCGTGAAGCGATTGGCGGTGCAGGTTCCAGACCACCCGCTCTCTTATTTCTCTTTCGCGGGCGAGATAGCCGAAGGCAGCTATGGCGCGGGCATGGTCTATCGCTGGGATGAAGGGACGTTCAGCATGAGCGGCGACGCGGACGCGCTCGAAGCGTGGGAGGCTGGCGCGTTGAAGTTCGAGTTGAAGGGAAAGCGTTTGCGTGGTCACTGGCGACTCTTCAAGATGAAGGGACGCGCGCAAGGCGGCAAACCACTCTGGCTCCTCCAAAAGACCAAGGACCAATTCGCCCTCACCGGCAATGAAGCGCACACAATCGGAAAGAGCAAGAGCAAGTAGTAAGTAGTAATTATGAATGATGAGAGACGAGCTATTCAACGTTGAATAGCTCGTCTCTCATCCTACTCGCTCTTAACAGGGTACGGCGGCGTACAGACATTCAGCCTCAGAACTGTTACTGTACAGCATACCCCCTACGTGCTTATGTAGCGCTGATGATGAGAGCGAAGTCGAGCCTCTCTCAACAGTCCTCATGCCCCCTTTGGATTGTTCGTCAAACGGCTCACGACCGCGCGCAGAGTGACCCTTTTGTATCATCGTTCAATCGTATGATTTTCGCGCAAGGGCAGGCGCGCGAGTTGTTTTGAAAATCCGTATTGAGGCGTGATTTTCAGATTTTATTTTTCGGGCATGGTTATTGCAGACATTCGTGATGATTAGCGCACGAAGTATTGATAAAGTACATGTTTAGTGAAGAAATGGGTTCATACCTGCTTGGTTTCAAGCCCTGCTCGAAAAGGTCGAGCGGGTCGTTTGAATGTTGGACCATTAAGCCCGTTCGGCTTCTTTTCTTAGAGCTACCGGAGACTGCGGCGGCCCGTCCCGGCCACAGTCAGATGAAATTAATGCCGGAGCTTTGAAGACTCAGACGCGAAGCGAGCATTCCTCTGCGATCTTGAGTTTATAAAAACTTGCAATACGAGAGTCTAACACTCTCTTCTTGCGATGCTTGAACTGTATCAGGTTGGACTATACAAAGGTGAGGAAGGGAAATCATGAGCCGCATTAAAAAACAGAACGAAGTTAAATCAAACGTGAAGGCGAGCGCGCGTGTCGTATCTATGGACACGCAGCGCGCCAGCAAACAGGATTCATCAACGCGCAAGGATGAGATGAATCGCATGAGCGAGTTGGAGTCCTGGATGGATGCTCTGCCGGTTGCGCCTGACCTGGTTTGCCTCTCACACCTGCGCTGGGATTTCGTTTACCAGAGACCGCAGCATCTCTTCAGCCGTTGCGCCACAGAGCGTCGCGTCTTCTTCATCGAAGAGCCGGTCTATGATAATGGGCCAATCCACATGGATGTCAGCAAACGCGAAGACGGCCTGCACGTCGTCGTCCCGCACCTCACGCATGAAGTAGCGGATGTAGCGCGCGATGCCGTGATGCAAGGATTGATGGATCGTCTCTTCAAAGACTATCGCATACGCGAGCACATACTCTGGTACTACACGCCGATGGCGATGAGCTTCACGCGTCACCTGAACCCGGTCGCGGTCGTCTACGATTGCATGGACGAACTCTCGGCCTTCAAGGGCGCGCCGCCCGCGCTCCGCTTTCACGAAGCCGAACTCTTCAACCGCGCAGACCTCGTCTTCACGGGAGGGCAGAGCCTCTATGAACACAAGCGCAAACAGCACAGGAGCGTCCACGCCTTTCCGTCCAGCATAGATGCCAGGCACTTCGCGCAGGCCAGAAGGATAACGGAAGACCCCGTGGACCAGAAGGATATTCCGCATCCGCGCATGGGCTTCTTCGGCGTGATAGATGAACGCCTCGACATAGACCTCATCAAGGGTCTCGCGGAAGCGAGGCCGGACTGGCATCTGGTCATTATTGGACCAGTGGTCAAGATTAACGAAGCGGACCTGCCGCGCCGCGAGAACATACATTATCTGGGCGGCAAGTCTTACAAAGAACTGCCCGCGTATCTGGCCGGTTGGGATGTCGCTCTTCTGACCTTTGCGCGCAACGAGTCAACGCGCTTCATCAGTCCGACGAAGACGCCCGAATACCTGGCGGCGGGCAAGCCCGTCGTCTCGACTTCGATTCGTGATGTAGTGCGCCCTTATGAGAAGTTGGGACTGGTCCGCATCGCGGACACCGTCGAAGAGTTCGAGAGCGCGATGGAGGCCGCGATGAAGGATGACCTTCAGGAACATGTGCGACGCGTTGATGCGTTTCTGGCCCAGACCTCCTGGGACCGCACCTGGGCGGAGATGCGTGAGTTGATAGAAGAGGCTGTCACCGCCGGTCGCTCATCACAGAGCACGGCGCAAGCGGCCACGGCGGTCGCGGCGGCGGCGAGTGGTAATCGTGTGGCTGTTCGGAGCTAAAGTAAGCGAGAAGGGAAAGAGTGAGATGTTTGATTATTTGATTGTCGGGGCGGGTTTCGCCGGAAGCGTGTTGGCCGAACGCCTTGCGAGCGCGGGGAAGAAGGTTCTGATTTGTGATAAGCGACCGCACATCGGCGGCAACGCTTACGATCATTACAACGACGCCGGAATTCTGGTCCATAAATACGGGCCGCATATCTTTCATACAAACTCGCGCGAGGTCTTCGAGTATCTCTCGCGTTTCACGGAGTGGCGTTCGTATCAGCATCGCGTGCTCGCGTCGGTTGACGGCATGCTCGTGCCGATGCCTATCAACCTGGACACGATTAACAAGCTCTACGGTCTCAACCTGACATCATTTCAGGTCGAAGAATTTTTCGCCTCCGTGGCGGAGCCGCGCGAGCAGGTTCGCACCTCTGAGGATGTCGTCGTCAGCAAGGTCGGGCGCGAGCTTTACGAAAAGTTCTTTCGCAACTACACTCGCAAGCAGTGGGGACTGGACCCCTCGGAACTGGACGCGTCAGTCACGGCGCGCGTGCCGACCAGGACCAACCGCGACGACCGCTATTTCACGGACACATATCAGGCGATGCCCTTGCACGGCTACACGCGCATGTTCGAGAACATGCTGGACCACCCGAACATCAAGATTATGCTCAACTGCGATTACCGCGATGTTGAAAGCATGATTCCGTATCGTGAGATGGTCTACACGGGTCCGGTTGACGCCTTCTTCGATTATCGTTACGGCAAGCTGCCCTATCGCTCTCTGGAGTTCAAGCACGAGACGCACAACCAGGAAGTCTTTCAGTCTGCGCCGGTGGTGAACTATCCGAACGAGCAGCTTTACACGCGCATCACTGAGTTCAAATACCTGAGCGGGCAGGAGCACAAGCAGACCAGCATCGTTTACGAATTTCCGCGCGCGGAGGGCGACCCCTATTATCCGGTGCCGCGCAAGGAGAATGCTGAAATTTACGCCAAGTATAAGAGCCTGGCGGACTCGACGCCGGGCGTGCATTTCGTCGGCAGACTGGCGACGTACAAGTATTACAACATGGACCAGATAGTGGCCCAGGCTCTTAACGTCTTCAAGAAGATGAGCGACAAGAAGCACGCGGCAGCTTCGGGCGTCGGCAATGGCAACGGCAACGGCCACGCAACGAAAGCTCCTGGTTCTATACGTTCAAGAGAAATCGAAGTGACGACTCGATAGGAGTCTGACACCCGGAAAGGATGTCTATGCCTGTAGAGCCGAAACTCCTCACCCCGGCTATTGAATTATGGGGTGGAGTTGAATGTACAGTTAATCGAGTCGGCGATGAGTATTTCGACCAACTCGAAATGAGCGGGCACGCCGGGCGCGCGCAGGATCTTAACCTTCTCGCCAGCCTGGGCGTGCGCGCCCTGCGTTACCCTGTTCTCTGGGAGCGCGTCGCGCCTCACGGTCTTGAGCACGCGAATTGGTCCTGGTCCGATGAGCGGCTTCTTCGTCTTCGTGAATTGGACCTGCGCCCTATCGTCGGGCTGGTCCATCACGGGAGCGGCCCGCGCCACACGAGCCTCGTTGACCCTGACTTTCCTGACAAGCTCGCACAATATGCCCGCGCGGTCGCCTCGCGTTATCCGTGGGTGGATGCTTACACGCCCGTCAACGAACCCTTGACGACGGCCCGCTTCAGCGGCCTTTACGGCCACTGGTATCCGCACGGGAAAGACGCGCAGACGTTCGCGCGCGCACTGCTCACGCAATGTCGCGGCATCGTGCTGGCGATGCGCGCCGTCCGCGAAATTCAGCCCGCCGCAAAATTGGTCCAGACGGAAGATTTGGGAAAGACCTTCAGCACGCCGTCGCTCTCTTATCAAGCGGAGTTTGAGAACGAGCGTCGCTGGCTCACTTACGACCTGCTCGCGGGTCGCGTCAATCGTGAGCATCCGTTGTGGAGCTATTTGTGCGCGATAGGTCTACGCGAAGATGAGCTTGACTGGTTCGCTGATAACAGTTGCCCGCCGGACATCATAGGCATCAATCACTATCTGACGAGCGAGAGATTCCTGGACCACCGTCTCAGTCGTTACCCCGCGCGCTTTCATGGAGGCAATGGGCGTCAGGAGTATGCGGATGTCGAAGCCGTGCGCGTTTGCGCGGAAGGGCCTGCGGGCCCACGCGCTCTATTGAGGGAGACTTGGGAACGCTATCAATTGCCGATGGCCGTCACGGAAGTTCATCTCGGCTGCACGCGCGAGGAGCAATTGCGCTGGATGAAGGAGGTCTGGGACGCCGCCAACGAACTTTCCAGAGAGGGCATCACGGTGCGCGCGGTCACGGCCTGGTCCATTCTCGGCGCGCATGATTGGGACAGCCTGTTGACGCGCATGGATGGACACTACGAGTCTGGCGTCTTCGATTGTCGCGGTCAGGCGTCTCCGCGTCCGACGGCGTTGGCCCACATGCTGCGCGAACTGGCGAGCGGGCGCGAGTATGATCATCCGGTGCTGGACACGCCGGGCTGGTGGCGGCGGCTGGACCGTTTAATCTACCCGCCCGTGCGTCGTCGCCTTCAAGGCGCGGCCTCTTCAGTGCATGGAGTTGATATAAAGGGAGAGGGCGCGCGGCCCGTTTTAATCACCGGCGCGACCGGCACGCTGGGCAGAGCCTTCGCGCGCCTGTGCGAGAGAAGAGGACTCTCATACAGGTTGCTGACGAGGGGGGAGATGGACATCGCGGACCTCTCATCAATCACGCGCTCTCTGGAAGAGTTTGAACCCTGGGCCATCATCAACGCGGCGGGCTACGTGCGCGTTGATGACGCGGAGCGTGAGCCGGAACTTTGTCACAGGGAGAACGCTTCCGGGCCCGCGATGTTGGCGACAGCCTGCGCGCGTCTTGGAATAAGATTGCTGACCTTCTCTTCGGACCTGGTCTTCGATGGCCGCAAGCATGCGCCCTATGTGGAGAGCGACGAACGCGCGCCTCTCAATGTTTACGGGCGAGGCAAGGTTGCTGCTGAAGATGGGGTCTTGAAAGAGATGCCGTCCGCGCTCATCGTGCGGACGAGCGCGTTCTTCGGTCCGTGGGATGAATACAACTTTATTGACATCTGCCTGCGCACGCTGGCTGCTGGCGAAAACTTCATCGCGGCTGATGATGCGTTCATCTCACCAACCTACGTCCCGGACCTCGTCCACGCCAGCCTGGACCTTTTGATTGACGGCGAGGACGGCATCTGGCATGTAGCCAACGGGGGCGCGATAACATGGGCCGAACTGGCCCGCCTCGTCGCCGAACGCGCGGGCCTGGACCCCACACTCGTCCTGGCGCGCAAGACCCTCGAACTCAACCTGGCCGCGCCGCGCCCGCTCTACAGCGTTCTCGGCAGCGAACGCGCCTCCCTCCTGCCTTCGCTGGAAAACGCACTCGACAGATATTTTCATGAACGCGAGATTGCGGTCATTCAAGAGACGACCAAACAAAGTTACTTCACTCATCACTCGTAATGATTACAGAGTAGTCTTAGTCCAGTTTGCCTTGAGTCATTAGCGAACTCTTAATAATGCTTGTTCGACTTTTTGACCTCTCGCTTTCTTCTTTTACCCTTGCCTGCCTCCGTGCCCTTGAGCGAGGCGAGCGGCCAGAGTTTATGCTCTACTTCAGCGAGGCCCGCTTCCGTCACGGCGCGGACCACTTCCTCGGATGATTTGTAAGCGGGCGCGGCTTCATCAAGGGGGACGCGCCCGTCCATGTTGACCAGAATGCCTGCGGCCCTGTACTCGTCATCAATCGCTCTTTGCGAGAGCGTGCGCGTGGCTTCACCGCGCGAGAGCCTGCGCCCCGCGCCATGGTTGACGGAAAAGCCGCTCTTCACCGCGCCCGCCAATGGCCGCAGGATATAGCTGTAATCCTTATTGCTGCCGGGAATCAGCACGGGATGGCCGGACTCTTCCCAGAACGTGCCCTTGAGAAACGGATGCCCCCCCGGGAAGGCGCGCGTCGCGCCCTTGCGATGGACCCACACATCGCCGAACTCTGGATGCCATTCACGCTGGACCAGGTTGTGGCTTATCTCGTAAATCAAATCCAACTCACGACCGAAAACTTCTCGGAAGGCTTCGGACACCTGCTCGAAGATAACCAGGCGATTAAGGATGGCGAAGTTGCCGCCCGCCGCGACCGCGTTGAGATAATCTTTGTAGTGCTTCGAGTCCGGCGTGAAATATCCCAGGTCAATATCGGTCATCGCCTCAGGACGCTCGGCGCGGGCCAACTCGAAAAAGTTCGTCGCCAGCCCGTGGCCGAACCCGCGACTCCCCGTGTGGACCTGCACGAAGAGCGTTCCGGTCTCTTCCGCGCGCTGCAACTCTATAAAGTGATTACCGCCGCCGAGGCTCCCTAATTGGTCCAGCCCGCGCTCCGGCCTCCCCTTACCGCCCCAGGGAATCTGCCATTCATCATCCACCGGAATGCGATGCCGCTCCGCGCGGCTGCGGTCAAACGTCGCCCCGTATTTTTCCACATAGTACTCCGCCCCGCCCCTCACCAGATTATTAAACTCCCCCTTCGACACGCTCCCTAACCTCTGGCTCTTACCGCCAGCACCCATCACCACCCGCTCCATCACCGCGCGATTAAACTCCAACTTCCTCTCATCCGTCGCCGCCCCCGCCTCCACACTCGACCGCGCGCTCATCATCCCGCAGTTATGCACGAACACCCCTGCATCGAGCGCGAAATTTCCGTATCCCGGAACGGTCAAGCAGAACACATCCGCCAACTGGTCCAACAATTCTACGGAAACGACCTTGTGATTGTATCCGTGTCGCCAACGACGATGATTATGAATGCCAAAGCCGCCAACTAAAACTTGACCGCATATCTCACAAGTATGCGGACGATGCGCGACCTCGGAAGATTTTCTGCGTCCTTCTTGACTGACATTGTCAGCCTGTAAGTATCTCTTGCCCCGCTCGCCGTTACCCGCGACTGACTGCTTGAAATGCTCCGGGTTGTTCGCCATATAAGCGAGAATATTCTTTGTGCCTCGTTCGGCGAAGTAGGCTCTCCCCTCTTCGGTCAGTGCCTTCCGTGAAAGGGATTGTTTGCGCCTGGTCTCGAACTCCTCCGATTGAAAGTGATGGTTTCGTTCCACAACTGATCTGTGATAGCTCAGGTGATCTCTATCGCCCATGAAGATGAGATTCTCCGGACGATTGTCTATGGGGGTAAAGTTCTTGTGATGAATGATCGTCTTCTGACCTGCAAACGCGGGAATCTCGCCGAGCAATCCACAGCGACCTATAATCCAATGCGCCCTCTGGTCATTGCTGGAACCGGGATGATGGACCACCGTATAGCCGTCTCTATCGGTTCGCCTGTAGAAAGGCATTAAAGAAGTTCTGGCCGTTAAGTCCTGAGCCTGCCGGTAAGTTCCGTCGCGCAGCATGAATTGATGGTCGGGCGTGCAGAAGATTTCGCGGCCATTGTCGAGGGTCACTTTGACGAGCGGCGCATCCGTGCGAGTCTTTTTTGCCGTTGCTTGAGCGACAACGATTTTGTGTTCTTGCGAAAGCGCATAGACGAATATTTCTTCGCCCGACTGTGCCAGTTCGCCGATAGGATAAGAATGGCCGTCAACGGTCGGCACCAAGGTATCAGCCGTAAAGCAGCCTATGTCATATCCGACCGGTCCCATTGCGACCGCGCCGCTCTCGGCGTCGGTGATGAGGACGCAGCCGACGGGGACGCCGTAGCCGTAATGCGTGTCGGGCGTGATGACGACCACGCGCACGCCGGGAAAGCGAGTGGCGTTGACTATCTGGCGATAGAGGATGTCTTCCGTTTGCGCGAGAAGCGTCGGCGTCAGGAAGAGACGCACGGGCACATCCCTTGTGTCTTCCGTGTGGAGTTCGTAATAGCCCTCGCCGTTCCAGCGCGCGAGATGTTTCCAGTTGTCCGCGTTCTTGAGCGTTTTCGCTACCTTGAGCGCGCTCGCATCTTTTCCTTGTTTTCCCATCGTTCGATTTTCCAAAGTGTGATGATTTTAATTTGAAGAAGGCCGCGCTCGCTATCAATTCGAGTTTCGGTGCGACGACAACGCTAGAATAATTTCCGAGACGATTTCCTCCGTGCTGCTCTCTTCCGTCACTTGTACTCGCAAGGCGGCCTGTCCGTAAAGAGCGCGACGTGCGTGGAAAAGCCTTTGCGCGCGCTCACGTTCACGAGCGAACGGTCGCGCGCCATCTCCCTGCGCGATTCTACGCCAGCACAACTCGAAGGGCGCGTCGAGCCAGATGGTCAAGCCTTCGTGCGCCTGGATAATCTCTCGATTGCGCGCTATGGTCCAAGTCCCTCCGCCGAGCGCGATGACGCCCGCGCGCCCGCTTTCCAGCGCCGCGCTCAGGGCGCGTGTTTCAACGCCGCGAAAATATTCCTCGCCGCTCTCATCTATCATGGCGGGCACGCTGCGCCCCTCTCGCTCGGAGACGAATTGGTCCAGGTCAATCATCGCACAATCGAGGAAGCGCGCGAGGGCCGCCGCCGTAGTGCTCTTGCCCGCTCCCATGAATCCGGTGATGAGTATGAATGGCAACGAATCGCTCATCGCTCAACCAGCGTTTCAAGTAGTTGGAAGAACTCAGGGAAAGAGACGCTCGCGCACTCGGCCCCAGCTATCTCCGATTCGCCTTCGGCGATGAGAGCCGCGACGGTGAAGGCCATCGCGATGCGATGATCGCTATAAGCATCAAGCGATGCGCCGCGCAAGCGCGTTGGACCAGAAATCTTCAAGCCGTCTTCATACTCTTCGACCGCCGCGCCCATCCTCCTTAAATTCGAGACCGTCGCCGCGATGCGGTCAGACTCCTTGACGCGCAACTCCTTCGCATCCTTAATCGTGAGGCCGCCGCGCACCTGCGTGCCGACGACCGACAGCATCGGCAACTCGTCTATCAGTTGCGGAATGAGCGAGCCGCGCAAGACGTTCGACTGGCCCTCTCGCAAGGGAGCCAACTCGTTGCCGCCCCTCACGCGAATCGTGCCCACCGACTCATGACAGACAGCATGTCTCTCATCAATCAACACATCTGCATGAAGCTCCGCGAACGCGCCTAGAATCTGGCTGCGCGTCTGGTTCAGCCCGACATCCTTCAACTCCAACTCCGAACCCGGCAGCATAATCGCGGCGGCCATGAAGAAGGCGGCGGATGAGATGTCGCCCGGAATAAAGAGGTCACGCGCCGCGTAACTGACAGGTCCATTAATGGCGAAGTGTTCGGAGACCGCATCGCCCTTCATGACGCGGCTCGTCTCTAAGGGAACGCCGAGCCAGTCGAGCATCAGTTCCGTATGGTCCCTGGTGGGCCCACCCTCTTCTATGACTTCCGTGCGACCCTGGGCCAATAATCCCGCGAGCAGCACGCAAGACTTGACCTGCGCGCTGGCGATCGGCATCCGGTAAGTGATGGCCTTGAGAGGACGACGGCCCTCTATGCGCAGGGGCGCGCGGCCCGCTTCCGAGCGGATGCGCGCGCCCATCAACTCCAGAGGCTCTATGATTCTCTTCATCGGACGCGAGCGCAGCGAATCGTCGCCCGTCAACTCCGAGGCGAAATTTTGTCCGGCGAGCACGCCCGCCAGCAGACGCATCGTCGAGCCGCTATTGCCGCAATCGAGCGCGGAGGCGGGCGCGCACAACCCTTCAGTGCCGACGCCAAAGACGCGCACGCTCGTCCCCTCGCGTTCAATCCCGACTCCCAATTGGACCAGGCAGGCGAGCGTCGAAGCGCAATCCTGGCTGGTCGAAAAATTTTCGATGCGCGTCACCCCTTCGGCCAACGCCGCGAGAATCCCCGCCCTGTGCGAAACGGATTTATCGCCGGGAACTCGCAGGCGTCCACGCACACGGCGCGCAGGCTTTATCTTCATGCGGAGATGATATAACACAGGAGTCAGGAGCCAGAAGCCAGGAGCCAGAAGTTAAAGCATAGACCGCGTATGCAGTAGAACGTAGGCTCTAACTGTGGCGAGTGGACCAATAG
>JAXDFO010000309.1:0-6676 GCA_034665545.1 Blastocatellia bacterium
CTGTTCATCTGCTCGACGCGATGCTCCACGCGCGTCTGTAAATTTAGCGGCGGGAGGTCTTCCCAGTTTTCATAACAGGCATGCTGAATACAGGGGGCGGGCTTGGCGCGCGCGTGGACCAGGCATCCGGCTTCGGGTTGATACAGAGGGCACGCGTAAGTCTGCTTGAAGGTATCGCCGGACGCGCGCAACTCGTATCGCTCGACCGTCTCGCGCGCCCTGCTGTAGACCGCGCGCCTCTGGCTTTCGGTCAAGCGCGGCGTGCGCGCCAGGGTCTCGCGGATGGCGACCGCTTCGAGCCGCGTGATGTGTACGTTGACGAAGTGTTCGTCCGTGCAGCACTCGCCGCGCGTCGTGCAGGTCGCGCAGTCTTCCGCCGCGTGCTCGTAGTTCAGTTTGATGAAGCTCCGGTAGGAAGCCTTCACGCGCTGAAGCCGCGCCAGCGTTTCTTGTTCCAACCTCGGTCCTTCTAAAATTGGTCCGCTCATGTTTGCGAGACTTTTTCATACAGGGCCAGAAATTCCACGTTGCCGTCCGCGCCCGTAATCGGCGATTCGATAACCCCTCGCACCATCAAGCCTAACTCTTGAGCCGCGCGGTTCACCTCTTCCACGCTGCGCGCGCGTTTCAAAGGGTCGCGGACGATGCCGCCGCGACCGACTTCGCCCCGGCCCACCTCGAACTGCGGCTTGATGAGCGTAACGATGCGCCCCTCTTCGGTCAATAGGGGCGGGATGGCGGGCAGCACTTTGGTCGCGGAGATGAACGAGACATCCATCACAGCCAGACTGAATCTCTCATCAAAATCTTCCGGCTTGAGATAACGCGCGTTGACGCCCTCTCTGGTCTCCACGCGCTGGTCCTGTCGCAATCGCCAGTCTATCTGGTTATGCCCGACATCGAGCGCGACGACGCGACGCGCCCCATGCTGCAACAGGCAATCCGTAAAGCCCCCGGTCGAAGCGCCCACGTCCAAGCAAGCAGCATCCCTGACATCAAGACGAAACTCTGAGAGCGCGGCTTCAAGCTTCAGGCCGCCACGCCCGACGTAACGCGCGGCGGGGTCGTCAGCGCCTTTAACGCGCACGCTCGCATCCGTCCTGAACATCTCCGAAGACTTCTCGACACGTTGCTCGTCAACCAGCACGACGCCCGCCATCACCATCGCCTGCGCCTTCGCACGCGACGACGCGAGGCCGCGCTCGACCAGGATTTTATCTATCCGCTCGCGCTTCCCCTGATTCATCTACAACATACTTTACAGCAGAGACAAACAAGGCCAAAGGTAAAAGTAAAAAGGCAAAAGTGAGGGGAAGCCAGCTTTCATTAAAAAGCGGTTTCAGCCTCACTTTTGCCTTTGACCTTTTTCCTTTGGCCTTCCTCTTACGGTCTTGTTCCCTCGAAGATTTCTCTGATGCGGTGCAGTTCCTGATTTGCGCGCTTGACTTGCGGCGGGACATCTTCGGGCCTGACCTCTATGTCGCGCCCGTGGCGTCTCCTGCCGGGTCTTCTGGGGTCTGGATCGTCCGGGCCTTCCTCGCTGGTAACTTCCCTCTGTCTCTCGCGCCTGGCTTCGCGCGTATCAGGCTGCCTTTCATCCTGCCTGCGCTCTTCGCGCGCGGGATGCTCAGGCTGAGTCGCGGCGGGCGACTTCGGACGGGCGGCAGGCTCCGGCGATTTCTCAGTCGAGACAGTAGCGGCGGCGGGCGAAGCTTCATGAGCGGGTGAAGGCGACGCTGCGGCCTTCTTCGCATTACTCGAAGCGGGCAAAGCGGGCGACTCTATTTGACGATTCTCTTGAAGAGGATTTTCAGTTGGCCGCGTCCCGCTCGTGTCGGCGGCGACGGCTGCATCCGAGGGCTGTATGGCGGCCTGCGTCTCCTCATGCTTGTGATTCCGGTAGTAGTCCAGAGCCAGCGCGCCAGCCGCCCCCGCGCTCATCGCGGCGAGAATGACCAGCCCCAGCAGCCACGGCGAAATCTTCGCCCTGCGCACGGGTTCGGACTGCGTGTAATGGACGCTCTGCGGCAAAGGCCCCAGGTCGCCGCTCTCAGCCGAGAGCGGGACTACTGGCCGCGCGGATCGCGTCGCCTCCGTGTCAAAGTGCGGAGTCTCAAGCGAGTCTGTGTCCTCGGCTCCTGTGGGAATAAGAATTTTTCGTCTCTCTGCCATAATTTTTTCAAAACTTTCGCCGCATTAAAATGATGCTGTAAACTTTGTTCAAGCAGCCCTGTGAGATTCTTTAATGCAATCAAGGGGCCACAAGTTTCATCGCCACAGGAGGGTCGCAATTCATCAGGGAATCGTGCGTTGCGACGGATATTTTGATGCATCAGGAAGGTTGAAAGTACGCTGACCGTCTTCTAATTGGACGATATGGTGTACGAGGTTTTCCGCGCTTAAAATCGTGAAGCGTTGAGGACTATTTTATTAAAGCCCACTCGTCTCAACAGCCGTTAAGGCTGTTGAGACGAGTGGGCTTTTCAGGGCTTCGTCGAAAGCGGTTGATGAGAGACAAGCTAACTGCGGACACGTTGCCGCCCGGCGCGTTTTTGGTCCAGGACTTCTATGCTCTCTTTGACGCGCGTGTAGATGCCGTCCGGGTCGAGTCCGTACTTCGCCAGCAAGAGTTTCGCATCGCCGTGCGTCACGATGCGGTCGGGCACGCCCATGCGCACGACGCGCACTTTGTCCAGCAGGCCGTTCTCTTCCAGAAGTTCCATCACTGCGGAACCGAAGCCGCCCGCGAGATATGCTTCCTCGACGGTCACTAGAAGACGCTTGGTGCGGGCCAGCGCGAGCAGTAACTCCGCGTCAAGCGGCTTGACGAAACGCGCGTTGACGACAGTCGTTTCGATGCCGTCCTGCGCCAGGTGTTCAGCCGCCTTCAGAGAAGGATGGACCATTGAGCCGTAAGCGATGAGCGCGACTTCCGCCGCGCCGCCATCGCGCAGGATTTCGCCCTTGCCGATTTCCAGGGTCTGCGGCTCGCGGCTGATGTCAACGCCGAGGCCGTTGCCGCGCGGCCAGCGCAGGGCAGCCGGGCCCGGATGCTCTATCGCCGTCAAGAGCATGTCGCGCATCTCTGCTTCGTCCTTCGGAGCCATGAGGACCATGTTGGGCATCCCGCGCAGGTAGGCTATGTCGAGCAGGCCGTGATGAGTTGGCCCATCGCCGCCGACTATCCCGGCGCGGTCAAGCGCGAACGTGACGTTCAGTTTCTGCAAACAGATGTCGTGCATGATCTGGTCGAAGGCGCGTTGCAGGAAGGTCGAATAGATGGCCGCGACGGGCTTCAATCCCTCGCAGGCCATGCCGCCCGCGAAGGTCACGCAATGCTGCTCCGCGATGCCCACGTCGAAGGAGCGTTCCGGGTACTTTTCCAAAATCTGGTCCACGCCCGTGCCGTCCGGCATGGCCGCCGTGAGCGCGACTATTTTCTGGTCCTTTT
Organism: Blastocatellia bacterium; assembly: GCA_034665545.1. Lineage (GTDB taxonomy): Bacteria > Acidobacteriota > Blastocatellia > Pyrinomonadales > Pyrinomonadaceae > DASYML01. Next base: position 3,452 of record JAXDFO010000309.1, read on the forward strand.
CCATCAACTCGCACATCGTCTTGCCGAAGATGGTCGTGTAGGCGGGAGGCGCAGACTTGGCTGGCTTGATGGGCCTTCCGGTCGTCAACTCGAACGGCCCCGTCGCATGCCAAGCATAGTAATTCTTCTCGCCCGCCGGATAGCCCTTGCCCTTCGTCGTCAAGGCATGAACGATGACGGGCCCATCCTTTATCTGCTGCGCCTCCCTGAGAGCCGAGACCAGCGCGACCGGGTTATGACCGTCAACGTAGCCTATGTACTTGAAGCCGAGTTCGTTGACCAGCGCGCCCGGCAACACAGCCGCCGCCAGCGCATCCTTCATAGTCTTGGCCGCCTGATGTATGCGCTCGCCGAACGCCGGTATCCAACGCAGCGTCTCGCCCACTTCATCCTTGAAACGATGATACCCCTGCGCTTCACGAAGGCGATTCAGATAACCCGTGAGCGCGCCGACCGCAGGCGCGATGCTCATCTCGTTATCATTGAGAATCACGATCAGCCGCGTCTTCAAATGGCCCGCTTGATTGATAGCCTCCATCGCCATCCCGCCCGCCAGAGAAGCGTCACCGATAACGGCGCAAACGTGATGCGATTCATTCTCGCGGTCGCGCGCAATCGCCATCCCCAGCGCGGCTGAAAGAGAGGTCGAAGCGTGGCCCGCGCCGAAGGTGTCGTATTCGGACTCTTCGCGTTTGAGAAAGCCGCTGAGGCCGCCGTACTGCTTGATGGTCGGGAGCAGGTCGCGGCGGCCCGTCAGGATTTTGTGCGCGTAAGCCTGGTGGCCTACGTCCCACACGACGCGGTCGTGCGGCGTCTCGAAAGCGTAGTGCAGCGCGACGGCAATCTCTACCGCGCCCAGGGAAGCGCCCGTGTGGCCGCCGATGCGAGACATCGTCTCAAGTATGTACTGGCGAATATCATCCGCGACCTCTTGCAATTGTTCCGGGCGTAACTGGCGCAGGTCTGCCGGGGAGTTGATCGTCTGTAAGTGTTTCATTGTCCGTATTGTAACGCGAGACGCGGGGTTTTGCCATCTCACAAAATGTTCACAATCGAGTCTGAACTCCATCCGAAATCCCGCCCCGCACGCCCGCTTCCGTCGCTAACTCTGCATCTGGACTTTGCATTACAAAGTGCTTTATACACTAGAAACAAACATCCAGTCAATCATCTTTTCCATTTTTGGACCAACAAAGAAAGCGGCCCTCTCTTAAATGCGCAAGAGTAAGGCCGCTTCGCTTTACAGATAAATTTCCCGCAAGCTATAGCTTAACTCTCATCCTCAACGCGAGAGTTGAACGGGCGCGCCCGTTGTCGTTCCGCAACAAGATGAAGAGGAAACTTTCTCGGCCTCCGTTCCCGCCGCCTCGCCCGCGCCGCAGCAGAGGCTTGTCTCCGCCAGGTTATCCTGTAGGACGACGAAGACCTCCCACTCGTTGCCGTCAGGGTCTTGCACCCAGGTCTTGTCCTGCAACGCATAGCAGCAGTTAGTCTGCATTTCATCCCGCGTCAGAAGGCCCGCCTGGGCCCACTTCTCACGCATCGCCAGGACGTCGTCCGTCTCAGCCACCTGAAGACCCATGTGCGACAGCGCGCCGCTCTCTTTAAATTGGCCCTCATTGAGCGTCAGGTTAAGCGGCGGGTTGGCGACATCGAACTTCGCATAACCGGCGCGCACCTTGCTCGGCTCGATGCCCAGCATCTTTCTATAAAACTCCAAGCTCCGCTCCACGCTCCGCACATTGAGCGCGACGTGCGCCTTCAAGACCGGCACCGCGCTTCCACTCTCTCTCAACATCTCTAGTCTTCTCCTTCCACCGCAATCTCAGAATTCATATTCGTTTAAGCGAATATGTGGAGACGATACACTCCGGCGACATATATGTCAAGGCATATTTGTCCCGAACGTGCTAAAATATTTCCATGAGCAAAACGGGCAACACTTTCGACATAGAGCTACTGTTCAGGGCGCTGGCCGACCGCACGCGCCTGCGCCTGCTCAATCTGATGGGCGATGATGAAATCTGCGTCTGTTTCTTCGTGGAGGTCTTGCGGACGAACCAGCCGAAAATTTCGCGTCACCTGGCCTACCTGCGGTCGGCGGGCGTGGTCGCCGCCAGACGCGAGGGCAAGTGGATGCACTACAGCATCGTCGAACCATCGGACCCGCACGCCGCGCGCGTCTTCGGAGAAGTACGCGCCTGGCTCAAAGAGGACGAGACGATGGCGCGCGACCGCACACGCCTCGTCAAAGTCTGTTGCGCTCCTCAAGCCCCCGTCCAACTCAGAGGCGCACCCCGCCCCGCGAGCCTCGCGGCGAACTAGGCTCCGGGTTTCGACTTTAAGCTTTCAAGTTCGATTTTAAAGTTTAAGGTACAGAAATATGAACCCTTAAATCTGAGACCCTCTTAAACGTATAACAGCGATTTCCGGGCGCACGCCGAAGCGCAGTGGAAGACCGATGACGCCCGTCCCGCGCGAGACGTAGAGTTGCGTTCCCTCACGCTCATACAACCCGCGCAGGTACTTGAAGTCCTCGACGCCAAAACGCGCGGGCGCGCCGATGAAAGGCAACTTCAACTGCCCGCCGTGCGTATGCCCGCTCAGGATGAGCGAGACCTTCTCGGACTCCGCCACATCCAGCACGCGCGGTTGGTGCGACAGCAACACGGTCGGGGATTTCTGGTCCAACCCGTACAACGCGCGCGGCCAGTCCGTCCCATTCCAGGACCAGTCATCTATCCCCGCCAGTTGCAGCCGCTCGCCCCCGCGCCGGATAACAGTATTCGCATTATTCAAGACGTTGATATGAGCACGCTCCAACGCGCGCATCGTCAACTGCGGGTCCGTATAATGGTCGTGATTACCCAGCACGGCCCACACGCCCTCCGGCGCGCGTAAATCTCCCAACGCCTCCGCGCAAGGCTCTATGTAACGCCTGTACGCGGTCGTATAATCACCCGTCAACACGATCAAATCCGCCCCGGTCCCCTGGGCCAACTCCACCACCCGCCTCACCTCTTCTATAGAAACCAGACGGCTATGATGCACATCCGAAATCTGCGCTATCCGAAACCCCTCAAAGCCCTGCGGCAACCCCTTTATCAAAACATCCGTCCGCGTCACCTCATACTCATACGGCTCCACAAGGCTCGCATAAGCAGACCCCACCGCCACCGCCGCCAAAGGCGCAGCCACCGCCCCCCTCAAAAAATCTCTCCGCGT
>JAXDFO010000310.1:0-16223 GCA_034665545.1 Blastocatellia bacterium
TCGTCGGCGCGGCGCGGCGCGTCGCGAGGCCATCAGGGAAAGGTTGAGGAATACTTAAGAGCGTCGAGAAGTTAAAATTGGACCAGTTTAAATTCACGTCAAAATAAAACGCCTGGTCCAAAAAATAAGAATTGGCCCAATATTTCGTTCTGGTCCAATTTTCTCGATTGTAGGTCTTGCGATGTGATAATCAATTTAGTAAAATACGCGCTCCTCCTTATTACTTCTTTACACTTCGGACAGTGAGGAATCCTTCCAATGCCAGCGACTGAATTCGCCATGAACATCCCCGAATCTTTATCTGCCAACCGGCGGAAAAGCGACCTCGTCGTTTTTCTCAAAGAACTGAAAAACGAGTGCGGGACACTTTCCAGAGAACAGGTCGTCGTCATTCTCGGACAGTGGTTCCACCCGTTGCACTATTTTCCGACGTTTCTCTCGCGCTTGATTTCCGTCTCGCCTGCGATAGAAACGCAGACCTACATCTCGCGTATCCTGTGGGAGGAACTCGGCGAGGGCGACCCGCGTAACGCGCATGAAAAAGTTTACATCGAGACGATCCTCGAAGGTGGTTTCTCGAAAGAGCAGGTCGCCGGGACGCCGCCTTTTGCAGCGACGCGCAAGTTGGTCGAGGGCTATGAAACGGCCTCTTCGAGTTGCCTGTCGGGACTGGGTTTTCTCTACGGCACGGAGGTCGTTGATTTGCCTATGGTCTCAACCATCGGCGAGTTGATGCGACGCTGCACCGGCAAGCGAAATCTTCCCTGGGTCAACATACACGTCGCGCAGGAACCCGGACATGTCGTGAGCGCGAGCGAAACCTTGAACCCCTCTTTCACCCCGGAAGAGCAACGAGAGGTCGTCGGGCAATCCGAGCAGATGTGGAGCCTGTGGATTGATTTCTTCAAGAACATCAAAAGCGAGATTCTGAACTGAAGCGAGTAGCGGAGTGATGATTTCTGCTCTGCCTTGAGCGACCGGCGTGTTATCAAGACATCCCGCGTTGCTGTTCGTGTGCTCGTCTTGAAATCACCTGATTGCTCCGGCGCGATTGGGCCCAAAGCTTTTGCCCCCTCAACATAGCTTCGCATTCATTCGTCATGCACATCTCGCGCGGGCGTTTAGTGGTCGTCGAACTTCAAGCGGCGAACTCTTCCGGAACACGGGTCCGGTCGTTCAATTGATTTTGAGGACTTTAAATGAGTGATTCAGGCAAGACAGGAATCGAGATTGCCATCATCGGCATGGCCGGACGTTTTCCGGGCGCGCGGAACCTGGAAGAGTTCTGGCAGAACCTGTGCGACGGTGTGGAGGCGATAAAGTTTTTCTCGGATGATGAATTGCTCTCAAGAGGCGTCAAGGCAGATGCGCTTCTGGACCCGAACTATGTGAAGGCGGAGGCGGTGCTGGACGATATAGAGTTATTCGACGCTGCGTTCTTCGGCTTCACGCCTAGAGAGGCGTCCGTCATGGACCCTCAACATCGTCTCTTCCTTGAGCATGCCTGGGAGGCTTTGGAGAATGCCGGTTATGCGGCGGGAGAGCGGGCCGAGCGCGTCGGCGTCTATGCCGGTGAGAGTATCAATTCATACCTCTTGAGCAATCTCTTCCCGAACCGCGAGTTGATGGAATCGGTCGGTGGGTTTCAAATCGTCATCAGCAATGATCGTGACTATCTCAGCGCGCAGGTCGCTTACAAGTTGAACCTGACCGGGCCCACGTTGAGCGTGCAGACGGCTTGCTCGACATCTCTCGTCGCCGTTCATCTGGCCTGTCAGAGCTTGCTCAACCGTGAATGTGAGATGGCGCTGGCGGGCGGCGTCTCGGTCGGCGTGCCGCAGGGGCAGGGCGCAATTTACCAGGAGGGCGGCATCATCTCTCCTGACGGCCACTGCCGCGCCTTCGATGCAGGAGCGCAGGGCACTATCAAGGGTAACGGGGTCGGCGTTGTCGTGTTGAAGCGGCTCGAAGACGCGCTGAGCGATGGCGACACGATTCACGCGGTCATCAAAGGGACGGCCATCAATAACGATGGTTCTCTGAAAGTCGGCTTTACAGCGCCGAGCGTGGAGGGGCAGGCGGGCGTCGTTGAGGAAGCGTTATCAGTGGCAGGTGTCGAGCCGGAGACGATAACTTACATCGAAGCACACGGCACGGGCACGCCGCTCGGAGACCCCATAGAGATTGCGGCCCTCACGGAAACTTTTCGCAGGGAGACGGACGCGAAGAATTTTTGCGCCATCGGTTCTGTCAAGACTAACATCGGCCACACGGACGCTGCGGCGGGCGTCGCGGGCTTGATTAAAACCGTGCTCGCGCTCAAGCACGGGATGCTGCCGCCGAGCCTCAAATTCGAGAGGCCCAACCCGAACATTGATTTCGCAAGCTCTCCTTTCTTCGTCAACACAGAGTTGAGAGAGTGGCTAACGAACGGTACGCCGCGCCGCGCGGGCGTCAGTTCTTTCGGCATCGGCGGGACCAACGCTCACGTTATTTTGGAAGAGGCTCCAGCCGTCGAAGCTCATTTTGTTGGACCAGTAAAAGATTATCTGCTGACGCTTTCAGCTAAAACCGCCACGGCTCTACAGGCGGCGAGGGCGAACCTCTCGGAGCATTTGAAACGTCACCAGTTGATCAATCTCGCGGATGTCGCCTTCACGCTGAAGACGGGCAGGCGCAGTTTCGAGCATCGCCTCGCTTTCGTTTGTCATGATGTGAGGGATGCTATAGAGGCACTTGAAGCGGCGGATGCGAAGCGGCTGCATATGGACGCGCAAGGTGAGTTGAAACGAGCGGTCGTGTTCATGTTCACGGGGCAAGGCTCGCAGTATGTACAGATGGCGCGCGAGTTGTACGAGAGCGAAGCCGTCTTTCGTGAAGAGGTTGATCGTTGCGCTGGAATTCTCAAATCGCATCTCTCTCAAGACCTGCGCGATGTGTTGTATCCTTCGCCCGAAGGCGCGGATGAAGCGACCGCTCAACTTAATCAAACACATCTCACGCAGCCCGCCATCTTCGTCATAGAGTACGCGCTGGCGAAACTATGGATGAGTTGGGGCGTGCGCCCGTCTGCCCTCATCGGGCACAGTATAGGCGAGTACGTCGCGGCGTGCGTGGGCGGAGTCTTCACGCTCGAAGATGCTTTGATGTTGGTGGCGGAACGCGGGCGTTTGATGCAGGACGCGCCGACGGGCGCGATGCTCGCCGTCTCGCTTTCGGAACGGGACGTGTCCGAGTTGCTGGGCGACGAACTCTCGCTGGCCGCCGTCAACGCTCCCACTCTGTGTGTCGTTTCGGGGACGATGGAAGCCGTCGCGGACCTCGAACGCAAGTTGATGGCGCGGGATGTCGTCTGCCGTCGGCTGCACACCTCGCACGCGCTTCATTCGGCGATGATGGAGACGGTCGCCGGGCCGTTCGCGGCGAAGGTCAGAGAGGTTCGGGCCAACAAGCCTCTCATCCCCATCATCTCGACCGTGACCGGAACGTGGATGACTGAGACAGAGGCGTGCGATGCGAGTTATTGGACCAGGCAATTGCGGCAGACCGTGCGCTTCGCGGACGGCATCGCCGAAATCCTGAAGGAGCCGGAGAGAGTCCTGCTTGAGATTGGACCGGGACAGACCTTGAGCGCGCTCGTCAAACAGCAGGGCAATGGAGCAGGAGAGCGCCTTGCGCTCTCTTCTCTGCGTCACCCGCGCGACAGCCAATCGGATGTCTCGTACATTTTGAACACGCTGGCGCGTTTGTGGGTGGCGGGTGTGGAAATAGACCGGTCCAATTTTCACTCGCGCGAATCGTCGCCCAGGCGCATCCCTCTGCCGACCTATCCGTTCGAGCGAGAGCGTTACTGGATTGACCCTCCGGATTCGTCCGGCGCGAAGACGGCACAACCTGATGCATTAAGCAGAGCGCATAAAGTCGAAGAATATTTTTACGTCCCTTCATGGCGACGCTCTGTCTGGCCCTTATCGCGCGGCACGGAGACGTTGACGGCTGACGACTCCTGCTGGATTGTCTTCAGCGACCCTTGCGGCCTGGGCGGGCAGGTTGTCCGCAAACTTGAGAGCGAGGGCCGCTTCGTCATCAACGTCATGGCGAGCGAGCAGTTCGATAAACTGGGCGAGCGCGTCTTCGCACTCAATCCACATCATCGCGGCAACTACGAATCCTTGATGAAAGAGATTCGCGCGCTCGGTAAAACGCCCGCGAAGATTCTGCACCTGTGGAGCGTGACGCCGGATGTCGTCACGCCGTCGAACTTCGACTGGTACACGGAGACGCAGGATAGAGGCTTCTATAGCTTGATTCATCTCGCGCAAGTGCTCGGCGAATACGGTTTGACTGAAGAGGCACAGATTGCGGTCGTGGTCAATCACATGCAGGAGGTGGTGGGCGATGAGTCGCTGATGCCTGAGAAGGCGACCGTGCTCGGCCCCTGCAAAGTCATTCCGCAGGAATATCCCTTCATCAAGTGCCGCGTCGTTGACATCTCTCTGCCGCAGCCCGGCACAGTTTTGGAAGAGCAATTGGTCCAGAATCTCGCGGCTGAGTTTGAAGCCTCGCCTTCGGAAACTGTCGTCGCGTATCGCGGCACGCATAGATGGGCACAGAGCTTCGAGCCGTTCAGTGTGCCTGACGCGCAGAACAACTTGTCGCCGCTTCCGCCGCGCCTGCGCGAGCGCGGTGTTTACCTGTTGACGGGCGGGATGAGCGAGATAGACCTTGCGCTGGCGGGCTATCTGGCGGAAGCGGCGCGGGCCCGCTTGATTCTGCTCGCTGATGCCGCTTTCCCTGTGCGCGAGGCGTGGCCTGAGTGGCTCGCCTCGCATGATGAGGGGGATGCTACGAGCCGACGGATAACGGCGTTACGCCTCCTAGAAGATGCGGGTGCGGAAGTGCTCTTGCTGACAGCAGAGCTTGCCAGCCGCGAACATGTCTTGAAGATGGTGGCGAGGGCGCGTGAGCGTTTCGGGGAGATTAACGGGGTGATTCATTCTGCGTCCGTCGCGGGCGGCGGGATGATTCAACTCAAGACGAAAGAGATGGCCGAAGCCGTCCTCGCGCCGAAGGTCGCGGGCGCGTTGAATCTGCAAGCCGCACTCGCAAGTGAGTCGCTTGATTTCTTCGTCCTCTTCTCAACCTCGCTGGCACTCACTGGCGTCTTCGGGCAGGTGGACTACTGCGCGGCGAACGCTTTTCTGGACCACTTCGCACATGCGAACACGGCGCAGCGCGGCGTCTTCACAGTGAGCATAGATTGGCACGTCCCGCAATGGGAAACATGGCAGGAGGCGTTGATGGCTTCCGTGCCGGAATTCCAGGCCCAATTCGCGGCGGCGCGCGAAGCCTACGGCATCAAGTTGTCGGAGGGCGTCGAAGCTTTTCGCCGCATCCTCGCAACCGCTCAACCGCAAGTCGTCGTCTCGACACAGAATTTCCGTGCGTTCATGGAAGAGCAGCAGGCGGCGCAAGGCGCAAGTTTATTGGACCAGTTGGGAACGACCTCTGCGGCGAGGCTCACGCATGAGCGTTCGGAGACTGATGCTGACTACGTTGCGCCGGGCAGCGAGTTGGAACAATCAATCGCGGCCATCTGGGAGGAACTCTTCGGGCTTCAGCGAGTGGGCCTGCGCGACAACTTTTTCGAGTTGGGCGGCAATTCCCTGCTCGCTATTCAACTGGTCTCGCGCGTGCGCAAAGATTTTCAGATTGAGTTGGCCTTGAACAGCCTGTTTGAAGCGCCGACGGTCGAAGGTCTGGCGGCGGCGATTGAGTTGAGCCGCGTGCGCGAGAAAGAGAACGAAGAGATAGAGCGATTGTTGAGAGAGATAGAATCGCTCGGCCCGGATGAGCTACAGTCCACGCTCGCGCAGGAATTGAACGAAGAGTAGCGGAACAAGATGGATGATATTTCAAAACGCTTCGCTTCGCTCACGCCGGAACAACGCGCGCTGCTCGAATTGCGAATGAAGAAGCAGGGCTTGCGTTCACCTTCGGAGCACAACTCCGTGCGGGCGACTCAGCCCGCGCCTCCCACGTCGCCCGTTGCCGAGAGCCTCGAAGATAATCTTGACTGGAAGAGCAAGCCGGTCAAGAAGAGTTTTCCTTTCAGTCTCTACTTCTTCTCCGACGATGGCTCGAAAGATTCAACGGACAAGTACCGGCTCGTTTTAGAGAGCGCGAAATTTGCCGACCGTCACGGCTTCAATGCCGTCTGGACGCCGGAGCGTCACTTTCAGGATTTCGGCGGCCTCTATCCGAATCCGTCCGTGCTCGGCGCGGCGCTCGCCATGATTACGGAGCGCATACAGATTCGCGCGGGCAGCGTCGCCCTGCCGCTTCATCATCCTGTGCGCGTCGCTGAAGAGTGGTCCGTCGTTGACAATCTTTCAAGCGGTCGCGTCGCCGTCTCCTTCGCTTCGGGCTGGCATCCTGACGACTTCATCTTCGCCCCGGAGGTTTACGAAGACCGCAAGGAAGCGATGTTTCATCACATAGAGTTGATACGAAAGCTCTGGGCCGGGGAGACTTTAATGATGCCGGGCGTGGGCGGGCGCGAAGTCGCGGTGAAGCTCTTGCCGAAGCCCTTGCAGCCTCGATTGCCTATCTGGATTACGAGCGCGGGCAGCCCCGAAACATGGATTCGCGCAGGAGAAGCGGGAGCGAATATTCTCGCCGCGCTCATCGGCTATTCGTTCGAGGATTTGGCCGAGCGCGTTCGTCTCTACAGGGAAGCGCGCGCCAGCCAGGGCCATGATGCGGGCATCGTCTCAATAATGGTCCACACTTTTTTGGGGACCAGTAATAGCGCGGTGAAAGAGAAAGTGCGCGCGCCCTTCACACACTATCTAAGCTCTTACTTCAAGCAGTATGAAAATGTTCGCGTCGAGGCGGGAGAGATCACGGACGCAGACCGCGAGAGCATCATGGCGGCGGCCTTCGAGCACTACTTTGAAAACAACACGTTGATGGGCACACCGGCCAGATGCTCGCGCGTCGTCGAGCGTATGCTCGAAGCGGGAGTTGACGAGGCCGCCTGCCTGGTGGATTTCGGCGTTGACGCGGATGCCGTGCTTGAGAGCCTGGACCACTTGAACGAGTTGCGAGAACATTATCAACAGGCAGAGGTCAGCGGCTAGCATGAAAGACATCTCCGAGAGAATCTCTGCCCTGTCGCCGGAACAGAGAGCGTTGTTCGAGGCGCGTCTGAAACAGAAGGGACTGCACGCTCCGCAGTCGCAAACCATTCCGCGACGCAAAGACAGGAATTCCAACATCTGCGCGGCTTCGATAGACCAGGAGCGGCTCTGGTTCATAGACCAATTGCAGCCGGGCAATACTGCGTACAATATTTTCAACGCCAGCCGCATTCGCGGCTCGCTCAACGTGCCCGTCATGGAGCGCGTCATCAACGAGTTGATTCAGCGTCACGAAGTCTTGCGCACGACGCTCAAATCAATTGACGGCCTGCCCGTCCAGGTCATCACGCCCCGTCTCGAAATCTCTCTCCCGCCTCAAGACTTGCAGCATCTTCCCGAAGAGGAACGCGACGCGGAAGCCCTTCGTTTGACGACGGAAGAATTCGCGCGCCCCTTCGATCTTGAAGCGGGGCCGCTCGTGCGTGTCGGTCTCCTGCGTCTTTCAGAAGACGACCACCTGTTGCAAGTCAACATGCATCACGCCATCACGGATCGCTGGTCGTTCGCGGTCTTTGAAAAAGAGTTGGCCGTGCTCTACCAGTCGTTCGCAAGCGGGCAGCCGTCACCGTTGCCGGAGCTTCCGATTCAGTTTGCGGATTATGCCGTCTGGCAGCGAGAGCGTATGCGAGGCGAAGAGTATAAGACGGACCTCGCATACTGGCGGCAGCAACTCGCGGGCGCGCCTTTCGTCCTGGACTTCCCGACGGATTTTCCGCGTCCTCCGATTCAAAACTTTCAGGGCGCGCGCGTGTACGTCAGCTATCCCAAAGCTGTGCTCGATGGATTGAAGGAGCTAAGCCGCCGCGAAGGCGTGACGATGTTCATGACGCTGATGGCGGCCTTCAAAACGCTCATCTATCGCTACACGAATCAGGACGACATTCTCATCAGCACGCCGATTGGAACGCGCGTCCGACCCGAAACGGAAAACCTCGTCGGCTATCTGCTCAACCTGCTCGTCATAAGGACGAGGCTGGACGGCAATCCGACCTTCCGCGAACTGCTCAAGCGCGAGCAGGAATCATCCGTCGGAGCCTTCGCGCATCAGGAGATTCCCTTCGGTAAGTTGGTCCAGGAATTGAAACCGAAACAGGATCCGAGCCGCAATCCGATTGCGCAGGTCGCCTTCCTCTATCTGGATTTTCCAGAGGCCACGGCGATGCAGTTTTTAGGTCTCACGGCGAGCCACATAGACATAGACAACGGCGCATCCAGATTCGACATCACGCTCGCCATGACCGAAACGCCGGACGGCTTCACCCTCTCCATCGAGTACATCCGAGACCTCTACGAACGCGCCAGGATGGAGCGGCTGGCCGCGCACTTCGAGCAACTTCTCGAAGGCATCATCCGTCATCCGGACGCGCGCATCAACGACTTGCCTCTCCTCACTCATGGCGAGCAGCAACAACTGCTCCATCAATGGAACGGTCCAACGCGCCAGCCTTCTACGACCGCGCTCGTGCATCAACTCTTCGAGCGGCAAGCCGCAGCGCGTCACGACTCGATTGCCGTTATCTTTGAAGATAGCTCGCATAGCTTTTCTGTCATCAACCGTCGGGCCAATCAACTCGCACATCAACTCATCAGTCTCGGCCTGCAACCGGAGATGCGTGTCGGCGTCTTTCTGAATCGCTCGCCGGACGTGCTCGTTTCGCTGCTCGCCATACTCAAAGCGGGCGGCTGCTATCTTCCATTGGACCCGCTTTACCCCGCCGCGCGTCTTTCATTCATGCTCGATGATGCGGGGGCATCAATGCTCATCACAGATGAATCCCTGCGCGAGCGTTTGCCCGAATCACACGCCCGCATCATCTCTCTAGATGCAGCGCGTGAACAGCTTGCGAGTCGCCCGGTTGAAGACCCTGAGACTCTCGTGCGAGCAGGGCAACTGGCCTATATCATCTACACATCAGGCTCTACGGGCAGGCCCAAAGGCGTGCAGGTCGAGCACGTCCAACTGTTGCACACGATGCAGGCGACCCAACAGGCCGTTAAGTTGACGGAGGCCGATTGCGTGCCATCCATCGCCTCGTTCGCCTTCGACATTTCGCTCCTTGAACTGCTCGCCGCGCCACTCGCGGGCGGGCGTTGTTTGCTGGTCTCGACGAGAGAATCGCTGGATGCCGCCATCGCTGAAAGCGTGTTGAAGAAGGCGACTGTGTTGCATGCCGTGCCCGGATTGATGCGACGCTTCGCGGGCTTCGCGCGGGAACAAGGGCGAGGCGAGCACAGGCAGTTGAGGCAATTGCTGGTCGGCGGTGAAGCGGTCGCGCCGGAGTTGATAGCGTTGATGCAGGAGGTGTTCCCACAAGCGGAGGTGAGGGTCTTATATGGGCCAACCGAAGCGGCCATCATCTGCGCCAGCTACGAAGCACGCAGGGGAGAAGCTTTGACAGGGCAGATGATAGGCCGCCCGCTTGAAAACGTGTCGCTGCGCTTATTGGACCAGCGAGGCAAGCTGGTTCCGGTCGGAGTTGATGGAGAGATTTGCATCTCCGGCGCGGGAGTGGCGCGCGGCTACTTGCATCTTGAAGAGTTGACTGCGGAACGCTTCGTGGCCGACCCGTACGATACGCAAGATGGCGCAAGGCTTTATCGTAGCGGCGATAAGGGGCGATACCTCTCTGACGGGAACATGGAATTTAGAGGACGCTTGGATGAACAGGTGAAGGTCAGGGGCTACCGCATCGAGTTGGGTGAGATAGAAATTGCGCTCTGCGAACATGAGGGAATCAAAGAGGCCGTCGTCTCGGCGCGCGATGATGCGGGAGAGGAAAGGCGTCTGGTGGCCTATCTCATTCTCGCGCAAAAGGAGCCTGCGAACGTCAGCGCGTTGCGTAACTTTTTGAAAGAGAAACTGCCCGAATACATGATTCCGTCGGCCTACGTCTTTCTACGAGAATTCCCGCTCACCGCTCATGGCAAGGTTGACCGCCGCGCGTTGCCCGCGCCAGATGCAGAGCGACCTGAACTCGCAGCCACATTCGTTGCGCCACGGACGCCGATTGAAGAAAGACTCGTCTCAATCTGGACCAGCTTGCTCGGCATCAATCGCGTTGGCGTCAACGACAACTACTTCGAGCTTGGAGGCGACTCGCTGCTGGCGACGCAACTCGCTTCGCAAGTGCGCAAGGTCTTCGATGTCGAACTCCCGCTCGCCGATCTCTTCCAGCATCCGACTCTCAACGAACTGGCGGCCTCCATCGAAGAGGCTCTCATCGAACAGATGGAAGACCTCACCGATGAAGAGGCCGAGCAATTATTAAAGAATGAAATTTAGAGCGTTGCCGAAAACTCGCTGGTCCATTTAAGCATTGCTGTCAACTATACCGTGTCCGATAACGCCAAAAACCTCATTCTCTCGTGCTGCCCATTAGCTGTATAAAGGTGAGCAGGTAACCTCAACATCTTGTTGGCCCACCTGAATATTTGTGCAAGGCCCTTTCGTTGTGCCCTGCATTATCGGACGGATGATTTGAAGTTGATGAATGTGTCTCTCTTGATCGAACGCGTCAAGGTCGTACTTGCAATTTTGCTTTCTTGACTTCTGATGACCGTTGGAGAGCGACGGATGAACCCTTCTGGCTGACTGATAAAGTCTGTCCCGCTATCGTGATGCTCCCTGTGCGGTAGGCTCCGGGGTTCTGCGTCACAGTGAATGTCATAGTGCCGTTACCTGCTCCCGCGCTTCCAGAGGTGATGCTCATCCAACCATCGTTGCTCACGGCCACCCAGTTACACCCGCTACTTGATGTCACAAGCACGCTGGCCTGATCTGCATTCGAGCCGAAGTCTATTGATGCAGGTGAAATCGTGTAGCGGCAAGTGAATGGAGCCGCGTCCTGTGTGATGTTGAAGGTCTGCCCCTGTACGTCTACTGTGGCCGTGCGCGGCGTCGTGTTCACGTTGGCCGCGACTGCAAAGCTGATGTTCGCGTTGCCAGTTCCATCCGAATCCCCCAACTTGATCCAGCTTACTGCGGTCCTGGTCTTCCATACACATCCTGCCGGAGTTGTCAGGCTGATATTTCCCGCCCCTCCACCGGCTGGAAAATTCTGGCTTGATGGCGAAATCGAGTACGAGCATGTCACAGGAGCGGTCGAAGTGCCCGTGAAGTTCATGTTCTCATCACCGCTCAAATTCTTTACTCGCTGGCTTGAAGGGGTAAAAGCATAGCCGGTCAGAGATGGTGTGACCGTATAATCACCACCCGCCGGAAGACCTGTTAATGTGTAGTTGCCATTGCTGTCTGACTGTGTCGCTCCCGATTGTGAGCCGCCGGAATTCAGAACTCGCAGGTTCACTTGAGAAAGACCCGCGCCGCTCTGGTTAGTCACGCGACCGTTGATGCTGAACTGCTGCGGCGCGGTCGAGGTTCGACGATAGATACTGGCGATGGTCGCTGGCCCGCCGGTCGTATTGCGTTGGCCCCCTATCCATCCGTAGTCTGCGTCTAAAAAGAAGAGCGTCATGAAGTTGGTTGTCGTCGTGACATTCTCGCGCACCCAGGTTGCGCCGCCATCGGTTGTGCGCGCGACCGCTCCATCGAAATCGCAAACCCATGCGACATTAGGAGTGACTGCATGGATGGCGTCCGGGCCCGTATCCGAATTAAGGCCCGGTATCTGAAGCGTCCAGGTCTGCCCGCCATTGATGCTATGAAGCACGCCGAAGACGCTCGTCGCCCAGCCGTTCAGCGCGTCTGCGAAAGAGATGCGCGAGAAGTGGTCGTTGAAATCTTGATACTGTAGAACCCAGGTCGCGCCGCCGTCCGTTGTCTTCAAGATTGATGAGCCGCCGACTATCCATCCGACGCTCGCGTTCACCATCTGCACGTCACGAAAAACGGGACCATACTGCGGAAAGTTTCTGACGGTCCAGCTAGCCCCGCCGTCAGTCGAACGAACGACCGCCGCGCCATTGCTGCTATCCGCGCCGACGGCCACGATAGTGCGACCATCAAAGGTGTCTATGCTGATTAACGAAACGACGGGCGCTCTTGCGTCTTGCCAGGTTCGTCCACCGTCGCCCGTGCGCCAGATGGTCGCGGAACCTCCGTTCGTGCAGGCCCAGCCGTTGAGATTATCCGTGAAGTCAACGTCCGTCACGTCGAAGCCGACTCCGCCGGGCAAGTTGACACGGTTCCAGAATTGGCCGCCGTTGGTCGTGTAAAGAATTTCGTTCTTCGTGTTGGCTGACCAGGCGTGGTTTGCGTCCGTCGCCGTGAGACGGTTTGTGATGGTCGTGGAGCCATTTTGTCTGGGGGTCCAGGTCTGCCCGCCATCGCTGGTATTGAAAAGATTGCCACCATCGCCAACTGCGATTCCGTGCAGCGAGTCGCCGAATCGAACGCTATTCAGATAGTAGTTGTTGTAAGGCGCGCTGTTGAGGCCGCCCATCTGCGTCGTCCAGGTCGCGCTGCCGTCTGTCGTGTGAATGATGTTTTGCAGTTGGCCCACCGCCCAACCGTTTTGCGCGTCAAGCATGAGGATGTCTCTCACCCAAGTGTTCGCCGGAACAGTCTGCTGCGCCCAACTTGCCCCGCCGTTCGTCGTGTGGAGCACGACGTTGCCGCCCACGGCCCAGCCTTCAAATGTAGACTGGAACGAGACGCCAGTGAGAAACGCGTTCGTGCCGCTCGTGAGCCTTGTCCAAGTGGCTCCGCCGTTGGTTGTGCCGAGGATGATGCCGCTCGCGCCGACCGTCCAACCGCGATTACGGTCTACAAAATCTATGCTAATCAGATTCTCGAAACTGGCCGTCGGAACGCTTTGCGGCGTCCAGGATTTGCCGCCGTCCGTAGTCTTCATGACCACGCCGCCGCCACATGCCCAACCAAAACTTGTGTCTACAAAATCAACATCATAAAGCCCGCTCAGATTGCCGCTGCGAGTTCCCTGTTGCCAGGTTTGCCCGCCGTCCGTCGTGTAAAGCACGGCGTTGCCGACCGCCCAGCCGTGTAAGGCATCAAGAAAACGCAGCGCGTTTAGTTGCGCGTTCGTGCCGCTAGATTGCTGCGCCCAACCTGTCCCGCCGTCTGTAGAATGCAGGATGATGCCGCTCTCGCCGACCGCCCAAGCCTCCGTCGTCGAAACCATGTCAACGCCGTGAAGAGCTTCGCCAACCGGCAGTGGCGCTTGCGCCTGCCACACGCCGCCCGTTTGGGCAGCAGCCGTGCCCATGACAATCATGGCCCACAGCGTAACAAGTTGAATAGCCGTCTTCGCTATCTGATGCCCAATCTTTGACAATCTCGTGCGCTCCATTTTGTCCAACTTAAAATTAAGTACCGATGCTAAAAGTTACGCTTGCATGACTATATCTACAGTCTCACTTCCAGGACAAAAAATACATCGCGCCCCTATTGATAAGCTACTTAGCGTTACTGAATCTCCAGTACGACAACAGACTTCGCGGGCAAGCGCAATGTGATTTGCTCACCCTGTACCTGCGCGCCTGTGAACGGCATGGGCTTGACGGCATCGGGTTTGTCGAACGTATTCACACTGTTGATTGCCGGAGCGGTGAGCACTCGTCCAGTGACACTCTTGACCGGTGCGCCGTTGATTCTCGTTGAGACCTGTGCGGGACGATTCGGGTCCAGGTTGACTATAGAGACGTGAAGCCTTCCGGCTGAATCGCGTGAGGCTGAGACGTGCAGAGAAGAAAATGACGCCTGACCGAGCTTATATTCGGGGGCTTTCAATTCGACCGGAATCAGCGTCGCCCCCTGGTGAACCTTGTACATCTCAAAGACGTGATACGTCGGCGTGAGCACGATTCTATCCTTATCCGTCAGGATGATCGCCTGCAACACGTTAATCATCTGCGCTATGTTAGCCATCTGAACGCGGTCGCTGTGCTGGTTAAAGATATTCAGATTAATAGCGGCGACGATTGCGTCGCGGATGCTGTTCTGCTGGTAGAGCGCTCCCAAGTCCCTGCCCGGCCCAGGGTCGTACCATGTGCCCCACTCATCTACGATCAACCCGACGCGTTTCTGCGGGTCATACTTGTCCATGATCGCGCTCTGATTTCTGATTATCTCATCCATGTGGAGCGTACGCGCGAGCGTCGCGTGCCACTCCGCTTCACCAAACTGCGTGGCCGAACCCTTCCGTCCCCAATCGCCGGTCGGCAGGGTGTAGAAGTGCAGCGATAGCCCGTTCATTTGCTGCCCCGCCTGCGACATGAGCACCTCCGTCCAGTGATAATTTTCGTCGCTGGGCCCAACTGCAAACTTTTGTATGCGGTTGTCCGAGTAGTTCTTGATGAAGGTCGAGTAGCGGCGGTACTCATCAGCGTAATACTCAGGCCGCATATTTCCGCCGCAGCCCCAACTCTCATTACCCACAGCGAAGTAGGGGAGTTTCCAAGGCTTCTCGCGCCCGTTCTGACGGCGTAGATTAGCAAGCGTCGAATCGGAATCCGAGGTCAGATACTCAATCCACTCCATCATCTCCTGTGGGCTGCCGCTCCCAACATTACCCGTGATATAGGCGTCGGCCCCGATCATCTCGCAAAAGTCCATAAACTCGTGCGTGCCGAACGCATTTGTCTCTATGCCGCCCCAACTCGCGTTGAGACGCTTGGGTCGCCTGTCACGTGGGCCAATCCCGTCACGCCAGTGGTACTCGTCTGCGAAGCATCCGCCGGGCCAGCGCAAGACTGGGATGTTCAATCTCTTTAACGCTGCCACGACATCATTGCGAATGCCGCGTGTGTTCGGGATGGACGAGTTTTCCCCAACCCAGATGCCCTCGTAAATCAATCGGCCCAAGTGCTCTGCGAAGTGTCCGTAGATATTGCGATTGATGGCGCCCTGAGGTTGGTCTGCATGAATCACCAACTGGGCATTGAGCGGCTCCGTATTCTGCGCTTGTGTATCTGACGTGATTGACATCATCAGAGAAGCAACCAACACGGCCAATAGTGTCGCCAACAACCGCCCACCCCTGAAGGCCGTCCGCACAGTTGTTCGCCTCATCTTTATCTCCTCATTCTTTCGTCCATTCAGCACACGACGAAAGATTTGTGATATTGGGTTGTATGACTCTTGTTTGGAATTGGCTGACATGAGATGGATATTCCTCTCACTTCCCTTCTCCGCTGTTGCGAGCAGAGAGCATAGAGTTCGCTTTCTCCCGCACGTGACCTGCGTTCTCTGGCAGCAGGAATCCTCCCGCCTCTGCGCTCATCTCGGACAGTGTGAATTCAATCGCCTGCCCTTTGGTTTCCAGCATCGCCACGCAAACACCAGCCATGTCCCTGATCTCATCCGGTGAGAGCCGGTGTGGCGCTGGCGGTGTGTAGTCACTCCGACCCACCTCTGAATGTCCACTGGAGTTACGTCCCGATTCGCTGATCATGCCGTACTTGCGCAGCACGTTGTAGGCCTCGTGCTGCGCCACACGCGCGGCTTTGGGCAATCCCCTGTTTTCCAGCCACTCACGCGTGCGCTCATGCTCGCGTGACGCAGCCTGCCTGGCGGCCGTGTACATCGCAGGCTCAAGCTCTGCCTTCAATCTAGCAATGACATCGTCGAGTGAGAGTATGCTCGGAGTGTATGCTGATGCGACTTCGGGCTCGACGTATGAACTTGATTTTGCCGGAGCAGGTGCAGTCCTCGGGTCGGAAGATGTTTTAACTACCCGCTCGTTATCCGCGCCGGTTTTTGGCGCGTTGGGATTTATATCTGTATCTAAAACTTCTCTAACAGCAAAGCTGTCATTAAAGGCTGGTTCATTTGCTGAAGCATCAGCCCTTTCGGATGAAGCAGGAGGAAAGGCTAAAATTTTTTTGCTGGCCTGAGCCTGCCTCACACCAATTGAAGAAGCCGCCCGGTTAAGAAATATCCTCAGACCGACACCATTCTTCCCTGAGAAGTAACCGATGATTCCCTGCTCATGCATCCACCGCAGGGCCTTGCTGGCTGTGGCACTTGCCACGCCCACGAGGTCACAGAGCACCGTCCACGCCTTCACCAGCTTTTCGTCCCTCACCTCGGCCTCGATTCGC
>JAXDFO010000311.1:0-5405 GCA_034665545.1 Blastocatellia bacterium
GCAACGTCCGTGTTGACCGCGACGAGACGATGGACCAGAACGGGCGCGACCGTGACGTTGAGGAATACCCCGAAATCGTGGGCGGCGTTGAAGTGCCCACCGCTCCCACCCGCACCGCCGTCGCTGCGGGCGGAGACGGCGACGCGGCAGGAGAAGCCGAAGAGTAAACCTCTCAACCTCAACACAATCCGGCGCGGGGCCATTAATAAATTCCAGCCCGCGCGAACCCCGAACCGGCGCAAGTCATCCGAGACTTGCGCCGGTCCTTTTTCTGAGAGCTTTTGACAGCCGCTTTTCCCTGAAAATTCTTCAACGGCTTGCCAACTTCCCGCTACGCCTTCGCATCAATACTATAACCCCCACGTAATTCTCCGCTCGCAAGTCCGAAGTTTAGACCCGATGATGAAATTACGCCTTCTGTTCCCCTCGCTGCTCTTGTTGTGTGTCCTTTGGCACGTTCCCGCGCAGGCTCAACCAACGGAAATCGCCGGAAGCATCGCCGAAGCATCGCAAATGCTCAAAGCACGCTCGGCACTGACGCCGCGCACCGACGAGACCTTTAAATCTGTGACGCTGGCCGCGCTGGACCCGGAAAGCGGCGCGATGCAACTGCTCCCGCTCTCGAAAGAACTCTTTTTGACGAAGGGCGCGGAGATAACGGCCCCGACATCGCTCGGACATACGGCGCGCGTGACCGTTCTGCGGGCCAACGGCGTCAACACCGCCGTCACTGTTCTTGACACCGCGACGGGACGCCAGCTTGTCCCGCTCGTCGTCGAATATCCGATTGAGAAGAGCGGCGAACTGCGCGAGATGGCCTATTACACCTCCGTGCATCCGGCCCTGCTCTCGCAGGAGGTGGTGACGGGCGGCGAGACCTACGTACGCACGATGCTGGACCGCGCTGCCGCCAGCCTGCGTGCGGGCGGTGTAGAAATCGCGCCGGACATCGTAGACGTGGCCGAACATCTCTGCGTCGTAGAGCACACGGACCACAAACGTTTTCTCAACGAGGACCGCGCCGCTCTCTTCAACGAAATCTATTCGCTCTACGCTCTCAACGAGCCGAACACCTTCCGTTATTCGGTGAGCGTGGCCGGGGCCGGAGGAATGGTCCAGATGATTCCGCAGACGTACCAGATGGTCCGCGAGCGTCATCCGAACGTCTCCCTCAACCCCGATTTCGTCCCCGGCATGACCGACCACAACAACGCCCTCTCAGCCATGCTCCTCTACATGCAGGACACCTGGGACGACCTCCTTCGCAACCCCGAAGTCCGGGACGCGCTCGCACAAGGCATCGCCACCCAGCCCGAACTCGTCGCCGCCGGTTACAATTCAAACCCCGCGCGCCTGCCCAGGTACCTGCAACGCGGCGGCACGCTCTGGCGCACGCACATCCCCACGGAAACCCGTATGTACCTCCAAATCTACGGCTCTCTGGACCAAAAAATCTCCTTCAAGCCGCGCACCGCGCAACAACCCGACGGGCTCGCCGCCAACAACAGCAACACCAACAATACCCTGCTCGGAACCTCCCTCAACCAACTCCGCCGCAACGCCACCAACGGCCTCGTCGCAAGGATGGCCCAACTACTCCCCGCGCTCAGCAACCAACTACTGCTCAACAGCACCCTGCTCACGCACGGCCTCCGCTAAGAACAAGCTCTAATTTTCAAACACAAAAGACCGGCGAGGTGCTAGACCTGCACCGGTCTTTATCTTGTCGTGTTGAAATTTTTTGACGGCGGCATTGAAAAGATGAGCGAGCCGTGTATGATATGGCCGTTACACCGTCTCCATGTCTATTACTCAACGAGATAAGCCGAACTGGTCCAGTGCATAACGAAAGGTTCTCCTGCGAAATGAATTTAAAAGCCTTCTTCGTAGCATTATGCCTCAGCCCATCCAACGCTCTATCAGAAGCTACAGAGAAGGCAAGCGTCGAGCCGAGTTGTTCGGTGGTCTTGCACGCTACGTCCCTCCGGTCAGTAGCATGTTTGACGGGTTAGCATCCCTGGAAGATTTCAAAGCGCAGGGCGATGAGTTTCTAAAAATCTTTCAAGATGTGTGTGGACTACAGCCTGACGAAGCGATATTAGATGTCGGGTGCGGTATAGGCAGAAAGACATTGCCGCTCACGCAATATCTCGGCGCACAAGGACGCTATGAAGGGATTGACATAACAAGGGCTGGCATCGAATGGTGTCAGGAGAAAATTACTCCCGACTACCCCAACTTTCACTTCCAGCACATTGACGTTTTAAATCAACTATACAATCCGCAAGGGCGTATTTTGCCAGGTGATTATCAGTTTCCTTTTGAGGATGAATCATTTGATTTCGTCACGCTCGGCTCTGTCTTTACACACATGTTTGCGCCGGAACTGACGAATTATCTAGCACAGGTCAATCGCGTTCTCAAGAGGGGCGGTCGCTGCCAGATAACATACTTTCTACTGAATGACGAATCGCTCAGACTTGTTGCGACAGGTCGGAGCACGATTGATTTCAAATTTGCTTACGATGTGTACCGCATCGCTTCGCAGGAATCACCGGAGGGGGCCGTCGCTTATAACGAACAGTGGATTCGTGACCTCTACTCAAGCACGGGTCTTCAAATCCGGCGACTGGATTATGGCTCATGGTGCGGACGCGAACGCTATTTGAGCTATCAGGATTTAATCCTCGCAATAAAAGAATAGCGGTCTCTCCGAGCGATCCTCAAACGACGAAGACCAGAACTTATATCAACACCGCTTCGTCCCGTATTCCGGCAACCGGAAAGAAGAGGAAAACTAAAAGAAGCGTCATTGAGACAGGGAGAGACCGGCGGGGCCGTGGGCCTTCGCCGGTCTTTCTGTCCAGAGATGCTGGTTGGTTGTCTTTAGCGCAAGAGTGCGGAGTGATAATCGTTTAGGGCGTCGGCGTTGGCGGGGTCGCGCCGTTGGGAACGAGCCAGAGCTCGATTGTTTGAGCGGGGCGTTGGCCGCCGGTCAGTATGAAGAGGCGATTGGCGTCAATGCCGCGCGTGTTGACCAGATAGCCTCTCGCACGGTCTGCGCGCTTTTGCGCATCGCCCGGACGGTCGCGCGGGCCTGGATAGACGATGATGTAACCTTGCGCGCGAGGGTCGCTCTGTAGCTGTATGGTGTAATTGTCCAGCCGCGCCTTCTCATCGTCGAACTTGATGTTCGGAAACTCGTCGAACTTGCTCGGATAGAGCGGCAGCACGGGAACCTGCACCGTGCAGGTCGCTGAACATGAGAGGGGGAAGCCGCCGACTTCCAGAGTCGCGCGAATGGCCTGGCCCGCGAGTCCGGTCGTGTCAACTTGAATCGTCCGAGTGCCCTGGCCGCTGCTGATAGTCCCGCTGGACACACTCCAATTGTAAGTGGGCGTGATGCTGCCGGGGATGCCGCTAATATTGGCGGTGAAGGTGACGGGACCATTGACAGGCGCGGAGTCAGGACAGCTGAGGATGATGCTGGGACAGTTGACGGGCGGGCAAGGCGCGACGGTCACTGTGGTCGTGCTAAAGGCGGAGCAACCTTGATCGCCGTTGCCCGTGTCAACATCAACACGTACTTGATAAGTTCCCGGCGGCAGGTTCGAGAGATCCCAGACAGGATTTGGCCCGTGAAGGTCGCTAACGATGCTGCCCTTGCCGTAGATGGTCCATGTGTAGCTCAGCCCGGCCCCGTTGGTTGAAGCCGCGTTGGCGTGCAACTGGACCTGCGAGCCCGATGCCGAACCCGAACCGGCACAGGCCGTCAGGTAAGTCGGCTCGGCTGCCAGCGCGAGCGTCGGAGCCTTGCCGGTGGAGGGTATGACGATAGTTTTTTTCTTACCCTGACCCTGCGCACTGGCGCGCGTGGAGATATATGTGAACCCTGCTGCGAGGGCCAGTAGAGCCAGTCCCAGCACGACGAGAGAACGCTTTCCTGAGAGCATTCAGTCACTCCTTTATCTGAAAAACGATTGCAGACCGAAGACGAGATGGACGAAGTTTACTGGCAAACCCTCGCTAATTCAATAACTTTCTGCTGCCCGACCGCGCCCTTACTTCAACAGCCCGGCTCATAACAGTTTAAATTAGCCCTGGCGAGCCGCGCTGCCGCGCGAAGTTCGCCAACGGCGAATGCATGATGCCGCCATGGCCAGACCCGTGCCCAAAAGCAAAATAATCGTCGGTTCGTGCATAAAAACCCTGGCTCGTTCCTCTTTGTAAGGAGCCGAAAAAGATTAATCGCGGCTCCATCCATCGCTCTGAAAAGTTCAAAAGGGGCTAACTTGGGGTACATCCTTTAGATAGTGATAATCGGCGCGGATTTCCAAGCGGAAAGAGATCTGCCGCCATCATTTTTGGCCGCGTATCTCACATGATTGTCCTCGAACTGTCACAAAAATGGGCGTCCCGTTGAGACGAATTGAGTAGGGCTTGAGAGGCTCTCGCCGTCGCTTGACATTGGGGGCTGTGATACGTACAATCTCTCGTTTTGGACTACATGGTCCGAATTCCCCGTAGCAACGCTTAGTAGGTTCTGTCGGTGTGGAGGCGTTGCACGGTTCTCGTGCCCGCGTGTGGCAGGGGACCGCTTGACAATTATTGTGGCGTAAAAGCCCGCGTCGCGTCTGGCCCGAAATATTCGGGCGAAACGTTCCAGCGTAGGGCACGCGAAAAGGCTCTTAACTTAAAGCCCGCTCGTCTTCTTATGGATGCGACGCCACAGAAAAGTTTCGGCTCAAGGGAAGCCAATATCCACACCCGCCTTTGATGAAAAGGCAGCGAACTCAGAACATCCCTGCAATCAATCGTTGGAGATAGGCAGCCGCCTGCGCTGACTGCCGGACAGGTTCCGGGAAGAGGCAGGTCGGAGGCTTTTTGCGCTCTCTCGCACAGGAGCGGGGGGCGGCTTGCTTATAAAGAGGATGATGAACAGTGCCTACAATTAACCAGCTTGTGCGAAAGGGTCGTCAAGCAGTCAAGTACAAGACAGCCAGCCCCGCGCTGCAAGAGTCACCGCAGCGTCGCGGCGTCTGCACGCGCGTCTATACGCAGACGCCCAAGAAACCAAACTCCGCGTTGCGCAAAGTCGCGCGCGTGCGCCTGACCAACGGCATCGAGGTGACGACCTACATTCCGGGCGTCGGCCATAACCTGCAAGAGCACTCTA
This sequence comes from Blastocatellia bacterium, assembly GCA_034665545.1. Classification (GTDB taxonomy): domain Bacteria; phylum Acidobacteriota; class Blastocatellia; order Pyrinomonadales; family Pyrinomonadaceae; genus DASYML01. The sequence continues at coordinate 5,177 of JAXDFO010000311.1, forward strand.
TCGTGCTCATTCGCGGTGGCCGCGTCAAAGATTTGCCGGGCGTGCGTTATCACGTCATTCGCGGCACGCTCGATTCCGTAGGCGTCGCGGATCGCAAGCAGGGACGCTCCAAGTACGGCGCGAAACGGCCCAAAGCGGGCGCGGCTGGCGCGGCTGCTAAAGGGAAGAAGTAACAAAGCGGTTAGCCGTCCGCGTTCAGTGACCAGCAAAAAGCTGTTGACTGTCAACC
>JAXDFO010000312.1:0-6119 GCA_034665545.1 Blastocatellia bacterium
GATCTCGATCAAACCGCGCCGGCAGATGTCCGTGCAGTTCTCCGGCGGCGAGCCGACGATTTCGCCGCACTTCATAGAGTCCATCAAGTACTCGCGCAAGGTCGGCTATAACTCGGTCCAGTGCGCGACCAACGGCATCGAGTTCGCCAAGTCCAAAGAGTTCTGCCGGGAGGCTGCGGAAGCTGGCCTGCGCTACGCTTACCTGCAATTCGACGGTATCGGCAACGACGCCAACAGTCATCGCCAGGTCGGCAACCTCTTCGACGTGAAGTTGCGAGCCATCAATAACCTGCATGAAGCCGGAGTTGAAATCGTGCTCGTCACGACGCTCGTCAACGGCATCAACAACGACCAGGTCGGCTCCATCATTCGCTTCGCGCTCGACAATCCTAAGAAGATAGCTTTCCTTTCGTTCCAGCCCGTCTCTTTCACTGGCCGCGATGAAGAGATTACGGAACAGCGTCGCCTTCAGCAACGCTACACGCTCTCGCATCTCGCGCATGACGTGAAGGACCAGGTCGGCATCACAGAGCCTACGCGCGACTGGTTCCCGCTCTCTCTGATGGGCGCGTTCGCCGATTTCGCGGACCTCGTCCACGGGCCCGATGCGGAATGGGGGCAGGTCTCCTGCGGTTGCCATCCGAACTGCGGAGTCGGCACTGCGGTCATGATTAACAAGAACACGAAAGAGATGGCTCCGGTCCCGCAGTTCCTGAACATCCCCGGCCTCGTCAAAGACATGCAGGGCATCACGGACGCAGGGCGCGGCAAGTGGTTCTCGAATTTCCTGATGGCGCTCGCGCTCTTGAAGAACTACCAGCCTTACGGCGCGCCGCAGAGCCTGACGATTGCTGGTATCTTTGCGAAGTTCGACAAGTCGTTCGGCCTCTCCGGCAAGGATTACGGGAGGGTTGACGGCAAACGCTCGAAGGAAGACATCGAGAAGCGTCGTTCGGACCCTTGGAACTTCCTCTTCATCGCGGGCATGTGGTTTCAAGACCTCTTCAACTACGACTTCCGCCGCACGGAGATGTGCATCATCCCTTACGGCACGCAGGAGGGCGAAATCTCCTTCTGCGCTTACAACACAGGCATCGGCTGGAGAAACATCATTGAGAACATGCACCAGAACGCGACCGTTGCGAAGTGGTATCAGGAGCATGGCCGTCATGAAATCTTCGCCAGGGGCAAGGAAGTCGAGCTTAACGATGCGGCGCACAGCCTCATCCTGAACGAAGTTGACATCCAACGCCCGAACAAGCCGCAGATGGAAGGACCGAAGACGGCGCATGAAGAGGCCGCTATGATGCGCAAGCTGTACCAGCAGATGGTGCTTGAGAAGCAGGGCGTCAAGGGCGAGACGCCGGTCCAGATTAAGGGTCTCAGCCGCAGCAAGAAAGAAGAGACGACGACCGTCTCCGCGTAAATAAGCAGAGCGACTTTTTCGCGCTCTCTAAAAGAGGTGAACCCCGCCAACAAGCTCTTGAACGTTAGCGGGGTTCACTTTTGCGCCGACCAGGCACCGCACCTCTTGCTTGCGCGCTTGACCATAAGCAGGTGGGCCGTGTTTAATAGTAAGTTCGTCCGTTAGGCGAAGTTTCAGAGTATCAAAACCAGATGGAGAGATAAGGAAGAAGATGGCGATAGTTAATGTCAATCAAGGCGAATCAATCGAGAGCGCTCTGCGCCGCTTCAAGCGCAAAGTGATGACCGAAGAGATCATCAAGGATGCTAAGAAGCATGCGTTCTTCATGCCTCCGGGCCAGAAGGCGAAGCTCAAATCGGCCCTCGCGCGCAAGCGTAATAAGAAGAAGGGCCGCCCGCGTCCGACCCGCGACTAAACGCGCGCGGCTGCCACACACATAAGACGTGCGAAGGGGAGTCGCCGCGCGCCGTTCCTCACCAATCGTTGACACAACGCAATTCTATGGCAAGCGACAGCCGGGCTCCTTTTGTGCAAAGGCGTTGGCCGCCTCAATCCGTCGTTCGGTTAATCTGTTTATGACCCGAATTTTGCTGACCAACGATGACGGCATACACTCGGATGGTCTCGTCAAATTAGAGGAGGCTTTGCGCGAGGTGGGCGACGTGTACACGGTCGCTCCCGCTTCTGAGATGAGCGGCGCGTCGCATAGCCTGACCCTCGCGCGCCCGCTTCGCATACGCCGCATTGATGAACGACACTGGACCGTTGACGGCACACCCACCGATTGCGTTACGCTCGCCCTCAACAAGATTTTGAAGGCGGAAGAGATGCCAGACATCTGCGTTTCCGGCATCAACCATGGCGGCAACCTGGGCGACGACGCGACCTATTCGGGGACGGTCGCGGGCGCGCTCGAAGCGACTATCCTGGGCGTGCCGGGCCTGGCCTTCAGCTTGGTGGCGCGCGAGAATTTCGATTTCACGGAGTCCGCGCGTTTCGCCGTCACCGCCGTTCGCAAAGTCTTAAAGGAAGGCTTGCCCGAAGGCACGCTGCTCAACATCAACATTCCGCAGAGAGAGATTAAGGGCGTGCGCGTCACACGGCAGGGCATCAAGAACGCGCGGCCCGTCATCACAGAGCACCTGGACCCGCGCGGCAAAGCCTACTTCTGGATCGGCGAAGAATATTTCAGGGCCAATGCCGAAGACGGCACGGATTATCAAGCCATCGAACACGGCTGCATCTCCGTCACGCCGCTCAAGAGCGATATGACGGACCATCACGCGCTGACGGCGATTGATACCTGGAATTACATCAACGCCGACGAAGTCTTGCAAAACAGTTAGAGTTTTCCGTTGAGGTGCTGTCCATCTTGGAGCGAGAAAAGCGTTGAGTTCCACACCGCGACGGCCCGGCCTTTCGGCAGCAGAATATCGCATCCCGCGCGAGCGCATGGTCCAACGCCTGCGCGACCATTACCTGATACGCGACCAGCGCGTGCTCGACGCCTTGAACGCGGTCCCGCGCCACCAGTTCGTCCCTGAAGCCTTGCAGGGCCGCGCCTACGGCGACCACGCGCTTCCGATTAACGCCAACCAGACCATCTCTCAACCCTTCATCGTCGCGCGCATGACGGAGCTCTTAGAGCTTGACGAGAGAAGTCGTGTGCTTGAGATAGGCGCAGGCTCAGGCTATCAAACCGCCGTGTTGGCCCAACTGGCGGCGCAGGTCTACGCCATCGAGCGCATCGCTGAACTGGCGAGACAGGCGCAGGCTCGCATACGCGCTCTCGGCATCTACAACGCGACCGTCAAATGCTTTGACGGCACGCTCGGTTGGAGCGCGCACGCTCCCTACGACGCTATCCTTGTTGCGGCGGGCGGGCCGGAAGTGCCCGAACCATTAGAGGCCCAATTAGGGCTTGGCGGAAGACTCGTCATGCCGGTTGGCCCAACGCGCGAATCGCAAACACTCGTCCGCATCGTCAGAACGGAGCAGGGACTCATGCGCGAAGACCATGGCGCGTGCGCCTTCGTCCCGCTCATAGGACATTACGGATGGTCCAATCTCTGATTTCGGAGAAACGTATTGATTGCCAGAATAATTGAGATTCTTTCGGGTTTTATTATCGCGGTCATTTCGGCACTGGGTTATGGTGGCATCGTGTTGTTGATGGCGATTGAGTCGGCGTGTATTCCTTTGCCGTCGGAAGTGATTATGCCTTTCTCCGGGTATCTGGTTTACACGGGGCGGTTCAATCTCTGGTGGGTGGGCGTGGCGGGCGCGGGCGGGTGCGTGCTCGGCTCGCTGGTGGCTTACTGGGTCGGGATGTACGGCGGGCGACCTTTGATACAAAAGTACGGTCGTTACCTGCTGGTTTCGCCTCACGACCTGGACCTGGCGGATCGCTGGTTTGCGCGCTATGGCGAAGTGATAGTTTTCGCCAGCCGGTTGCTGCCGGTCGTTCGCACCTTCATAGCCTTTCCCGCAGGCGTCGCGCGCATGAATTTGACGAAGTTCGTCGCCTATACTTTTCTAGGCTCTCTGCCCTGGTGTCTGGGCCTCGCCTACGTGGGCCAACTGCTCGGCGAGCAGTGGGACAAGAACGATACGCTCAAGTCGTGGTTTCATCGCTTCGACTTTCTGATAGGAATCGTTTTAGTCCTGGGCATCATCTGGTGGGTCCGTCGGCACATCAAAAACTCGCGCGCTGCGGAAGCGGGCGGCGCGACGCACGCCTGAGCCGTCGGGCGCAATGATTTGACATGCGGTGGTTGGTCCCTTACAATCCTCTTTCGTTTTGAGTATCGGGGCGTGGCTCAGCCTGGTAGAGCGCTCGGTTCGGGACCGAGAGGTCGGAGGTTCAAATCCTCTCGCCCCGATTAATTAAATCAAGAGCTTGCGGCAGCCGAGGTTGGCTGCCGTTTCTCATTTAAGGACCAGGCTGTTTTATAATATAGCTATGGAAAGAAAAGCGCAGCAGACGACCCCGCTCAAACATGTGACGGATGAGATGTCCAACAAGGCATCCACGAAGGCCGCTTTAGTGCTGGTCGTTGATGACATGGTGGACAATGTGACGCTCCTTAGCCTGGAATTACAGATTCACGGCTATCGCGTGGTCACTGCCTCCGATGGTGAGGAGGCAGTTCGAGTTGCGACTCTGGCAAAGCCTGACATTATTCTCATGGACATCGCCATGCCTCACATGGACGGCCTGGACGCCACACGAAAGCTGCGTGAGAATGAAGAGCTACGAACTGTGCCCGTCATTGCCATCACGGCCTACAACACAAGCGGATTCCAGCGCGCGGCTCATGATGCAGGCTTCGACGGGTATCTCACAAAGCCTCTCGATTTTGACAGGCTGCATTCCCTCATAAAAAATTTCTTGCAGCGTTAATAATGATGATTCAAAAATCAGAATGGAGATGAATCATGAAAAGTATGCTGGCGATAATATTGGTCCTGTCGGTGTGCGTTTGCGCTCTGGCCCAGACCCCTCTGCGCAAGAATAGCGCGGCTGTTGTTCCGCCTCCTAATTACTGGCCCATTGAAAAGAGCCGGGCGATTCTGGACAAGATGCAGCCGATACGGCTCTCGCCGGACCTCTCGCAGTTGAGCGCGGGCGAGCGCGTGGCCGTCAGCAAACTGCTCAAGGTGGGCCAAATATTTCAAGACCTCTACGAGCACCAGCGTCATGCTCAGGCGCGCTCCTCGCTCAAAGAGTTGGAGCAGCTTGACAGGCGTGCGAGCGCGCATGCGCTGACGCAAAACTTGCTGACGATTTATCGTTTGAACCAGGGACCGATTGCGGCGACGCTCGACAATAAGCGCGAGCCGTTCCTGAACGTTGACCCCGTGCAGCCCGGCAAGAACATGTACCCGTGGGGCGTGACAAAGCAGGAGGTGGAAACTTTTCTCGCGGCGCATCCCGAACAGCGCGATTCTATTCTGGACCTGCGCACGGTGGTCCGTCGTTCGACTGCGGAAAATCTTCAACGCGACCTCGCCAAGCTCAGGCAATACCCCGCGCTCGATACTTTGCATCCGGGCCTGAAATTGGACCTGGAACGCTTGCTCTCTCAGCGCGATGCCAAAGGCTTTTACGCGGTCCCTTATTCCGTGGCTTATGCCGACGAATTAATCCGCGCGCATGGATTGCTCAACGAGGCCGCAGACGCTCTGCAAAAGGATGATGCGGAGTTCGCTGGCTACCTGCGCAATCGCGGGCGCGATCTTTTGTCGGATGATTACGAGTCGGGCGATGCTTCGTGGGTCACTGGACACTTCAAGAATTTGAACGCGCAGATAGGCTCCTATGAGGTCTACGATGATGAACTCTTCGGAGTCAAGACGTTCTTCGCCTTTAGCCTGCTCAGCATGCGCCAGCAGGAGACGACGGAGTTGCGCCAGGCTTTAAAGGGATTGCAAGCTCTCGAAGAATCGCTTCCATACGACCATCATAAGAAGGTGAAGGAAGACATTCCCGTTGGCGTCTACGATGTCATAGCGGACTTCGGGCAGGCGCGCGGCGGCAACACCGCGACCATTCTCCCCAACGAAAATTATCTTGCGCGCAGGTATGGCCGGACCATTTTGTTGCGCGCGAACATCATGCGAAACCCGGACCTCTTCGACGCCACCTCGCACGTCTGGGAGGCTGCGGTCGGACCAGCGCATAAGAATGAGT
>JAXDFO010000313.1:0-11706 GCA_034665545.1 Blastocatellia bacterium
GCCCGAAGTCTTCAACCAGGTCATGACGCCGCAAATCGCCGCCCGCGAGCGTGAGATTATGGGCCTCGTGACGGGTGGGCCAAGAGGCACTGCGCGCGGCGTCTTTGGGCCCATCACGGCCCAGGGCATCATCACCGGCGGCAAGACCGGCACGGCCCAGAAGGTCATGCCCGTCTATGACCCGAAGACCGGCGAGCCCGTCAAACGCAAGAAGGTCGAGCGTGACCCCAAGGGCAATATCATACGCGAGTATGAAGAGATTGTGTTGGACGAGGAGCACCCGCGCATTGATGGTTGGTTCCTCTGCATCGCGCCTCTCAGCAATCCGCAGATAGCTATGGCCGTCATCATAGAGGGCGGCGGTTACGGCTCTAAATCTGCCGCGCCCGTCGCAGCCGCGATGGTCCTCAAGGCCAGAGACCTGGGCCTTCTAGGCAACGTGCCGCAGGGCAACGGCGCGCAGCCGCAGATGCAGGGAGCGCAACAACAGCAACGTGGAAACGGGGGCGCGTCGCAGAGCGGCGCGGCGGGCCGTAATCAAAATAATCAGGGCAATCGCAACCAGGGCGTGCCGCCGAATCCGGGTGTTATCTTGAATGGTAATCAGGGGGTGACGGGAAACCGTCGCAGGGACGTGAGGCTTCAGCCTCAATAGAGTTTATGAAAAATCGCGCATCATCACATCTTCTCGCACTGGCGCTCATCATCGGTTTTGAGATCGTCGGTTATTATGCAGTGCATCGCGCGGCCTTGATACGCGGCTATGAAACGTCGCTGGTCGGGGCGGGGCGCGATCTCCTGATTTACGTTCCGATTATCCTGCTGGTCTTCTGGCTCACGCGGGCGATGCACTTCAAGGGCAACTGGACGCTTTACACGACGGCCATCCTGCTCTTCTCTCTGGGAATGCTGGTCCAGTATCGTCTCTACAGCGACCCTGAGTACAACGCCCGGAACAAGGCGCTGGCGCGCGAGCAGAAGGGCGACACACTGCGCACGCGTTATATCAACGAGTATTACGACGTGGCGAAAAAGCAGATGATGGGACTGGACGCCACGCCGCCGCAACCCGCAGACCTTGATAAAGAGCATGCGAGAGAGTCTAACTACACGTTCGGCAACGCGCTCACGTCGAGCTTCACGTGGATTCCGATTATCTCTTTGCTGGCCTTCGCCATCGCCTATCGTTTCTGCGTGCGCGACGATTTTTTATTGCTGGTCCAGCGACACAGCTTCATCATCGTCGGCATCACTCTGATTCCGCTCGCGGCGGCGGTCGTGACATCGAGCGCGGGCAAGGCTCTCGGCAACATGACGCCGTGGGAGCCGTCGAAGATTCCTTTTCTGCTCGGCTTCGCGGGAATCCTGACGGCCAGTTATAAAGACCTCGCGCGCACTTACTGGGGCATGCCGCGCGCGAAAGACATAGTCCCTTTGGCGGCGATGGCGATGGTCCCCTTCATTCCCTTCTTCGCCTTGAAAGACTTCGGGCAGATGCTCATCTTCAGCGGCGCATACGCGACGCTCTATCTGGTGGCGGTGCGTCGCTGGCCGCAACTGTTGCTCTTCGTCGGCTCGGTCGCGCTGGTCATAGGCATTCTCGTCGTAGGCTCTCTGCCGCAGGACATACAGGAAAAAGTTCCGATTTTGCCGACGCTCTCCAAACCCGTGCAGGCCGTCTTGCCCGCGCGCATACAGCAACGCTTTCATCTCTGGCTGGACGGGTTCGACCCGCCCTCGCCGGAGGTCTCATGGTGGAAGAAGGATTACGACGACGAGTTGGCGAAGCAGCCGAGGATGAAAGCGTTGGCGGAAGAGAGTCCCGCGATGCAGAAGACTGTCAACGTGGACGTGTGGTTTGATAAGCTGGCCTTTCAACCCGCGCAGGCGGTCTTCGGCGTGGCGGCGGGCAGGACGACTGGGAGAGGTTTGGGCCTGGGCTTCCCGGAGGTGATTCCCATCGCGGATTCGGACTATATTTACGCGGCCATCAGCGAAGAGTTGGGCCTCGCGGGCGGAGCGATAGTGATGCTCTCGCTGATCATCTTCGTCTGGGCGGGCGTGCGAACCGCGATTGATGCGCGCGACATGTTTACCAAGCTCTGTAGCGCGGGCCTGACGGCCTTCATAGGCTTTCAGGCTCTCGTCAATATCGGCGGCATCACTCGCGCGTTGCCGATGACGGGCATCACTCTACCGTTTGTCAGTCACGGAGGATTCAGCCTGATTACCAGCTTTGCCATGCTCGGAATGTTGATGGCCTTCTCGCATCGCAACGCGGAGGATTTAAAAGTTGCGACCATCACGAAGACGCGCGAGGGGTCAGTCAATGAAACTCCCATCCTGGAGGCAGTTCAATGACAGAAGCAGCCAACCAGCAGGTCAACGTTGAGACAGCCGCCGTCAGTGATCGCGGGTTGAGCGAGAAGCGTCCGCTCAACGAAGACTCTTTCTACTCGGACCCGGAGCGACACATCTTCGCGGTTGCGGACGGAGTCGGCGGCGCGAACGCGGGCGAAGTCGCCTCGCAGACCGCGATTGAAGTCTTGAGCGAAGCCTTTCGTCATAACTTGGAGGATGCAGACATAGAGGATTTGATGGAACTGGCGATTCAACGCGCCAACGCCTCCATACACCAGATGGCGAAGGAACAGCCCAAGTTTTCCATGATGGCGACGACCGTCGTTGCGCTGCACCTCGATGGCTATCGCGCGACCATCGGTCACGTCGGCGATTCGCGTCTTTATCGTCTGGCTCCCGACGGCAAGCTGTTCCGCGAGACCGAAGACCATTCCGTCGTCGAAGAGGAAGTGCGCGCGGGCCGCATGACTCCCGCGCAGGCCGCCACGCATCCGAGTCGCAACGTCATCAGTCGCGCGCTCGGCGCGGAAGATGGCGTCGAAGTTGACATGAAGACGATAGAGGTCGAGGACGGGACGACTTTCCTGCTCTGCTCCGACGGCATCACGCGCCACATCCCGGACGATGAGATAAGACAACTGCTCGGCGGGCGGCAAGCCCTCAAGGAGATTTGCGCCGAGATGAAGCGTCGCTGTTACGAGCGAGGCGCGGAAGATAATCTGACCGCGCTGCTGGTCCGCGTCGGCGTCTCATCGAATGGCGGCGGGCTTGAAGAGCTTGATGACGAGAGCACTGTCCTGGCCCAACATCCCGCGCTGGCCGGGACGATGCCGGGCACTGTTGATGGAGGCGTGGCTATTCCCGCCAACGCCAGCGCCGCGCCGCCGTCCATTTCTGGACCAGCCGCGCGCGGAGTTGACCGTCTCATGCACGAGGGCGCGACTGTCGAGCAGCCCGCCGCGTCTCTCTCGAATCAAAATGTTTCTGAGAGCAAGGCTGCTCCGACGGTCAAGCGAGGAGGCGGCATCGCGGCCACGCTCCTGCGCTTGCTCATCTTTCTCATCGGCATCACGGTCGCGGGCGGGCTCGCGTTTTATTACGGCCAGTCTTACCAGCGAGATATTGATTTGAAGAAGGCGGCTGCCGCCGTCGTGCCCTCTCCGACGCCCGTGCCGGACGACGCCGCGACCAGGTTCGAGAAGCGCAGGCGTGAAGTTGATAGAGACCCGAAGGGCATGCTTGAGAAGTTGACGGCGGAGACCGGCGGCGCGAAGCCGATAGATTCGACCGACCCGGAATTTCTTTATCTCTACGGGCGCGCGTTGATGTTGAGCGGCAAGCACGCGGAGGCGAACGAGGCGTTCCTCAAATCGCTGGACCAATTAAAGGACCGGCCCGCGCATGACCCCATTAAGGTGGAGGCGCAGATTTCGTCTATCGCCGCCGCCTTCAAAGCCAACAACGCGGTGGCCCTGCGGACGGCTGCCGCCGAACTGGATAAATTGATTCAAACGCAGGACGCGGCGGGGGCCACCGGCGCGCAACCGGAAAATAGCACAACCCCCATCACCAACGCGACGACGATTCCGACTCCATGACAGTTCAACTAAAGCGTTACCTAGATGAGTGAACTTAAGCTACAGCAATGCAGGCTCGACGGTCGTTACGACATCCTGGAGTGTCTGGGACGCGGGAGCTACGCGGAAATCTATGTCTCGCGCGACACGATGGCCGCCGATGGCTCGCCGCAACTTGTCGTCATCAAGGCCCTCAACCTGCAATTGCAAGGCGTCCTCGATGAAGAACTCGAACGAACCCTTATCGAGAATTTTCAGAACGAGGCCATCGCCCTCGACCGCGTTCGGCATCCTCACATCATCAACCGCCTCGGCCACGGGACGGCGATTGATCTGTCCGGCACGACCTTTCATTACATCGTGCTCGAATACATGTCCGGCGGAAACCTGCTGGAACTCTGTCGCAAGCAGCCGCTGACGCTCGAACGCACGCTCTTTTATCTCGAACAGGTCTGCGCGGGGCTGGCCTACGCGCACGAGTGCGGGGTCATTCACCGCGACATCAAGCCGCAGAACTTGCTGCTCACGGCGGACCACAAGACCGTCAAGATTGCAGACTTCGGCGTGGCGAAACTCGACGCCACGGAGGGAGCCATCACGCGCGTCGGAACGAACGTCTACGCCGCGCCTGAGCATAACCCGTTAGTCCAGACTGGCCCTTTGGACCTCGACTCGCTCTCTGATTCGCAGCGTCACCTGATGCCCGCCGCAGACATCTACTCGCTCGCCAAGACGACCTATACGCTGCTCGCGGGCGAAGCCCCTCGCCGTTTCTCTCAACGACAGATTACAGAACTGCCGGAGGCCATCGCCGCGCAACCCTGGGCCGCTCACGTCCTGCGCGTGCTCAGGCACGCGACCGAAACGCAGCAGGGCAAGCGTTATCAAACGGTCCAGGAATTCTGGGACGACCTCGCTGACGCCGCGCTCCCGCCGACGCAATTGCTCAGCCCTCCGGGCGAGTCCGAATCCATCCCGCGCGCGACCGGAAGATTGACGGCGCAGACTGGCACGACCGTGCCCGCCGCGCCTCCGCCGCGCTTCGATTCCAAGCGAGTCATGGAGCAATCGCTGGGGAGAGGCAACGGGAGAGTGCGCCCGAAGATAGTCGTGCCGGTGGCGCAGGCGCAGGTGGTCCAGACGGCGGCCCCTGTGGAGCGCAGGAGGCCCGCGCAGGACATTATCGCTGAGATGTCGGACGCCCCTAAGCTGCGCGAGGATGCCAGAGCGCGCCGCCGTGAGGCGCGTGAGGCGGCGGCGATGAGCGCGGGCGAGAGCAGGCTCGTGCGCTGGGTCGTCGCCTTCGTCATCATACTGGTCTTCGCTGGCTTGCTGCTCGCCACGCATACTTACATTCGTTCGCGTTGGACCAATAATCCGCCGCGTCCTAACAACGCGGCGCAGCAGTCTAATGCTCCCGTATCGGATGTCGGGCGCGAGGGCGTGGCCCGCACGGATGTCAACCTGCGACCCGATCCGAGCATGAGCAACGCTCCGGTCGGGATGGCCGAGAACGGCTCGCGCGTCAAAGTCTTGAGCGTTAATAATAGCTGGTATGAAGTGCAGGTCTTGCAACACGGGCGCGAGAAGGATGACCCGTCATCCTCCGACCGTGGCTGGATAAATCGAAGGTTTATTAAGTTTGATTAGAGAGGCAGACAAAAAGTGGGCTTACTGGAATCAATTCGGCGATGGATAGACGGCGAGACGCATGATGATCCGTTGGAGGCGGCGGACAACCAGGCACAGCCGCGACGCGTCTGGGAGGAATTCCTGGTCCGGGTCGCGCGCGAAGTCGAAGCCGTCATGCAGCGCGAAATGTTCACCCCGCCCGGTGGTCCGACCTATATCCCGCGCGAGTACATCGTCTATTTGAGCAATGACGATGATAAAGAGTGGCAGGGCGACAAGCGACGCGGGCTCGAACAGGGACTCTTCCACGTCCTCTCGGAACGCGCGCGCGAGTTGGCAGGCTCGACGCAGCTTGCGACCAAATCATTCGCCGTCGAACTGCGCGTGGACGGCACGCTCAACAAGGGAGAGTTTCGCGTCCAGCCCGTTTGGGACGAGACGGAGAGCGGTCATACGATGGTCACGGCGCGGCCCGGCGATATGGCCTTGCGCGAGACGGTCCAGGGCACGGCCCCTCCGCTTGAAGGCGAGTCCGGCGACCCGACCGAAACCGGCCAGACCGAAGGCGAGCAGACGGTCGTGCGCTCTCGTCCAAAAGAGTTGTACTCGGTGGAAGTCTGGCGCGAAGGCGTGCGCCAATCGGTCGTGCCCATCACGCAAGGCGAGATTAGCGTCGGGCGCGGCTCAAGGTCCATCGCCGTTGACCTTCCGCTCAAAGGCGACCCGGAAATCAGTCGCGTTCACGCCACGCTCGCGCGCGACGAGGGCGGCGCATACTGGCTCACTCCAAAGGGCCGCAATCCGACCCTCATCGGCAGCCGCGAAATTCCCAGGGAAGAACGCACGCAGGTCCAGCCCGACGATAAGATTCAAATCTGTAGTTACGTTCTACGGATTCAACCGAAGTAAACTCAAGCAGCAATCTCAAGCAGCAAACTCACAAAGGAGACTCCCATGAAAGCTCTTTCCTGCTCGATAAGAATGTTGGCGTTGATAGTTCTCATCCTGGCTTTCTCGACATTGGCCCAGGCGCAGATACAGATGCTGGCTCGGACCTGGCTTTCAGCGACGGGCAGCGATAGCAACCCCTGCACGCGCACCGCTCCATGCAGATTTTTATCGAAGGGCTTTGCCACGACCGCCGCCGGAGGCGAACTCGACATACTGGACCCCGGCGACTACGGCAGCGTCACGCTCACCAGGTCCATCACGATTGACGGCAAAGGCAACGTCGCGGCCGGGATGACTATCAACGTCATGGCACAGGTCTACGATGTGGTCGTCATACGCAACATCTCGCTCAACGGAAACTACCAGGCTTCGACCGGCGTCTTTTACAGTTCCGGCGGGCGTCTGACTCTTGAGAACGTCAACATAGACCATTACTCGAACAGCCTTATCAGCGTGTCCGGCAGCCCCGTCCAGCAAAACCTCGTCGTCCTTAACGTGACGGGTTCCAATAGCGGCAACGGGGCGGGCATCTTCATAGACAGCAGCAGCGCGAGCACGCTGGTAGACGTTCTGATTGACAACTCGAACTTTCATAACGTCCCGACCGGCATAGACGTGCGCAGCAACGCGCGCGTCCTTATCCGCAACACCACCATCAAGGGCTACAGGAACCTGGCCCCGACACCCATCGGCGTCAACATCGAACCGGCCAACGGCGCGACCTCGCAGGTCTCACTTGAGAACTGCGGCATCATGGGCACGAACATCGCCGTCAGGGCCAACGGAGCCAACGGGAACGCCCTCGCTGCTCTCTCCAACAACCACATCAGCAACAACACGACCGGCGTCGCCGTGCTCAACTCGACCGTCTACACCTTTCTCAACAACGAACTTTCATTCAACGGCGCGGATGTCACAGGAGGAAGCTTAACTCCCAAGAATCCCAACTGAAGAAGAAGCGGTTAATTGGTCCAGAATTGAGGCGAGGCGACATGCGCCGCGCGCGCGACTATCTGAATCAGTCGCGCGCGCGGCGTATCTTCATGTTGGTTGGCGGCTCTGCTGTTTCAGGCTTTGCTGGTGGCGGCAATCGTGCCCGCTTCGAGGTCTTTGATGAGTTGGGCCAGGAGGGGGATGATGCGCTCAGGCTCTACGTAGTTTTTGCCGAGCAGTTTGAGGATGGTGCGTTTTTTGGTCTCGCCTGTTATCTCTTTGAGGAGGGCTTTGCAGAAGGCGATGACGGCTTCGTGGCCGAACTGCTTGCCCGTGTTGTGGCGAAGGTCTGCGACCACGTCTTCGAGCGAGCGGCGACGTTTGTAGGGTCGGTCGGTCGTCATCGCGTCGAACGAGTCTGCGAGCGCGACTATCTTCGCGCCCATCGGAATCTGGTCCCCGGTCAAGCCTTCGGGGTAGCCGCGCCCGTCTATGCGTTCGTGATGATAGCGCGCCATCAAGGGGATGTCCGCGTATGGATGATGAATGGGCGAGAGGATTTCATATCCGGCAGCCGGATGACGGTTGAGTTCGCTGGATTGCTTGGCGTCAATCCTGTAAGGCGCGTTGATGATGTCACGTTCGACTATCAGCTTGCCTATGTCGTGCAAGTATCCGGCGATGGCGATGCCTTCAACCTCTTCTTCGGTCCAGCCCATCTCGCGCGCGATAATCTCGCTGTACTTGCCGACGCGCTCCGAGTGCCCTTGCGTGTACTTGTCTTTAATATCAATGGCGGCGGCGAAGGCGCGCACGGTGTCCTTGTAGATGGCGCGCAGGCCGTCGTACAACTTGCGATTCTCTTCCGCCCTCTGTTCCAACTCCGCGAGCAGGCGATGCGTGTGCAGGCCGACCGCGATGTGACGCGCCATAGAGCAGACGACATCCCGGTCATCCGCGCTGTAAGGAACGCCGCTCGCTTTGCCGCCGAGAATGATGAGACCGTTGAGGTCGCCGCGCACGACGAGAGGGATGATGAGTTCTATGCGCTGAGCATCCAACAAAGCCTGATGTCGCTGCCAGAAACGCTCAAGGCCCGGCTCGTCACCGACGCGGAAACCGCAGAGACCTAGATTGCGCAGGCTCTTGACATCCTCATCATCGAGAGAGATGTCCTTGAGCCTCTCGTCACCGAGGCCGCGCGTGGCGATGAAACGCAAGCGTCCATGCTCTTCCTCATATTCGGCGACGCCGCCGCGACGTATCGCCAGCGAGCCGAGCAGCAGGAACATCCCGTGACGCACCATCTCCGGGAAATCTTCTGCAGTGGTGACTTGCTGGCCGAGGTCCGCCATCGCCGCGAAAGTATGTAGAAGCATCTGTAATGATTCGGGCATACTTTCTCTCTAATGGCCGTTCGCTTGCGGCGGCGTCGTCACAAACTCCGTCAGCGTCTTGAGCGCTTCCTGTTCGTCCCTCGCCAGGGCGACGTGGCGCGTCAGCCCAAGCATCTCGAACAACTGGATCGTCTGGTGATTGACATCCGAGAAGACCAGTTGCGCTCCGACACGCTCCACCGCGTCAATGACGCCGAGCAGGATGGAGACGCCGATGCTGTTGACCAGTTCGGTCTCCCTGAAGTTGATGACCAGCGCGCGGTATCCGGCCTCCAACTGCCGCCTGCACTCGCGCTCTATGCGTTCGCCGCTCAGCTTGTTGAGGTAGTCGCCTGCGTAGATGACAGCCGTCTCCCCGACGCAACGTGAACGCACCGTCGTTCCCGCGATTGATTCCGACATTTCAGTAAGTCTCCCCTCTTACTTACTAAATCTGGAATGCTAAACTTTTTACAGCTTCAATTATTACGTTTAGGTTCTCGTTTGACGATAATTGTTCAGCCCTTGTTCGTCAATTATCTATTGCGGCTTGCGTACATACTTGGTCATGCGCAGTCTCGTGCCGTCATCCACGCGGTCAAATTCGACCTCATCCATGAGGGTACGAATCAACGTCAGACCCCAGCCGCGCCTGCCCTTGAGCGCACTTTGCTCCCCGTTGCCATTATTGCGCTGGCTCTCATGAACTACATTTTGCGGGGAGAGATTAGGAGGAACAACCCCCCGGCTTGAAACCGTGACTACTAATCTATCACTTTCCAGCCGAAAGCGTTGATAAATTTTTCGGTCGGGGCTGAGACTGTGCTCGGCGGCATTGATGCAAGCCTCTACGAGGGCCGTCTTAATCTGGTTGATGGCTTCGGGTTGAAAGTCTATGCGACGGGCTATCTGGTCCACAGTGTTGGCCGCGATAAGCTCCGTGTCCTCGCCCATAGGGATGACAAGCTCAAACTCGTCAGGCTCGCTCTCATCCTTCGTGCTGGCGAATGAGCCGCCCTTGAGACGGGCCGTCAGGAATTCCAACTGCTGGCGGCTGGACCCGTATGCGTCGCGCGAGGAGAGGAGTTCGGTCGCCTCCGCAGAGAAGCCTTCGGGCGCGACCAGCCAGAGTCGCACCTTCTTGAAATTGCAGGCCCGCGCCAGTTGCATAAGACGGTCGCACCAGACTTCGGTGATGCCCCGCCCCGCTTCGAGTTTGGATTCAATCTCAGCCGCGAGCCAGATGACTTCGTTGGTATCGGTGTAGTTGGCCGCGTCGAAGCCGTGCGCCACGGCGCAACGTTCTTCGTCGCAGACGAACTGCATCGGCGCATGAAAGGCCGCGCAACTCGCCGCATGCACGACCTGCGGCAAGCGCACGAGGTCCGTCTCCGCTTCGAGGCTGGCGATAATCTCTTCGGTGTTGAGTCCCTTGTATGTGCGGCTGAAGCGGTCGTATTGCAGGAGGCTGGCGGGCACGCGTTGCCCGTCGAAGCGTTGGAAGAGATCACGCATGCCGAGCGCGGCTTCGCGGCGATAATAACGGGCCATCGTGTGCGGCGCGCGTTTCAGTGTCTCAAGCAGAGTCTCCGCGACGACGAGGGCGCGCGATTCGGCGGCGACCTCCATGCGATAGCGCGTCTTGAGATAATCACTCCACACGCTTGAGCCGTCGCCGACCTCTATGAAGCTGGTGTTGATGGTCGCCAGTTCGTGAACGTGAAGCGCGCGAATAATTCTCTCCAACTGCTCCGGCTCAAGCCCCAGCCGCTTGCGCCAGGTCTCAACCGGAGACTTCGCGTTATCGCTCACGGCGGCTTCGTGAAGCACGCGTATCAACGCGCGGCGCACGACGGGCTGCGGCGCAATCTCTTCAAGCACGCTGGCGTAGTGGCGATTGATGCGGCCTCCCATGAGGTCGTCAACGTAGAGACGCTGGCAGTTGAGAAAGCTGTTGAGAGGAATGCTGCGTTCCTGCGCGGCGCGCACGAGGGCCGTGATGCAGAAGGGACTGCCGTTGAACTGCTGAACGATGAGGTCGCGCGTCTGGTCGTCGAGGCTGACGCCCGAACGACGCGCGACATGCTCGACCAACTCTTGCGCGTCCTCATCGCTCAAGCGGTCCAGCCTTATCATGCTGAAGTCGTCGAAGCTGCCGCGCACCTTGTCCACCAGGCTCAGGATTTGCCTGCGCAATCCGGCGACGACGAAGGGCGAGCCGCTACGCAAAAGCGATTGCATGAACTCAAGGCCCAACGCGACTTCGCCGTTGACCTGTTCGGCCAACTGCACGCCGTCAATCATGACGAAGGTGCGCGTCCCCTGCGAGGCCGCGCGTTGCGGCGCGCTCAAACAGAGACGCACGAAAGATTGCTCATCGGCTTTCACGCGCTCGCGCTCGCTCGCATCCAGTAGACGTTCTATCCATTCGTAATCGGAGGGCGCGGCCAGTTCCAGAATGTCGTTGCGGGTGAGCGAGGCGTCGGCCAGGAAAGGCTCGTCGCGGCGAAAGGCTATCAGTTGTTGCAGGAAGGTCTGCAAGAATTGTCGGGCGACGTTGGTGGTCGTTTTATCGTTGCGCGAGAGGGCGAAGTAGATGGGGATGATTTCGCCGCGACGGTTGAAGAGATTGTCGTAAGCCTGTCGCAAAAGCTCTGAGACTCCGGCGGGCGGAGACAACAGCAGGAGCAGGCCGCGCGCGCGGTCTCTGCGCGCAGCATGGCCCACGATCTGCTGTAACTCGGCAGCACGACCGACGAACTCTTGCCGCGCGACGCGTCCCAGGACACGCCGCGCGCTTTCCATTTCATCTGGTGTCTTCGGCGGCATCGCTGGATGTGGTCTCACGTTGAGTCCGCTTGGCGGGCTTGCTGCTA
>JAXDFO010000314.1:0-9656 GCA_034665545.1 Blastocatellia bacterium
CGCAGTAGCAGCTATACCGAATTGCACAAAGAGAGAATGTAGGGGCACGGCTTGTTCCTGCCCCTACATTCTTATGCCGCGCCGTGCGTCTATTGCGACGCGCTCTATAGTAGCGGCCTCTGAGGCAGCGAGATGATGCGGGGCATGGGCGCGAGTTTGGGCGTTATGATTTTTAAGTTGGGCAAGGTCAGGGGCGCGAGTTTGAAGTTCTGTATCTTTGGAAATTCCATGCGCGGGAAGGCGAGCTTGCCTATCTGCGGCATGACGAGTTCTTCTGGACCAGAAAAGGGAACTAGCTGCCCGCGTTCGGGCGTGACCTTGACCGTGCGTTGATGCTTGTCGCGGACAATGTTGAGCGTGACCTCTCCATCGTTCTGGCGATTAAGGGCGCGCGACAGTTCTCCGATGGTCCCAGTCTGCTGCCCGTCAACCTCCTTGATAACATCCCCCGCTTTGAGACCGGCCCTTGCGGCAGGACTGTTCTCGTTGACGCTCGTGACGAGCACGCCGCGCCCTCCCTTGACGCCGAAATAATCCGCGAGTTGTTCTGTCAACTGCGTCGCCCCGACGCCGATGCGCCTCGTCGTGCCGAGGGCGAACGCGAAGTTCTCGCCGTTGGGCGAGGTTGGCATCAGGCCGCGCAGGGCATCAACTTGCGGCATCGCGCGCAGCATCTCGCCCTGCGGCAACGCGCCCATCGCCGGAAAATCCTTGCGTTTGGAGAGCGTGACGTTAAGCTCCTGTTCGCTGCCCTGGCGGCTGATGTGGAGCCTTATGTTCTGTTCGGGCGCGGCTTCGTTAATCAAGCGTTCGAGCTTGTTCACGCTGTTGACGGGTTCGTTGTCAAAGCGAAGAATGACATCGCCTTCCTTCAATCCGGCGCGGGCGGCGGGGCTTGATTCTATGACCTTCGTGACCGCGACCCCGCGCGGCTCCTGCAATCCGTAGCGGCCCATGTTGTCCCTTGTGACATCCCCTGGAAGGATGCCCAGAAAGTTTTCCCCCTGTAGCAAGAGGGCCATCGCGGGCATCAACGCATCGCTTTGCGCGACGGGCGGCGCGGGCGTTGTTGCGATAGCGGGAGGAGCGGGAGCAGCAGGGGGCGTCGCCGCCGTCTGCGCCTGAAGCACAGTAGACCCTGCGAAACAAAGCATCAGAGAAGCAAGAAGCAAAAGCGTATTTTTCATCTTCATATGGGCAAAGTCCTCCGAAGGAATTTTTTCCATTTCACGCCTCAAGCGAAGCCCGGTTCCGTTTTTTCAAGCGGGTTGAAGATAAAAGTTTTCCTGTTTCGCTGTTAACCAAACGGCGCGCGCCGACGTTATATGGTCTGTAACGGGGCCGAACGCGCGGAATAATTTTCGATAACAGAAAAGCTAACGAGAGACTTTAGATTCGCAAGGAGAGACGATGAGCAAGGCATTTATCATTTTCACAGCGATGGGCGGCACTTTGCTGCTGTCCACGCTTGTCGGGTGGATTGTCTGGATGGACGCGCGCCGCCGCCAGGCTAATTTCAAGGCCGCGACCGATTTTCGTCATAAGCTGCTGGACAAGTTTACTTCCACGGCGGAGTTTATCGCGTTCGTCAAAACGAACGAGGGGCAAGGCTTTCTAAATCTTCCGGCGGAGGGACGACCAAGCCCGCTCGACCGTATCATTCGATTCGTGCAGGTCGGCGCGATACTCACTTTCGTCGGCGCGACCGCGATGGCTGGCGCGCTCGCCACGCCTGGCCCGCCCGGAGTCGGGACCATCATCGGCGGCTGCATCGCGGCGGCGGGCATCGGCGCGCTGGTCGCGGCCTTCATCTCCTATCGCCTCATGAAAAAGTGGGGGCTGATTACGCACACCGCCGCGACGAACGCGCGGGCCGCCGTCGCCAGCGAAGCGAAGACCGCATCCAACGCCGAAGCGAAGACGGAAGCGAAGGATGCCTCCAACACCTCCGAGACGAAAGCCGGGACCGTCCCTCAGGCTAAGGCCAGCTAGTTCGAGCGAGAGCGCATGGGACCGATGATTCAGGAAGTATTATTGCTCAAAGGCTTGACGGCGAAGCGCGGTCTCATGATGCTCTCAACGACACACCCCTTACAATCTCACGCGATGGATGAAGCCGCATTCGAGCAATTTTATCAAGAGACCGCGCGCCCGCTCTGGTCCTATATCTATCGCGTCTCCGGCCACGCCGCGCTCGCCGACGACCTGCTGCAAGATGCCTACTGTCGTTTCCTACGCACCTCCCTCACAGCCATGGACCACTCACAAATGAAATCGTATCTCTACAAGATTGCGACCAACCTTATACGCGACCACTGGCGACAAATAAAAAGAGAGGGCGGCTTGAGCCTCAACCAGGTCGCGGCGGATGAAGTGGTCGCCAGGAGCGAAGACGCATCGGGCCTCGGCCTCGACCTCACCAGAGTCTTTCAACAGTTGAAGCCGCAGGAACAGAGCCTGCTCTGGCTCGCCTATGTCGAAGGCAACGAGCACAGGGAGATTGCGCGCGCCCTGGACCTCAAGGAAAAGAGCGTGCGCGTGCTACTCTTTCGCGCGCGAAAGAGACTGGGCGCGCTGCTCAAGCCGCACTTGGAGAAGGAAACAGCGTCGAACGGAGTATGAAGATGGAAAACCTGGAATGCATCAAGGAACGGCTCATCTTGAGAGCCTCCCTGTCGGGCCAGTGGACGGATGAACTGCTCGCGCATCTGGCCTCTTGCAACGTCTGTCAGGAGAGCATGGACGTTTCGCGCTGTATGCAGAAGCTATCGGAAGTTTCCGCCGCAGAGCATCCCTTGCCTAACGCGCAGTACGTCTGGTGGAAAGCCCAATTTCTGGACCAGGAACTGGCGCAGGAACGCGCGACCCGCCCGCTCTTCATCGCGCAGGCGGTCGCTTACGCGGTCATCGCGCTCGGCCTCGTCGGGTTGTTAGTCTGGAAGATGCCGCAGATTCAGCAAGGGCTTGCTGGTCCAGTAATCACGACGCAGACAACCTTGCTCTCGCTCTCGCTGATGGGGCTGGTCCTGCTCTGCCTGACGCTCATCCTGGGCCTGCGCGCCTGCTGGCTCGAAGATTGAGGTTGAGAGATAAGCTAAACGGGCTGGCGGTAGACTTCGCGCTCGCTGCTCAGTTCGACGGCGAGCTTGCCTTCGGAGTGGGCCAGGTCGAGGTGCGCCACTGACTCTGAAACGGCGAGGAAGCGATGCACGTCGTTCGTCCCCGGAAAGAGTTCGCGCGAGATGTCCCAGGCGGTCGCGCCCGTCTTCGGCACGAGGCGTATGACCTCCGCCTGACGCTCGTTGATGGCGCGCAGGTAACGATGAAATAGCTCCTCGAAATCTTCAACGGGTCCACCGTGCCCGCCATAAACGAGCGTCGGCGCGAGCGCGCGCAACCGCGCGAGGCTCACTAAGTATTCCGCCAGAGAACGAAAACGCCTTGACGGGTCAACGGGGTCGGGCGAGAGAACCGGGTTCGGCGTGATGCGCTTGAGCACGCAGTCTCCGGCAATAATGGTCCTATTAGCTTCGCGCACGAAAGAGCAGGAGCCGGGCGTGTGCCCTGGCGTATGCACGACGCGCAAACTCCCGGTCGCAAACTCAAGCTCGGCATCATCCTTGAGTTCACTATGCTCGTGGTCCGCGAGCGAGTCCGCCAACTGCCGCACCTCTTCATACATCCGCCGCATCCCCTTAATCTCTTCGCCGGGAACGCCCGCCCGCATCAACAGCCGCAGTTGGTCTTCATCATCAAGACGCCCCGCGCGATGCCCAGTCTCCCATGCGTGGACCAACACCTCCGCATCCTTCGCTTCATCCCGCAGCATGCGCGCCAGCCCGCAATGATCCTCGTGCGCGTGCGTCAGGACGATGCGCCGAATATCGCTGACGCGCACGCGCGCCCGACGCAAACCCTCGCGCAGAGCCTCCACCGCCTCCTTCGTTTTTGGACCAGTATCAATCAACGTCAACGGCTCCTCCGCGATGAGATACACGTTGACCGGCCCGACGTAAAACGGAGTGGGAACTGAGATAGGAATGATTTTCATAACTGTTAAGAGCAGGGAGCCAGAAGCCAGGAGCCAGAAGGAAGAGCAGAGCCTTGAGCATGAAGAGCATGCTACAGCTTTTCTTCTGACTCCTGGCTCCTGGCTTCTGGCTCCTGTTTTTAGTACGCGTACTTGTTGGCCTTGATGAGCACGTCGGCGATGCGCTGGCGTGCGGCGACGGTGTTCATGGGCGTGAGCTTGGTGTAACGCCTGAGCGCGGCCAGGAGCGCGCGCAGGTCATCGCCCTCGTTCATCGCGGCGAGAGTATTCTTGGCATGCGCGTCTATTCTTTCGACGGCGTCGTTGCAGAAGACGCGCGTCATATCCAGGTAACGCGCCGCCGCCTCTTCGCCCTGCGCCGCCGCCAACTTTTGCGCGCGCAGGATGGCCGACTCCATCGCGTAAGCGTCAATGATGATGTCGGCTGCGCCCATCAAGATTTCCTGCTGGTCCGCGAGCGTCATCATGTATTTCTGGGCCGCCGTTCCCAGGACCATTAATCCAACCTTCTTCGCGTTCCGGGCCAACTTCTGTTCGACGGTGAGCACGCCCTCTTCTTCATCAAAGTCCGGCATGGAGGGCGAGAGTATTTCGTCCATCAACGCCTGCGCGGCGGGCAGGAGCGCGAGCGCGCCCGTCATCGCGCGCTTCATGAGCATGCCCGGAATGAGCATGCGGTTAATCTCGTTGGTCCCCTCGAAGATGCGGTTGATGCGCGCGTCCCTGTAGGCGCGTTCCGCCGGATAGTCCGCCGAATAACCGTAGCCGCCGTATATCTGGACCATTTCATCGGCCACAAAATCCGCGTACTCGGAGAGCGCGACCTTAATGATCGAACACTCGACGGCATACTCTTCAATCGCATGCAATTTCGCCTGCGGGTCTTTGAGGTCGCTGGTCGCGGCTTCGATGAGGCCGACCGTGCGGTAGACCATCGCCTCGCCGACCCAGGTCTTGATAGCCATCTCCGCGATCTTGGCCTTCATCGCGCCGAACGATGAAATAGGCTTGCCGAATTGATGCCGCTCGTTAGCATAGCGCACGGCATCGTGGACCATTAATTTCATCCCGCCCGTGCAGAACGCGCCGAGCTTGAAGCGGCCTATGTTGAGAATGTTGAAGGCTATCTTCGCGCCCTTGCCGACCTGGCCCAGGAGATTCTCAACGGGCGTTCGCACATCTTGAAGGATGAGCGCGCGCGTGCTCGAACCCTTGATGCCCATCTTGTGCTCTTCCTCGCCGGTCGAAAGTCCTGGGCCTTTCTCGACGATGAAGCCGCTGAATTTTTCGCCATCAACTTTGGCGAAGACGACGAAGAGGTCCGCGAACCCCGCGTTGGTAATCCACATCTTCTCGCCGTTGAGGATGTACTCCTTGCCGTCTTCGGAGAGGCGCGCGGTCGCCTTCGCCGCCAGCGCGTCGGAGCCCGAACCCGCTTCCGTCAAGGCGTAGGCCGTGACGATGTCGCCCGCCGCGATTCCAGGCAAGTACTTCTGCTTCGCCGCTTCCGTGCCGAAGTAGATGATCGGGAGCGTGCCGATGCCGACCTGCGCGCCGAGCGTCGTGGCGAAGGAGGCGGAGCGTCCGGTGTTCTCGGCGGTCAGCGTGCCGCTGGTCTGGTCCAGTCCAAGCCCGCCGTACTCTTCCGGGATATTCGCGCCGACGATGCCGAGGTCCGCAGCCTTCTTGATAAGGTCGCGCGCCAGTTCCCAGTTGTGCTTTTCCAGTTCGGGAATCGCCGGACGCACTTCGTTATCAACGAACTCGCGCGTCGTCTCGGCGATCATGCGATGCTCTTCCGTAAAATCTTCCGGCGAGAGAATCTCATCCGGCCTTCGCTCCTCTATTAAAAAACTCCCGCCCTTAATCAACTGTTTCTCTTCGACTGCGGCTGACATATCTTTCATCCTTTCAATAAGGGGGTTAAGGTTTAAAGTTTCGAGTTTGAGGTCTGAAGTTCAAAGCGTCGAACTTTAAACTTGAAACTCGAAACCTATTCCGTGATTCTCTCGAAGATTCCGGCTGCGCCCATGCCGCCGCCGACGCACATCGTGACCATGCCGTAACGACCGTTGCGCCGTTCAAGCTCGCGCAGGATGGCCGCCGTCAGCTTCGCTCCGGTGCAGCCCAACGGATGGCCCAGCGCGATGGCCCCGCCGTTGACGTTGACCTTTTCCTGGTCCAGTCCCAACTCTTTGATGACGGCGAGAGACTGTGCCGCGAAGGCTTCGTTGAGTTCGATGACATCAATCTGGTCCAGGCTGAGTCCGGCTATCTTCAACACTTTCGGAATCGCAAAGACAGGACCGATACCCATCTCTTCCGGCGGGCATCCGGCAGTCGCATAGGCGACGAAGCGCGCCATCGGTTTCAATCCGAGTTCGCGCGCCCGCGTGTCCGACATGACCACGGCTGCCGCCGCCCCGTCGGACATCTGCGAAGCGTTGCCTGCGGTTATGGTGCCCTTCGTGTGAAAGGCTGGCTTCAATTTCGCCAAGCCTTCGATAGAGCTATCGCGCCGCACGCCCTCGTCTTCCGCGAACGTGACTTCGCGTTTCGCTTTGCGTCCCTTCTCGTCCAACTCCTCGAAGGTAACGTTGAGCGGCACGGTCTCGTCCTTAAACTTTCCCTGGTCCAACGCGGCGGCGGCCCTCTGGTGCGAGCGCAGTGCGAATTGGTCCTGCTCCTCACGCGAAATCTCATACTTGCGCGCGACGTTCTCGGTCGCCAGTCCCATGTTGAGATAAAAGTCCGGGTAATGTTCGACGAGGTACGGGTTGGGCCTGATGATGTGGCCGCCCATCGGTATCATGGACATCGTTTCGAGACCGCCCGCGATGATTGTCTCTGCGCCGCCCGTCCTGATGCGGTCAGCCGCGAGCGCGATTGATTGCAGGCCGGATGAGCAGAAACGATTGATGGTCATCGCGCTCGTTTCGACGGGGAGGCCCGCGCGAATGGCCGCCGCGCGCGCCACGTTCATGCCCTGTTCGGCTTCGGGCATCGCGCAGCCCATCACGACATCTTCAATCTCGGTGGCCTCCAAGCCTCCGGCGCGCGCGATGGCTTCCTTAATGACAGCCGCGCCCATTTCATCGGGCCGCATATTTCTCAGAGTCCCCTTCGGCGCTTTGCCGACAGCCGTGCGGACGGCGGATACAATGACAGCTTCTCTCATAATTCATCCTTGCTGGTGGCTATTTCAACTTCCTCTACGGGCAACAACGCGCGCAACGCTTGCGGGTCTATAGAGACTAGAAAGCCGCGCTTGCCGCCGTTAATGTAAATCTTCGGCAACTGAAAAATGGTCCGCTCGACATAGACGGGCATCTTGCGGCGCGTGCCGAAGGGGCTGGTCCCGCCCACCATGTAGCCCGTCTGTTTTTGTGCCGTCTCAGGCTTGCATGGTTGCACGCTTCTCACCTTCAACGTCCGCGCCAGCCGCTTCGTCGAAACTTCACGGTCGCCGTGCATCAACACGATGAGAGGCTCGCTTTCGTCCGTCTCCATCACTAAGGTCTTCACCACCGCATGCTCCGCGACGCCCAGAGCCGACGCCGAATGAGCGGTCCCGCCCCTCTCAACATACTGGTAAAGATGCGGCTCAAAGGCCACGCCCTTCTCCCGCAACACGCGAATCGCCGCCGTCATCGGAAACTTCATAAAAGGCTCAGGAGTCTCAAGCTAATTTCTGAGCGGCTTGCCGTTCTTCAACATGTGCGCGATGCGTTCCTGCGTCTTGCGCTCACCGCAGAGCGAAAGAAATGCTTCGCGTTCCAGGTCCAATAAATATTGTTCGCTGACGCGCGTCGGGTGATTCAAATCGCCTCCGGTAAGAATGCGCGCCAGCTTTTCTCCTATCAGCGCATCGTAATCGGAGATGAAGCCGCCGCGTTTCATCTGGTGTATGCCGAGCTTGAGCGTGGCGAGCGACGATTGGCCCAACGCCAGAATGTCCGTGCGCGGTTGCGGCGCGACGTAGCCGCTTCCGGCCAGCGACAACACTTCCTGCTTGGCATCCGCGATGAGACGGTCTTGATTCATAGAGACGGTGTCGTCCGCCGAGAGAAAGCCGAAAGCGCGCGCCTCTTCGGCAGACGTGGC
The DNA here is from genome assembly GCA_034665545.1 of Blastocatellia bacterium. Taxonomy (GTDB): domain Bacteria; phylum Acidobacteriota; class Blastocatellia; order Pyrinomonadales; family Pyrinomonadaceae; genus DASYML01. The sequence goes on from JAXDFO010000314.1 coordinate 8,156, forward strand.
GACCTTCGCCAGCGCGATGGTCTCGAAGGCCCGCTTGACGAACGGGAAGGGGTCCGCGTCATCCATCCCCTGCGGAATCGCATCCATCGCCCGGACCAGTAATTCTTTCGTCCCGCCGCCCGCCGGAATCAGCCCGACGCCGACCTCCACCAAGCCTATGTAAGTCTCCGCAGAAGCGCGCACGCGGTCGGCGTGCAAGGTCATCTCGCAGCCGCCGCCGAAGGTCATCTGAAACGGCGCGACGACCACAGGCTTGGCTGAATAACGAAGGCTCATCGTCGCGTTCTGAAACGCGCGTATCCCTAAATTAATCTCGTCCCAGTCCTCGTCCTGCGCTCCCATGAGGAGCAGCATGAGGTTCGCGCCGACGCTAAAATTGACGCCCTGATTACCGACCACCAGGCCCAAAAAATTCTTCTCAACTTCGGAGAGCGCGTGCTTGACCATCTGAAGCGTGTCGCCGCCGATGGCGTTCATCTTTGAATGAAACTCAAGACAGGCCACACCGTCGCCCAGGTCCAAAATGGACGCGCCCGCGTTCTTCTTAATAACGCCCGTGCGCTCCTTGACAGACTTTAAGATAATCACGCCCGGCTGTTCGTTGACCGGCACATACTCGCCGCGCGCGAAGTCGAAATAGAAACGCTGGCCGTTCTCGTTCTTATAAAAAGAGGTCGCGCCCGCATCAAGCATCGCCTGCACGTGGGCGGGAATCGTCTCGCCCTCCTCCCTCATACGCGCGACCGATTTCTCGACGCCGATAGCGTCCCACGTCTCGAAGACGCCCAACTCCCAGTTGAAGCCCCACTTCATCGCGCGGTCAACTTCCACCACCGTGTCCGCGATTTCCGGTATGCGATTGGCGGCATAACGAAGCGTGCGCGAGAGCGTCTTCCAGAGAAACGCGCCGACGCGGTCCTTGCCCCACACGAGGGTCTTGATGCGCTGCGGCAACTCCTCTATGTTCTTCGCCACATCGAGCGCGGGCAGCTTAACTTTCTGCGACGGCCTGTATTCGAGCGAGGCCGCGTCGAGCGTCCAAATCTCCGGCTTATCTCCTTCGGAACTTTTCTGCTTGCGATAAAAGCCGCCCTTCGTTTTGTTCCCCAACATCCCGCCCTGAATCATGTCCGTGAGAAAAACGGGCGCTTTAAAAAACTCGCGCTCTTCGTCCTCCGGCAGGGCTTCGTAAAGATTCTTGACGACGTGGCCGAAGACATCCAGGCCCACCAAATCAAAGGTCCGAAAGGTCGCGCTCTTGGGCCGACCGACGGCCTGGCCCGTCATCTTGTCAACCTCTTCGATTGAATAACCGTCCGCCAGCATCGTCTTTATCGTGACCATCGCGCCAAACGTGCCGATGCGGTTAGCGATAAAGTTCGGGCGGTCCTTTGCCACCACGACGCCCTTGCCCAAACGCTGGTCCAGAAAACCGTAGACCGCGCAGGAGACTTCGGGCCTGGTCCATTCCGTGCGAATCAACTCGACCAGGTGCAGGTAT
>JAXDFO010000315.1:0-33159 GCA_034665545.1 Blastocatellia bacterium
CCCGCCAGCATATTCTTGATGAACCTCTCATGGCCGGGCACGTCAACGAAGCCTATGCGGACATCGTCCAGGTCCAATTCCGCGAAGCCCAAATCAATCGTGATGCCGCGCCGCTTCTCTTCGGGCAAGCGGTCCGCGTCCACGCCCGTCAGGGCGCGCACGAGCGCGGTCTTCCCGTGGTCAATATGTCCGGCAGTGCCGACGATAATCGAACGCATAAAGAAGTCTCAGGACCAACGAAATCACGCGCTCGCTCGGAGATTCCCCGTCGAGTTGGTCACTGGTCTTTCGTCCAAGAATATGAGATGCTTTCGCACCGATAAATTCAATATCCGAATGGAGCAATGATGCCAGACCAAGCAGAAAAAGGCGATAGGGTACGCGTTCATTACACGGGACGGTTGGCGGACGGCCAGGTCTTCGATTCTTCCGAGGGCGGCGACCCACTCGAATTCGAGATCGGCGCGGGACAGGTCATAGAAGGCTTTGACCAGGGCGTGCGCGAGATGAGCATCGGCGGCAAAAAGAGCATCATCATCGAAGCGGACCAGGCATACGGCCAGCGCAACGATGCGCTCGTCCAGCAAGTCGCGCGCGCCAGCATCAACCTTGATGCCGACCCGCAAGTCGGCATGAACCTCATCATGCAACTGCCAGACGGCAATCAAATTCCCATCACCATCACCGAAGTCACACCCGACACCATCACCCTCGATGCCAATCATCCATTAGCCGGAAGCCAACTCACCTTTGAAGTCGAACTCATTGGACTCGACAAGCAAGTGTGAAGAGCAAGGTCGGACGGCGTTGAGATGAAGGATGAAAGATGAGAGAAAAGCTATCCAACGTTGGATAGCTTTTCTCTCATCCTTCATCTTTCCGACTTCACCCTTCATTGTTCTTCGTCAACGCCGAAGTAGCGCATCCAGTGTGGGAGGTTCTCGTCGTTGACGGGGTCGGCGGTTTCCGGGTCGGGCGCGTGTGCGAGGCCGCGTGCGGTCTCTTCCATGCGTTGTCGAAACTCTCCGGCGCGTAAGACCTGCGCGCCGCAACTGCGAACGTAACCGGCGAGAGAGCGGTCGGAGGTGACGACGATGAGCGTGCGCCGCTCGCGCGAGTGTTCCACCAGAGCTTTTATTCGCTCGTCGGCGTTCGAGCCGCGCAAGGCATAGAAGAGGCGCACGCCCCTGTAACTGGCTCCGTCTGGAAAATGCTGTAAGGGCTTGCCGTCGAAGACGACCGTGACGGTCGCGCGGCGCGCACGCGCGAAGTGGGCCAACTCGTCCAGCAACGCTCGTTGCGCGCCCGGCTTGTCCCTGTGCCACCCGACGCGTTGGCCCATCACGTTATTCCCGTCAACCAGATAAGACATAGGCTTTACTGCACCGCACAAGCTGACGGTTGAAGTAACACTTCCGAAGCTCTACTGCGCTTCAAAGTTGTACATGATGATGCCCGTGAGCTTGACCGGATGGCCCGAAAGCATGGTCGGCGTGAACTGCGCTTTCATCGCCGCCGCCTCAGCCGCCTGGCGCAACAGTGGATGGCCCGAAGTGGCCTTCGCCGCCATCACGCTGCCGTCCTCGTCAACGACGACCTGCACGGCCACGCTGCCCGAAGCGTGTACGCTCTTAGCGATGGCCGGATAGGTTGGCTTGGGCAGGTCAACAGCTTTGCTATTGAGGACTCCGCCGTTGACGGCATCCTTCGGCACGGAGATATTACCGGGCGTCGGAGGCGCGGGTGGGCGCGAGTTGCTATTGCTGCCTGGGCCAGTCTCGTTATCGTTTCCGCCGAGAAGAGTTTCATCAGCAGTGGCCACATCAATCGTCTCGCCGTCGTTGAGCGTGACGCTGCCCTTTATCAAATGCCACTTACTGCTCTGTCGTCTCATCACGACTTTGTAATTGCCGCTCGCCTTCGTGCCTTCGACGGACATCGCGTAGGCGGCTGCGCCCGTGCCGTTCGCGTCCTCGCTGAAACTGCCGAGCGGAAATCCAGTGTCCTTAATCTCGCCCATCTTCGCCGCGACCTGCGGGTTATTCTTCAAAGCGGCGAGCGCGACGGTGTAAGCCTCAGAAGATTTGATGGCCTTCTGCGCGTAATGATAGCCGTAGTAGAGGGCCGCCGCGATGCCGCCGCCGAGCAGCAACAGCACGAGGCTCAACACCAATAGAACCTTGCCGCACCCGCCGGACCTCTTCTGCGGTTGGCCCATCGAACCACCGTTGAAGGGCTGGCGCGGCGCATCGCCGAAAGATGAAGCCGGTTGATAGGGCGGCGGGCCGGGTTGCGATGAAAATGGTTGAGAGGAGGGCGGCGGCGGCGTTTCCGCCGTCACGGGCATGCCGCACTTCGGACAGAATTTGTTGAAACCCTGGACCTGATTACCGCAGTTGTTGCAGAACATCTCTTGACCTCCGGCGTATCATACGAAATCCCCCCGCGTTCGGTTTAGGCGTTGTATCATAAAAATCGCCAGCGCGTCAGTTAAAAGTAAGAGGCCATCAGGTTGCGCGCGCAACCTGATGGCCTCTCGCTTCCAGCTTTTCAAGTCATCCAAGCATCACTGGCCGCACTCTCTGTTGCTGTGCGTGATGACAGGGCTGAACCTCTGCTGGTATTCGGCGGAGGTGACGAACGAGCAGACCATCCCGTGATAGTTGCCCGCGTCGCGGTTGTCCAGGACATCCAGCCAGAAACGATAACCCTCATCTTCAGGCTGGCGTTTGAGGTAGCCGAAGTACTCCATCAAGACGAAGGATGAGTTGTACTGCTGATGCTGGAACGCATCCGTCTCGACCAGGCTTCTCAAGACCTGTGCGCGTGTCGCTCCGTTCTGGAGTTGCTCTACGGCCTTCTGCCGTTCCTCTGTGAAGGCGGACATCCCTGCGGTCTCGAAGAGACGGTTGACGAACTCCGTATGCGAGAGCGCGTCCGGGTACTGTCCCTTGAATGATGGTCGCTTGACCCATTCCTCCACGAACCCGATCTTGCTCATCTCAAGATTCGGTCCACCGATGACGTGCGTTCTGTCTGCGGAAAATTCCGCGTAGGTGACGGGCCGACCGAGCGTCGCCTCGTAGAGACGAAGCACGAAGCTGCCCGCCTGCTGGAACTCTTCCGACATGAAGAAGGCCGCGCTGATCTCCTTGCGACGCTGGCGCAGGCAAGCTCCGTCAGAGCCGCACTTTCCGAGTTGAGAGGTCCAATAATCCAGACCTCCCTTGTCGGGTTCGCGGCCCAGGAAATCTATGTACTGCTGGCGCACAAAGAACATGTCGCTATCGAGCGGGTTGGCCGTCGCGTGCGCGTCCGGCTCCGCGACGAAGACCGCATCCGACTTGGTCGCCAGTAATGAGAAGGAACGCTGGCGCGGGTTGAAGCCGTAGTTGGCCCGCGCCGGAGCGACCGTGTAGAAGGCATCGGTCGCCACGTTCTCGAACGAGTAGCTACCGTTGCTGTCCGTGATAGTCCGATCCGCGCTGCCGCCGGAGAGAGCGATTTCAACTCCGCCCAGAGGCTCACCCTCTGCGGTCAGGACGCGCCCGCTAATCGTGGCGGCGGCTGCCGTCGGCGCGGCTGTGTCGAAGCCGACGACGAAGGGCGAAAGGCTCGTCGTTACGGCGCAGATGGTCTTCGTGCTGAAGTTGGTACTGCTGGTTCGATTGACCAGCGCGGGCCCGCCCTCACCGTGCAAGAGCCTCAAGTGAGAGAAGGTGTTGAAGTCAGTCGAAGCGGGCATCGTGATGCAGGTGGTGATTGGTCCAATCACGACAGCCGTCGTTGAAATGTTCAACTGCGGGCAGCCCGGACAACTTGTGTAAGGCGGCGACAGGGTTTGCGGCGCGGCGTTGACGACCGTCGTCTGCCCTGAGCCGGTGACGTTGGAATAGTTGACGGTCGTGTTGCAGAAGTTATTACCGACGTTCGAGCCTGTTGCTGTCGGCAACGTTTCCGAATCCGTCACCGTGACGGTGAAGGAGCCGGTCGTCGTGCTGTTATCGCCCTTCGTGCCGACAACGTTGACGGTCGTCGTCCCGATGGGGAAGAACGTGCCGGAAGCCTGGCTGGTCGTCACCGCGCCGCACCCGCCCGTGAAAGTCGGGGCCGGATAATTGACTATCGCGCCGCAGTTGGACGGGTCTTTCGGGACGGTGATGTTCGCCGGAATGTTGAGCAAGCAAGTCTGCGTCGCGCAAACTTGAGCCGTCGCCGCCGTGGCGATGGTATCAACGCGCACGCCGTTGACGCCCGAAGCGGACGCGCTGCTATCTGTGCCGACGCGCCAGCGCAGGATGAAGCTCTGCGTGGCCGCTTGCGGCGGCAGGTTGATGGTCGTCGTGATGTAGGTTGGCGCGGCGGTGGTCCCACCAGAGAGACCGCTCCAAGCCTGTCGCCCGCCGATGGGACTGCTAAAGCTGCTGCTGATGGTGCGCGTGTAGCCGCCCGCAGCGAAAGTGCCGCCCGCCGTGATGATGTCGGCGAAGCTTGAGCCGCCGTTGAAGCTGATGTCAAGCACCATGCCGTCGAAGCCCGTCGAAGTGCTCGAACTCGCTTCCAGGTTGAAGAGATTTCTGAAAGTTATGCTCTGAGCAGGTTGGAGCGTCGGCGAGACGAGGTCAATCGTGCTGACGATGGCGTTGTTAGGCGCGAAGGCGTCGTTCGGCGAGGAATCCGGCGTGGTGTTAGTCGTGACGAAGTTGAGCGCGCCGCCCGTGTGCGTGCTGGTCCAACCGCTCGGCAAGGCCGGTATCACGACCGAGTCGAAGTTCTCAGAGTTGACGGTCGTGACGACGTTCGAGCCCAGATGTATGCTGAAGGTCACAGTGCCCAGATTGGTCGCTCCATCAAGCAGGGCGAGCGAGGCCGTGATGTTGCTGCCGCACGCGCCGTTGGCTGTGAAGGTGAAGGCTTTCGTGGCCGTGCCGCTAGGGGCGATGGCTCCGTAGTTCTGCGGCGCGCTCGGAGCGACGACGCCGCCCGTCGGCAGCAGGGTGGCGACGAGATTCGTCGTGCCGTTCGCGCCGAGATTGGTGAGCGGGAAATTGACCGTCACGGTCTCATCAGGGTCAACAGTATTGTTGGCCGGGCTGATGCTCTCCGAGACGATGCTCACGGGAGGCGCGGCGTTAATCAACGCGCCGCAGCAGGCGAAACGCCTGTTCAGTTCGAGCTTGACGCAGCCGACCGTGCCCGTATCGAGCGAAGCATTATCGGAGACGCGCAGTTTCCAAGTCCCGTTAGACGGCTTGCCGTTGAGCGTGGCGAGCGAGCCTTCGGGTTTGAAGGTCGAAGCGTAGGGCGCGCCCGTTGAAGTGACCGCGCTGATGAGCGGCGCGGCCTGGTCGTCGAAGCCCGTCGGCGTGCCGGAGCAATCGTTGGGCCCACTGCCGAAGTTGATGCCACTGCCGCCGCGACGATTGACCAGGTTGACCACAGTATTATCAGGATGCACCAGGTCAATCTTTAAGTCGCCGACGAAGGTGTGATTCAAACGCACCGTGACGTTGACATCCGAAAGCGTCATCACGTCAGCGACCGTGATGGGAATGTCCACGCCGGTCGCGTTGTTGTCTGGAACAGCAACGGCGATGTTGCCCGTGCTGTAGAAGGAATTTAGAAGTTGCCCGACCGTGAAGTTGTAAGTCACAGTGCCGAGATTTGTCGCGCCGTCCTGTAAAGCGAGCGTGACCGTGAGCGGCGCGCCGCAACTCAGGTTGCTGGCCGTGAAGGTAAACGGCATGGTAACAGTTGAGCCTCCGGCGATGACCACACCGTAAGTCTGCGGCGCGCCCGGAGCGGTGACGCCGCCCGTCGCTTGCATGGTCGCCACCAGGTTGACCGTGTTGAGCGTGCCCGTGTTCTTGATGCCGAGGTTGACCGTAACGGTCTCGTTCGGGTCAATCACGCCGTTGGAGTTGCAGCTATCGGTGACAACACTGGAGGTGTCTGCGACGGGCTGCTTCAAGGTTCCTGCCAGGCATGCGCTGAAGGTCGCAGTGCCGCCGTTGCTCACGACGAGGCTGCCGGAGGTGACGGTGTTATAACCCGTGCCGGTGACGGACGCAGTGTAAGTTCCGGGCGGGACCGTCGCGGAGTAAGTGCCTGCGGCGTCGGTCGCGCGCGAGAAGCCGCCGCTAACCTTGACGAGCGCGTTCGGTATCGGGAGGCCCGTCTGGCAATTTGTCACAGTGCCCTGAACCGCGCCGCGCGGAGAGGTCGTGCAACTCCTGACTGAGAAACTGCCGATGCGCGTCTTCCAGACCGTCGTCGTGTTCATGTACTCCTGCGTGTACCAGAAAGTACAGTCGTCGGACGGGTCAACGGTCAGGTCGCTGTAATCGCCCCAACGACCTGAGGTGCTGGTTTGCGAACTGTTGCCCGCGACGAGCGTCTGCTCGCCCTGGGCCAACCCGCTGCCCGCCGGGTCGCTCGCCAGTTTCGCAGCGTAGCGCACGGAGGGATTGGTGGTTAAGCTCGATGCGCTGAAGCCCAGGACGAGGTCGCCCAAATAATTCTGCGCTGCGCTGCCCATCCAGCGATGGTCCGTGTCGGTCGGCAACGCTCCGGCCCATGTCGTCTGCTCGTCAATGCCCCACGTCGCGGCGGGCGTCGCGCGGCTCAACTGGTAGAGACGAACGCCCGCGCGGAAAGTCGCCACGCTGCCCGAAGCGTTGACCGTGTGATTGACCACGAGCGTTTCTTTGTTGCCGAAGTTGCGATAGGCAAGCCGGAACATCAAGCGGTCGGAGATGGCGTCCAGAAATGAAGCCGCCGTAGCCGGTGGAGGTTGAGGGACGACGTTGCGCGAGCCAGCCGGGACCGTGTTCGGGTCGAAGGCCGCGACCGCCAGTGGGCTTCCCGCGCGCTCTGTAAAAGTAGAGTTGGCGGGCGTCGTAAAGTCAACGTGAAAGTCGAAGAACCTGAGCGCGTCCGTGTTGGCGGGCGCGGGGTCTCCGAATTCGCCCGCCGTGAAATATGCGAACGGGCATGGCGCGCCCGCAGGCGGCGGCGTGTAGCCGTCAAGGTCTGCTGGCAGCATGCCGCCCACGCCCTGCCCACTGAAGAGGACGTTGGAGTTGAAGAAAACGTAGGCCGCCGTCGGGTCGCCCGCGATCATCTTGTTGCGGTCGAAGGCGTACATGCCTGAGTTGACGAAGGTGTTGCCGCTGAACTGGTTGACCGTCATGTAGTAGCCGTCGGACCAGACGCCGAGGTGCGGGTAATCAGGGAAGATGTTGGTCCCCTGCGTGATGAAGTCGTAGAGGTAATAGGAGCCAGCCGGGTTGCCAGTCTTCGAGACGGCTATCAACTCGTGAAAGGGGCCGATGTTGGTGCTGCCCGAAGGCAAGCAGAACTGCGTAATCAGCCAACGGTCAGAGAGTTGGTCATAGAGCGTGACGGGGTCGCCGTCGTCGCTGGTCCCGCATGGCGCACCGAGCGGCGCGAAGAGGCTGCTCAAGGACGCGAGGGGAGTCAAAGGGTTGCCGCTCTTGTCCCAGACGCGGAAAGCGGAGTTGACAGTTTGCACAAAATGGTTTGGGCCAACTTCGCCGTTGGTGTCGGGCGGCAGAAAGCCCTGCCCGATGGTCACGGTGTCGGCTTCCGAGATGCCGTCGAAACTGACCGACGGAGTCGGCAGAGCCTGCGGGACGACCGCCGTGCTGAGCCGCTTGTAAGAGAGAGCGGTGTCAACGGTGCGCGTCGCATTCGGGTCAATGTTGCGAATGCTCTCGTTGTTCTCCTTGTTAATCTCGTTCTCTTCCGCAACGCCGTCCTTCTCGAAGGGGCGGTCGCGCACGATGTTCAACTTTTTCCCTATGTTCTCCTTCAAGCGCGCCGTCGGCGGCAGTTCGCTGACGGGAGCGGAGACCGCGAAGTTGCCCGCGCGCATGACGATGGGCGTTGCGCTTGATTGCTGGCGCACGGGCGGCTTGATTAAGTTGGATAAGGAGAGGGCATCGGCCCTCCGCGCGGACTCGACTAGTTGCTTGGAAGTTTCAACCTCTGCCTGGCCGCGTGTCGCCAGGCTCGTCGGTAAAAACAGAAGGGAGAGAGTTAAAAGGATGGTTGCAATAAGAGCTATTCCGATATGCCGTCTCATGGGGGAAGTTCTCCTTCACAGAACAGTCAGGGGTCTGTTTCAAGCTTGAAGCGCGTTGAATGAGTATGCGAGCAAAACGTGCCGTAATACGGGCACGCGATTCCCAATCTGAAAACGAGATTGAGAGGTTAAGGTCAAGGGGTTACGTTGAAAGCTTTGCCTGATAGAATTCGCCTTTGAACTACAGGCTCGAAGCCGCAGAGACACTCCTTCAGTGTCCTGCTCCCACACGGTCCTTCGTCCAGTTTGTTCTATAGATTTCGGCGGTCCCGAAATTTGGTGGCGACGTGCTGAAGCAGTGTTTCTCTTCAGACACATTGATGAGTATTGCCGGTAGCGAAGACTTCATGCGGCGCATCTCCTACCGTAGTTCGTATAACCGTTCGTAGAGCGATGGCAAGACAGGCTCAGCAAGGTAAGACGAGTTTAGTGAAAGCCTGCGAGCTATTGGTTATAAGGAGAATGTCATGTGAGGCCATCGTCGTCTAGTGGTCGCCTTAGGCGGCGATGATGGCTCACAGCCCTCTTCGATACGTGGGCGAAACTGTAATGGAAATAAGGCGCGGTGTAAAGAGAAAAGCGCACGCGAGCCAGAATTTTATTTTTGGACCAGACGCGCCGGATTTAAATCTGCGCCTGTCCGTAGTCGCAATACTCGACGATGGGGCAACGCTCGCAGAGGGGTTCGCGTGGGCGACAAAGCGCGCGGCCATGCCGTATCAGATTGACGTGAAAAGAGTAGAACTTTCCCGGCGGAACCGTGCGGTCCATGATTTCATGTGCGCGCGCGTCCGTGCATTTTTGCGGAATCAACCCGACGCGCCGCAGGATGCGAAAGATGTGAGTGTCGAGCGGGAAGACATCTTTGCGACAGGCGAAGAGCAGCGTGCAGGCGATAGTTTTTGGTCCGATTCCGCGAAACTGTTTGAGATACTCGCGCGCCTCCTGCGCGGGCATCTCATGAAGAAAGTCTAGTTCGAGCGTTTCATGCTCTTCCTTAATCTGTCGCAGCAGGCTCTTGATGACGGCGGCCTTCTGGTTCGCCAGGCCGCCCGCGCGAATCGTCTCGGCGATGGTTTCGGTGCGCGCGCGCAGGGCGCGTTCCCAAACGGGAAAGCGTTTCTTGAGGGCTGCGTAGGTGCGATGGCTGTTGGTGTCGCTCGTCGCTTGCGAGAGGATTATTTGGACCAGCATGTCGAGCGGGTCCGAGATGCGTTCGTTCTCAGGCACGCCGTACGTGCGCTCAAGGTTCTGTATGATGTAGCCGAGAGGCTTTTCGCCAGCAGGCTCAGCAGTCAACGCTGCTGCCGCTCTTGGCCGCGAGGACGCGTTCATAAAATTCTATGTACTGTGGAATGACCAGGTCCGTATTGTAACGAGAGACGGCGGACTCGCGCGCGCGCCGTCCCATCAACGCGCGCAACTCTTCATCAGCGAGAAGGCGCGCCGCGTCCGCGCTCATCTTCTCGATATCGCCCACCTCGCTCAAGCATCCGTTCTCGCCGTCCGTCACGACCTCCGGGATCCCGCCCACGCGCGAGGCTATGACGGGCACTTCGCAAGCCATCGCTTCCAACGCCGCCAGCCCGAATGATTCCTGCTCGGAGGGCAGGAGCAACACGTCTGTCGCGGAGAGATAGTCAACTATCTTCGGTTGCTTGCCGACGAACGAACAATGCTCGTAGACGCCGAGGCAGCGCGCCCTGTGTTCCGCGTTGGTGCGCTCGCTGCCGTCGCCGACCATCACGAGCCGCGCCTTGACTCCCTTCTCGCGCACGCGCGCCAGTATCTCCACGCAATCAACCACGCGCTTGACCGGACGAAAGTTTGAGACGTGGACCAATAATGGCTCGCCTGCGGGTGAGAGTTCCGCGCGCAAGTCTGGAACACTGTGTCGCCGGTAATCCGAAGCGCAGATGAAGTTGGGAATGACGGCTATGTTATCGAACTTGAAAGTCTCTGCGGTCGCGCGCTTGAGGTAATGCGAGATGGCCGTCACGCCGTCTGACTGGATTATGCCGTAGCGCGTAATCGGCAAGTAGGAACGATCCGCGCCGACGAGCGTGATGTCCGTGCCGTGCAACGTCGTGATGACGGGCAGGCAGCGATGCGGCTTTAAAGACTCGCGCGCCAGAATCGCGCTGATGGAATGCGGGATGGCGTAATGAACATGAAGGAGGTCCAGGTTTTCGCTCTCCGCGACGGTCGCCATCTTCGTCGCTAAAGCCAGCGTGTATGGCTGGTGCTCGAAGAGCGGATAGGACATCATCTCGACTTCATGAAAGCGCACGCGCTCGCCCAATTCTGTCAGGCGCGTCGGCAGCGAAGAGGCTATGAAGTGGACCGTGTGGCCGCGCGCCGCCAACTCCTTGCCGAGTTCGGAGCCGACGATGCCGCTGCCGCCGTATGACGAATAAACGGTGATGCCGATGTTCATAAAAGCATATCCCGGATATCAGATGCAGTATGTTGTGACGAGTCTCTCACTAACATCTAGCATCTAACATCTAATAACTGTTCTTGCAAGTTATGAACGATTGTGAGGGCGGGAAAGTTGGCTGTTATCGAGCGGCAATCGGGTGTGGTAAACAAAAGAGAAGAGGCAGACAACCCTCGCAATCGCCTGCCTCTTGTCTCTACTTGTCACACCTTTATGAAAGGGGGAGCAAGCGAGGCCAGAGAGTATATTCCCAGTGAGAGTTTTTAGCAAACTCTTTTTTCAACCACACGAAGAAATATTCGACGACAGTAAATAGTTTACACAATTGGTCCAGTAAAATGGGCCAACCAGCTCTTTTTCCGAAATTTTACGTTTAGTCCATAAAGATGAATTTCATGTTACATCTTCCATCGCCCTGGCGGGCCGCGAGACTGCATTCGCGCGCCGGATGAAGTATAATATTCTAGAATAAGAAAGCATTTATAGATGCCCGCGCGCGTCCTCTGAAGGGGCTGCGAGGGCGGCAAACGAATGGAGATCGAGCAATGCCTAAGATTAGCGATATTGAAGAAACACCAAATCCGAACGCGGTTAAATTTATACTCAAAGAGCCTGTCACGAACGGCACGGCGCGCCAGTTCAACTCAGCCGAAAAGGCTGAGAACGATCCGCTCGCAAACTCTTTGTTCAACGTGGGCCAAGTCGTTTCCGTCTTCTACATGGACCGGATGATTACGGTCGAGAAGGAAGACCTGGCCGATTGGGATGAACTGTTGCCCGCGCTCGCCGTGCCGATTCGCGCCGCCGCATCCGTAGCGATGACCGCTCCCGCCGAAGCATCTGCGGCGGCAGCAGCAGGAGTCGGTGGAGCCATCGCCGCCATCATGAGCGACGACCCGCGCCTCACGCGCATCAACGAGATACTGGACGAGAAAGTGCGCCCCGCCCTGATGGGCGACGGCGGTTATCTGGAAGTGCTTGGTCTACAGGAGCACACTTTGAGCATTCGTTATCAGGGCGCGTGCGGCAGTTGCCCCAGTTCGCTGACGGGCACGCTGATGGCGATTGAGGGAATGCTCAAGCAGGAAATTGACCCGGAGCTTGAAGTCATCGCCGTCTAAGGTTTCTCACGCCGCGACAAATATCCTCTCTTCTTTTGGAACATAATTTCGGGCAGGCGCGTTAATCAACGCGACGGCTTAGGCTGTCGCGTTGATATATTAATCCTGGTCCAAGAATTGAACTGTAACTAAACCGTCGCATTAATCCGCTCACCCAAAGGTTCGGAGAGAATCAAATGAATCGAACATCCTCTGGCGCACCTCTCGCCGTGACTTGCCTTCTCGCGCTCTCGCTTTCCGTTGCGGCGCAGACGCCACCGGCCAAAGATTCCGCCGCGACTGCGAAGAAGACGACCGCGAAGAAGGCTGCGGGCGAGAAGGCAGACCCGCTCGCTAATGAGAGAAAGGCTGTCGCGGCTTCGCTCGTCACCGCGCTGGCCGAGGATGCGCGCGGTTTTCGTGACGAGACCTTGCGCGCTCGCGTGCAGGCGCGCGCCGCAGACGCGCTCTGGGAGAGCGACCCTGAGAAAGCGCGCGCGCTCTTTCGCAGAGCATGGGAGACGGCGGAGACTGTTGACGGCGAGCGTGCCAGGCGCGCGGAAGATGAACGACGCGCGCAAAGCTCTCTCAAGGATGTGGAGCTTAGAAGGTCCGGCCCTCTTCCGAACGTGCGCCCGGAAGTCTTGCGTCTAGCATCCAGGCGCGACCGCGCGCTCGGTGAAGAGTTCATCGCCAAGCTGACCGAAGCAAAAGATAAAGAGACGCAGGCTTTCATTACTAGTCCAGGACAGGTCGCCGACCCCGACACAGCGCAGACCGCTGAGGTGACGACGCCGAACCCTGAGAAGCCGCCCGCAGAGATAAGCGCGCGCCTCGGTCTTGCCAGGGATTTTCTGGAAGAGGGCGACGTTGAACGCGCGCTGCTCTTCGCTGACAGCGCGCTCGGCGGCGTGACCACCGAAGGCATCAACTTTCTTTCCGCGTTGCGAGAGAAGAACCCGTCGGCAGCCGACCGGCGTTTCGCGCAGATGCTGCAACGCGCGGCCAGCGACCCGCAGTCGGATGCCGTCACCGTCTCGGTCCTTTCGTCCTACGCGCTGACGCCTTTTCTTTACGTCATCGTGTCGCGCAACGACACGCATTCCAGTCGTCAACGCGAACGCATCGTCGCGCCCGTCATGTCGCAAGAATTACGCGCGCTCTTCTTTCGTTCAACCGCGCAAATACTCCTGCACCCTATCCCGCCGCCGGACCAGGACCACACGCTCGCGGGGCGCGCGGGGCTATACTTCACCATCACGCGATTGCTTCCTTACTTCGACTCGTTTGACGCCAACATCGCTTCGGAGCTTCGCGGCCAACTCGGCACGCTCGCGCCCGACGCGCCAGAGAGATACCGCAACGGCAAAGACCCGAACCTGACGCGCGGCCTCGTGGAAGAAGACCCTTCGAGGAATGAGGACCGGGAAGCATTGGAACGCGCGGAACGCGCGCCGACGCCGGAAGAACGCGATAGCTCGTTTGCGAGAGCGGCCCTCGCCGCCGCGCGCAAAAGCGATCCGCACGCGCGCGATTACATAGAGAAAATATCCGACACCGACTTGCGCCAGCGCACGCGCGCGCATGTTGATTTCATGCTCGTCACTCACGCGTTAGACAACAAGGATGCTATGCAGGCTCTGCAAATGGCGCGCACGGGCGAACTCTCGCACGTCCAGCGCGCGTGGGCGTTGACGGAAATCGCTGGCCTCATGGTCAAGCCGGACCAGACGCGCGCCAGGGAAATATTGGACGAAGCCGCGACCGAAGCGCGTCGCATCGGAGGCGGCGACCCTGACCGCGCACGCGCGCTGGTCGGCGTGGCGACGCAGATGTTCGCGTTGGACCACAATCGCGTTTGGGAATTGATAACCGAAGCCGCGAAGGCTGCCAACTCCGCGACAGACTTTACAGGCGAAGACGCGGAGATAGTCTCGCGCCTGAGCATCGGGCAGGGAGCATCCACGACCAGCTTCGGCGCGGAGAGTTTTGACCTCGCGCGCATCTTCGGCCTGCTCGCCAAAGACGACCTCTATCGCGCCGTCGAACTCGCCAAGAATTTCAACGGCGAAGCCCCGCGCGCCGTCGCCACCCTCTCCATCGCCCGCGCCATCCTCGAAAAGCAGAAGCCTGTAGCCAGAAACCAGTAGCGGGAATAAAGGCAGGAGTCAGAAGGAAGAAGTAAGAGCAGAGCCTTCATCATGAAGAGTATGCTATTGCTTTTCTACTGGCTCCTGGCTCCTGGCTCCTGACTACTGGTTTTGCTGTTTCTTCAATTCTTCCAAAGTGGCCTTGAGTTGTTCGAGTCGCTGGCCCGCTTCGCCGTACTTGCCTTCCTTCGTCAGGCGTTGGTAGTCGTCGAACTCTTGCGAGGCGCGGTTGATTAGTTGCTCCGTAGTCTGCGGCGCGGGGGAAGCGGACGGGGCGGGTTGCGTTGTGCTGCCCGGCTGTTGTGCCTGCGGTTGCTGTTGCGCTTTGGATTGTTCGGTCTTGTCGGGCGCGGCGGTTGGCCCACTCTGGCCCAATAAACTTGAGAGGGCTTCGCCGAAGGTCAGCCCGTAGCCGAGCCGTTCTTGCGTGGCGAGGACGACGAGACGTAGCTCCGGCATCGGGCTGCGTTCGGCCTGAAGATAGATAGGCTCCACGTAGAGGAGCGAGCGACCGATAGGGATGACGAGCAGGTTGCCGCGCCGGACGTGCGAGCCTTGTTGATTCCAGAGGGTGAACTGGCTGGAGAGTTGCGCGTTCTGGTCTATGCGCGCCTCTATCTGAAGCGGGCCGTCAATCAACCTTGATTTCGGAAAGTTGTACACCAGCATAGAGCCGTAGGCGTCGCCGTCGCTGCGGCCAGCCATCCAGCCGATCATGTTATTGCGGTTGGCGGGCGTGAAGGGCAGTATCTGCACGAACTCGTTGGCGACGGCCTCGCCGGGCAGTTGCATCAAGACGAAGTAGGGTTCCAGAGGCTCGGTCTTGTGTTCATTATTCTGGCCGAGGCTGACCTGGCTCGCCACGCTCCACACGTCCTCGCGCTGGAAAAAGACCTTCGTGTTCTGCGTGTGATAGAGACTGTAAACATCGCCCTGCGTCTTGATGAGAGTCTCCGGATAGCGCACGTGCGCGTGCAGGTCCGTGGGCATCTGGCTCGCGTCTTTGAAGAGCGAGGGGAAGGTCGCGCGGTAAGTCTTGATGAGCGGGTCCGCCGCGTCGAAGACGTAAAAGTTCACGTCGCCGTTGTAAGCATCAACGGTGACTTTGACGCTGTTGCGTATGTAGTTCACGACCGATTTGCCCGCGTTCTCGTGGCGTGCGTAAGGATACGAGGCGGATTCGGTGAAGGCGTCAATCATCCAGTAGAGCCGCCCGTCATCGGAGACGACGATGTAAGGGTCGGGGTCGTAGGTGAGAAAGGGCGCGAGGCTCTCGATGCGGTCAATGATGTTGCGATGGATGAGAACACGGCTTTCCGATGTCACGTCGTCGGAGAAGGGCAGTTTGGAGAGGTCGTTGAGCGCCCAGCCGAGCAAGAGCCTGCGCATGCTGTTGCCAATGCGAATCCCGCCCGTGCCCTCGTAGGTCGTATAGTTGTTGGCCTCGCCCTGCGGATAGTTAAACTCTTTCTGCTTCGTCTTGACGTAAACATCCGTGTCCGTCTTCTGCCCGAAATAGATTTCCGGTCTGGTAACTTTTATCTCCGGCGCGCTCGATTCGATAGGCATGTTCGAGAGTTGAAAGAGCGGCATGCCTTCCGCGTCGAAGCCGTTCGAGGTGTTCATCGTGATGCCGTAGCCGTGCGTGTAAACCAGCTTTTCGTTAATCCAGTTGCGCGATTCATTGGGCAGCTTTTCAATGTCAATCTCGCGCGCGGCGAGCATCATTTGCCGCCTCTGCCCGCCGATTGTGTAGCGGTCAACGTCCACGTCCGGGAAATCATAATAAGGTCGTATCTCCTGAAGCTGGCGCAAGGTGTCTTGCAGTGCGCGCCAGTCCCAGAGCCTTATATTGTCGAAGGTCGCGCGATTGCCATTGAGGTCGAAGCCTTGCGATGACGTGTCCGCCTCGAAATCTCTCATCTCAATCTGGTCCAGCTTGTAAGCGCGCCTGGTCCAATTAATGTTGTGTTCGATGTAGGGCGTTTCGCGTCCGAGTTCGTTCGGCTTGACGATAAAGCTCGTCACGTAACCGGGAATCAATCCGACGGCGACAACGTACACGACCAACGGCAGCGCGACCGCGAACAGGAGCATGCGAAGCCGTCTCTCCGTGAAAGCATTGATGACGGCGATGAGGGCGGCGATGATGAGCGCGATGGAGACGAAGGTGAGCCCGGGCAGGACGTAGTTGGCCTCCGTGTAATTAACGCCCGTGAATATCTGGTGGTCCTCCCACAGGTAAGGGAAGCGCGAGAGGTAGAAACGCCACGCCAGCATCAGCAAGTAACCGGCGAGCGCGCACGAGATAACGGCGTAACGAGTCTTTCTTTGCGCCGCGTCCGTGAAGGTCGTTTTCTTCGTCGAGGACGAGAGCGTGCCCACCACGTAGAGCGCGGCCCCCGCCAGTGTGATGAAGGCCAGCACGGTCAGCCACCAACTCAACAGTTGATGCACGGGCAGCGTGAAGAGATAAAAGCCGACGGGCTTATTGAAGATAGGGTCCGGGTCGCCGGTCGGCGTCTGATGCAGGTAGAGCGCGAAGCGTCGCCAGCTTGCCAGCATGCCGAGTCCGAAGAGCAGCGCGACCACGCCGGAGACTATCCACGAGAGAGGGCGCAGGATGCGCGCGGGGGAAATGTTGAACTGCTGGTTGTTGAACGTCACGACGCGACGTTCGAGCGCGTAAGACGAGAGCGCGCGTTCAATCAGCCAGAAGGCTCCGCGCAGGATGAGGAACGTCAGGAGAGCGAAGCCGACGAAAAGCATCAGCTTCAGGCGAAACATGTACCAGTAAACGGAGGCGTAGCCGAGCGAGTCGAACCACAACGCCGAGAGATAAATCGAGAGCGAGCGGAAGAGCGCGAAGACCAACAAGGCCACAGCCGCCAGCGCCCATCGCCCCCAGTGGCGACCGCGTTGCGCCGGGCCAATATCTATCACCACATCGTCGGAATCAGGCGAGATATGTTTGCTCATATCGCAAGCATACGCCTAAACGCGCTCCCCGCTCAACGTGCCGCGCCCTCTGTCTCTTGCGAGATTCGATTATGGATTAACCTTCTGCGGCGGCTTGATGGCTGGCGAAGGTGCGTGGGATTCGTTCCGGTTCGCGGAAGATGCGCTGCTGCCGACGGGCTGGCTCTGTGGGGCCGCGCTCGCCGGAGCGTTAGCGTTAGAGTTGCTCGCGGGGGCAGTGCTCTTCGTCCTCTCTGCTGAAGCGCAGCCGGACAAGCTGGCGGCGAGACCGAGCAGGACCATTAATATGAAGTTCTTTCGCATTCAACGTCTCCTTTTGTCTCCGAACAAAATTTGAGTGATAATACAACACGTTCAAGCGTTCGTGGGCATCGAAAACTTCATAGCACGCGCCCGCCAGGAAATACGCACGAGCGGGCTTGAGCGCAGGTTGCTTGAGAACGATGCTGTGAGATTCGCGGGAGTAAGTTTCAACGATGAGAGAGCAATGCTTTTCGCTCGCATCAAGAAGATGTAGGGGCAGGGCTGGTCGCTGCCCGTAGCGACCCATCGGGTCGCTCATCAAGTTGCAGAGATATTCAACGCGAGAGTGATAAGCAATCCCGCCTTCGCGCTACCCGCGCGACGGGCAGGGACCAGCCCTGCCCCTACAATCTCTCTTTGTTGTGCAATTGTCTCTGTGGTGAACGACCGTTAAGGCAAACTCTTATTCGTAGCTGAGCGCGTCAACGGCGTCCTGGCGTGCGGCGCGGAGGGCCGGGTAGAGCGCGCCGAGCGTGCCGCCGAGCAAGCCTATGCCGAGCGCGATGAGCACCCAACGGGGTTCTATCTCTACGTTGAGGGTGGTCGCGCGCATGACCGCGAAGCGCGTCGCTAAGGTCAGCAGCACGCCGACGATGACGCCGAGCACGCTCACCAGGATGGCCTCCTGCTCAATCACCCAGGCAATCATCGTCTTGGACATGCCGAGCGATTTGAGGATGCCTATCTGCCTCGTGCGCTCTGTGACGGTGGTGTACATCGCCAGCAGGATGACGAGCGTGCTGATGATGGCGGCAATCGCCACGACGACGTTGATGAAGATGTTGAGCGCGGGCACGCCCGACGCGTAAAGCTCCGGCAAGTCTCTGGTGAAGAGAATCTGGTCGCCGGGAAAACGTTGGCGGATACGCTCGGCCACGTCCTCCTGCTGAGCGGGGTTGAGGCAGGCGACGAGGACGGTCGTGCAATATCCCTCGCTGCCTAATTGGTCCTGTAATGTGGCGAGCGGAATCTTGACGCGCCCGCCGCCCGGCGGCTCGAAGACGCCGACGATGGTGAACGGTCGCTCGTAGAGCGTGACGGTCGAGCCTATCTGCGCGTGATGGTCCTGTTGCCAGACGGCATCAACGATGGCCTCGTCGCCGCTTTCCAACTTGCGTCCCTCCTTGATGCTCAACCCGGCGACGGTCGCGTACTCGTCAAAAGGGATGCCGTCAATCAGTCTCTGGCCGAAGCCGCTATCGGTCTTGTCTGTCGTCTGCGCGATAGGGACGACGGCGCGCACGCCTTCTATGTTCGCCAGTTCAAGAGCATGCCCGACGGGCATCGTGAAGGGCTGCGAGCCGTTGAGACCGAGCGTGCCGGAGGGGCGAATCATCAGTTCCGCGCCGATGTTGGATTCACGACGCCCGCGCTCGCGCAGGACGCCGTGGGCCAGCCCGACCGTGAAGACGATGAGCAGGACGCCGAGGGCGATGCCGAGCACGCTGACGAAGGTGCGCGCGGGCCTGTGCGTGATGTTGGAGAAAACCAGGCTGTCCATAAGTTTGCTGAGGCGTGGGCTGCGGTCAACGAGTCTGCGCGTCGCGCCCGGCACGGTGCGCCAGGCGAGTATCGCCAGACCGATGCCGGTCCAGAAAACGATTCCGGCCTTGCGCACGAGCGCGAGCAGCAGGCCGGTCGCGGCGGTAAAACCGAGCGTCTCCAGGATACTCATCGTGCCTCTTTCATAGACGCCGATGGTTCCGGGGACGAAGCCGAACACGAAGTTGATGACCTTCGTAAGCGATTCGATGATGTAAGCGGCCTCGACTTGCGGCTTGAAGCCGAGCATGCGCAAAGTGATGTAGACCTCAACCACGCTCGACGCGTGCGAGAGCAGGTCGAAGCCTATCATGATGAAGAACGCGCCGGGCCTGTGCTTGTAAAAATCGTAGACGTTCGTTTCGATGTGGTAAATCTTGTTGCGCCATTGCAGCAGCTTTCGTCTTTTGAAACCGAGCCGCGCGAGCCTCCCCATCAACCACGTCACCAGCGTCACACGGCGATTCGCCGCGTAGACGGCCCCCAGAATGCCAGCGAGCGCGACCGCCGCAATCAACAGCAGAACGAATTGGACCACTCGCGGCAGATCGTAAGTGAGCAGCATGACGCACGCGCCGCTCAGGATGAAGAAGACGACCGAGAGGTTATAGAGCAGGTTGTCTATGACCAGCGCGGGGACGCCGTGCGTCAGAGGCATGCGCTTGCGCAGGAGCGCGACCTTCGTCGCTTCGCCCAATAATGGTCCGGTAAAGGTGATGAAGCTGATGGCCTCGCCGCCGAGCCTGGCCGAGAACGCCTGCATGAAGTTGAAGCGTCTGTGCTCAGGCGGAACCGCCGCGCGCATCGCCACTGTGCGCAGCATGTGGCGCGAGCCGCTGATGGCGAGCAGGATGAAGAGACCGAAGCCGATGCGGCCCAGCGCATCGAAGATGGGTTGGAGACCGACCTGGCGTATGAGGTAAACGAAGAGGCCCGCGCCGAGCAGGAATGCTATAACCTGAAGCCATAGCATGAGCCCTCGCATGTGTCCCTTGCCGGAAGGCTTCTGGGCCTGCGCGCCCACAACGGTTGTGGGCGGCCCGCCTTCCGTCTCGACACGCTCTTTTATCAACTCCTCGTCGGTCGTCATCAAGCTGAATCAATGTCCTCTGGCAATCGGTGTCGCCGGGTCGCTGCGAGTTGGCCCACCGATGGCCTCTTCGATGATGCGTCCGGGAAACGGGCGAAAGCCGCGCTCCCACAGCACCGGAACGGGCACGCGCCCATCGCGTCGCAGCTTGCCCGTCAAGGCCAGCACCGTCGGCACAAAGCTGAGGCTGTCATAAGGCTCTTCGACCACAAACCCGCGCGGGATACCGGTCGTCGCGCCTCCCGCCAGCATCAATGTCGAGTGCGTGGAGATGCGAAAGAGCGAGCCGTGATTGCCGCCCGGATTAAAGCCGCGCACATCGAAATTCCAATGGTTGTTGGCGAGCACGAGCAAGTCCGCTTCGACAAGTTCGCGCTGGCGATTGCGAAAACGACGCAACAACCGCTCGTCATTCGAGAGACCGGGCGCGTCCAGCAACAGAGGCTCTATACGATGATGTATCAACTGCTCGTGCAGGCCAATCAAGCCGTTAGAGTATGCTGTTTTGTGCAGGGCGCGCAACCAGTCGAGGTCCGTGTGCCATTCGCTCAACCAGTCGGCGCGCGACGCGCCTTCGGGCAAGCGCAATTTCTGGTCCTCCAAAATCTTGAGAGGCAAACCCTCTCGCCACGGCGCGCTCTCGAAGCGCACCCTGCCGCCAGCGTCCTGCGTCAAGCCCTGTACCGGCAGGTAACGCAGGCTCAAGCCGCCGTCCATCTCCCGGCGCGAGAGTATCAAAGCCTGCTCAGTCGGCCCCGCGTACAGCCACAAGGGATCGCCGCCGCTCGCGGCGCGCAACTCTCCTTCGAGCGCGCCCGCGATTGATTCAAGCGGGATGCGTGTGGCGACGAAGTCCACCGGATGATTATTCAACTCCGGCTGCACGTTATTGCGCACGGCCACCTCGCGCAGCAACGCGAAGTAATCCACGCGCGCGAAGCTCCTGCTCATGTCGAGCGTCCCGTCAGGTTTGAGGACGAAGCCGCCGGGCGCGATGCCGACCACGTAGTTCTGTAATTCGTAGATGCTGTTATGGTCGCCCATCGTGCCCCTGGCGATGAGATCCTCGATTTTAAGATGAGACGGGTCGAAGCTATCCGGTCTTAACGCGAGCAGGTTAACGAGCGTGCGCGCATAGGCGGCATACTGTCGCTCGTCTTCAAGCCATGACTCGAGCCGCGCCGAAGCGCGCATGGCTTCCTTGTCCAGCCCCTTGTCCGTCTCCTCTTGCGTCCATTTCTTAGGTTGGCCCAGGACCAGCGCGCGCTGCTTTTCTATGAGACGATGAAGCGCGCCGAGTTCGTCATTGAGTTGGCCCAACTCTTCATTCCAGTTAGCACGCCTGTTATCAAGCGTCTCGAAAAACGCAGAGGTCAAAGCGCGTCGCAGGGGCGCGGGCGCGTCCTTGCGCTGAAGCTGTTGGAGCAGGATGTGCAGCACGTTAAGGTCGCTGTCGCGCAGGTGTATGGATGAACGCTCGTTGCCGTCGAAGTCCAGCAGGGCCGTCGGGTAATCCGTGCTCTGGCCTTTGAGATAGTAGGAATCCTTCGTCGTCGTCGTGATGAGAGGGACGAGCGGGTAGATGCTCTTGATAGCATAGTCCATCAGCAAGCGGCGTTTGGTGATGACGTGATGGCCGCCGCCCTGCGCCGAGCCGAGCAGCTTGACCAGATTGTAACCCTGGCTATAAACATTCTCGTCCGAATTGAAGCCGTGGTCCGAGAGCATGATGAGCGCGGTCTGGTCCGCGAGCGGCGATTGCTGTATCGCCATCCAGACGCGACCGATGAGCGCGTCTATATCCTGAAGCGCGGCGAGTTTTGTCTCGCGGTCGCGGTTATGGTGCGCCGCGTGGTCAAACTCCGTGACGTAGAGATCCAGGTAATGTACGCGCGGGTTGTTCAGCTTCTCTTTCAACTCGCGCTCGGTCTGCGAGAAGACGATATTGCGCGTCTCGAAGCCGACGGTCCATTCGTCAAGCAGTTCGCGCGGGTCGCGCAGGAAACCGTTCTGCGCGCTGCGCTGTAAAGTGGTCCAGCGAAGGCCGCGCTGGTAAAGCTGAAAGCTGGCGTAACGCTCCTCGTTCGGAAAAGCGTCCATCAAGAGGGGCAAGCCCAACTCGTCAAGGACTTCAGGGCCGGGCATGTCAATGCGCTTGCGCGCGGCGTTCTCGACGTAGAAGGGGAGGAAGTTGAGATAATCGTAAGAGTGCAGCGTGAAGCGGTCAAACTCCACGTTGCCCTTAATCTGCAAGTGCTGGCCCGTGTCCAGCAGCGACCATGAAGGCCCGGAGAGGCTCATCCCGCGCACGTAAAAATTGGCGACGCGCGTGCCCTTTTGATAGAAGACCTCTTCAATCCACGGCAGCAGGCTCTTGCCCGTGCGCGGGTTCTTTTCACGCACGAAGCGTTCGACCGTGTCGTGCGGAAGACCGTCAACCTTGATGAGCACGACGCGCTGCGCCTGCGCGCGAATAGTTGTCGGACAGCAAGAGACGAAGGCCAGGACCAATAATAACGTCAAGACTGCCTTCGCGGCTTCGTCGCTCATGCAGAACTCACATACAACTTCTGTCCGTTCGGCTTTGCTCATTGTCCCACGGCGGTGCTGCTGACGGTCTTGTTGTCTGATGGCGGGAGATGTCGTGCTTCATTCATGGCCTTGAGATATTCTACGGTCATGCGGCGCCAGCGCGCCTCTATCTTTTGATCTTGAGAGATACGCAGCAACTCGTTCTTGGCCGTCTGGTTGTTGATGCGGTAGAGGCATTTGAGCGAGAGTTCGCGTGCCTCCGCGTCGTTGGTGCGGGCGAAGATGAGCGCGGCGGCCTTCGCCACTTTGCTCTCTTCAACATTTCCGTGTTCGGCGATGAAACTGAGGCTGCGCTTGACTTCGTCCATGTTCCAGACCACTTCGACCTGCGGGCTCGACTTCGCCACCTCGCGCAAAAAGCGGCCATGATAGGCGAGACGACGCTCCATCTCAAGACGCTCTGCGAGTTCATCTGTGGCCCGCTCGCGGTGAGTGTAGAGGCCGAAACTCATGATGTTGCCGAGACGCAGGAGGGCTTGCGACGCGCGCCCGTGTTTGAGCGGGACCATCTCCGCGCGGCGGTCTCTATCGAGCAGCGCGGGCAGACCGTCGGGCCTGCGCGCGTAGTCCACGAGCGCGGCGTACTGCTCGCGCGCAAGCTGCGCCTCCGTCTCCAAATTATTCTCAAGAGGATTGAGCGAGACGCGTTCGAGCCGTTGGCCCACCTCTTCGCGCAACTGCGGGTCGAGCGAGGCATCGAGCGAGAGCAACAACTTCAACTGCGCATAAGCGCGCAGTCTTGACGGCTGGTTAAGGTCCATTCCGCGCCTGCCCGTGACGAACTCGTAAACGGTGCGGCTCACGAAAAATGGCAAATCGCCGAAACGCGAAAAGCCCAACATCGTGCGCGTCACATCCTGAAAGACGCGGCGAGACATCTCTCGCTCTTTCGGGTTGAGACGGCTGCGAAAGTCAACGAGCAGGATGGGTATCTTCGGATGGTCCAACCCGTAGAGCGCGAGCGGTATCATCTCGACGGCGCGCGCGCCGGGAGCGTCCGCCGTGACTTGATGATGGTCCGCGTCGAAGTAGCGGGTCTGCGTATAGCCGGTCCAATTAAGCAGGCGCGCATCGGTCCAGGGATTCTCTATATTGAGAAAACGTTTATTAAAGGCTCGCTCACGATTGTTCGTAAGGTCCGCTTTACTGGCCCAGACGATGGCGTGTGTCGCGCTGCCGTCGGGCATTTCGAGCGGGTCGAAGTAGAGCGACTCGGCTTCGGCGCGCTGGCGCAGTAGTTCCCAGTTATGGCCGCGTATGTCGCGTTGCTGGCTCGTGCTCTTTTGATAAACGTGTTCGAGGTTAATCTCGTCAACGATGCCGCCGAATATCTTGTCCGTCAACATCAAGCGCGCCTGTACGTCGCGCATCTCCGCATCGGTCAGGGCGGGCGCGGCCCCGGTCGTTGATTGATAGAGCGAGAGGACGGCCAGCGCGCGCAGGACGTGCGATTTGCGATACTCACTCAGGTTGCGGCTGAAGTTGCGAGTCGAAGCCTTGACCGGCAGGCCGTATGCATCGAGGAAGATGTTTTGCAGCGCGGCCCAGAAAATCTTCTGCCACACTTCATGCTCGCCTGCGGAGAGGTCCAGAATCGGCGGCGGCGCGCCCTTGCCCGCATGACCTTTATTGCCGACGCGGTTGTAAAGAAAGGG
The DNA here is from genome assembly GCA_034665545.1 of Blastocatellia bacterium. Classification (GTDB taxonomy): domain Bacteria; phylum Acidobacteriota; class Blastocatellia; order Pyrinomonadales; family Pyrinomonadaceae; genus DASYML01. Next base: position 23,959 of record JAXDFO010000315.1, read on the forward strand.
AATCGCGGCGGCCAACTGCTGCCCCGAAGAAGGCTTCGTGTAAGTCAGCATCCAGACATAGCGCAGGCGGTCGTTCTCAGGTTCCTGGTCCTTCAGCGTATCGCGCAGGATGCTGACGAGAGGCACTTCCGCGCTCGCGCCGTCGCGCGCCTGCAATCCCTTCAACTGGCCGAAGATGGTCAGGAGTTCCGCGCCGCCCGCGACCTGTATCTTCTCCAGTCGAAAGAGCGATTCGTTAGCCGCCTGCGCTTCTTGAACTGTAGTGGCGGGCGGCGTTGCCGTGTTGGTCTGCGCCGCCGACTTGAGAGAGTAGAGGGGCGAGAGCGTCAGGATTAATGAGAAGAATATGCTGCCAACCCGCCGCGCGCGTTGTACTGAGGGGACAATCTTCATCCTGTCATCCTTTGACCCCGGTGCGTGCTTTATGCTCCTCGGAAACGCTCCAAGAGGAGCGAATCAACTGCACCTCGCGCATCCAAAGGTCAGCCATTCAAACACTGTCGTAAAGGAGAGCAAGCCATGTACCGCTCAAGCTTGTTATCGTCATACCTAAATACGGAACCGCGCAAGCAGGTTATAGCAAAGCGCGCTTTGGGTCCGCACGAAAATTACTCTTGCGATGCGGTTGGGCGACGCAGGAGTTGCCGCGAACCTCTCATCATCGAATGATTTCTGAGAGGCTCGCGCGCGATTTTTCGTCCAGCATGTAGATGCTCAGGGCGGGCACTCTGCCGAGCGAGACGATGGCAAAGGGCGCGCTCGTCTCCTGTAATTTATTCATGAGAGCTTCGTTGCTGAAGTACCTGCGCCCGCGCGCGTTGATGATAAAGTCGCCTGCGGTCAATGCTCGTCTCTCCTCTTCATCCGAGAGCGAGAGTGAAACGAGGTCGCTTCTCCCCGCCAGTTGCGCGTAATAAGTGATGAGCGCGGGCGTCTCGCTGGCGACTCTTGCGCCGGGCCTCGCGCGCCGCACGATTTCCGAAACAGCGTCGCGCACGCCTGCATCATAAAATTCATCGTGTGGAAAAATGGTTCCCGCGCGTGACTCTCCACCGCCGAGCGCGTTCAAGTACAGACGATAGTGCGGCGCGATGTTTGCCGACGCCACCACAGGGAAGAGCAGGAATAACGTCGGCACGCAGGCGCGCGCATAGGTCGTTATCTTTTCATCATCGGAAAGATGAGAGACGAGCCGCACGATTAGTTGTGAGACGTAGTGAATACCTATCGCCGCCGTAATCAGCACGACGGGCAACGCCATCGTGTAATAGCGCGTGAACTTGCCGCCCATCACGCTGAAGGGGAAGAACCAGTAGAACAACCAGAAGAGTATGAAATAACGCGCGTCGCCGAGCCGCTTGCGAAAGAGAAGCGGCAGCCCCGTCAGGAAAGCCGCGAGAATCGGCAAGGGCAGTTTGACGCCCGTGAAGACGAAGTAGAAATACCACGGCACGCCCTTGAGCCACAGCGTCACCTGGTTGCGAAAGAGCGTGCCCATGAACTCGTAACTGTCGTGGCCAATGCGATGCTCGCCCGCGAAGAGTTTCATCTCGTGCCATGTGCCAGGCAGCAGGATGGCCGGATTGCAGAGGACGAAGACCAGGCCCATGATGGCGAAAAATATCGCGTAACGCTTTTTGCCCACGCGCCACCTGGTCTGCTTCATGCCCTGAAAAATATGATAGTAACTCGCGCTGACCGCGATGAAGTAGGGCAGATATTTTGAAGCGACCATCGCGCCGAAAGCGGCTGCTGTGGCCCAGTAATACGGCTCCGGGTTTTCGCGCCCGCGCTCCGCGATGCGTTGTGAGCGCAGCCAGAAAACATTCGCCAGCAGGAAGAAGAAGAGAAAGAAACTGTCCTCCTTAGCGATGCGATTAAAGCTGATGCCGGTCGGGTCTAAGGCCCAGAGGGCAGCCGCGATGAGGGCTATCTCCGTGCCGAACAGTTCGGAGACGACTAGGAAAATCAGCAGCGATGTTAAAGAGCCTAGAATGATGCCGGGCAAGCGCAGGGCCGTCTCCGTAGAGATGTGCATGGATTGATGCGAGGCGGCGAAGTCTGATTCGTTCCACGCCTCAACCATGACGATGCTCGCCGTGAGCAAAGCCTTCATCAACATAGGGTGCTCGCCGTTGGCGGCGGTCAACCCGTGCGCGCGATAATCCTCGACGGCGCGCAACTTGTTAAGTTCATCCTCGCTGAGTCCCTCGGCCCCCGGATGAACCGCGCGAAAGCCGAAGCCCAGCATGATAATCAGGGTCAGCGCGGCGATAAGAGCCGTGCGACTCTTCATCCTTGCGCGGCGCGCGACGACCAACGACGGCGCGATGCTCGTGCTCACTGTTTCAACCGATGCGGACAAGATTTATCACTGCTCCCAAGTCTTCAGAATCAAAAATGTGCTTGCAAATAATATGCCCGCGCGAGGCCATAGAGCGCACCCTTCGCAGGCAATAAAACCAACAAGGTTAGCCTGATTCAAAGTCGCCTGTCAAAAGCCCCCAAAGGCTTTATGGAACCCGACGATTTAAGGGAGAGTAAGAAAGAGTTGGGGGCGCGCCCCTGGTCCGGCCATTCAACGTGAAGTGTTGGCGGCGGCGGTCGCGCTGCGCGTGTTCGTTTGACTCTGGTTCGAGTTGTCGCTCTGTTCGCCTTCGAGCGGCTCAGGCGACTGCCAGTTGGCGCGCTGCAAGAGCGGGATGGCGAAGCGCACGGGGACGGCGAAATTCGAGGCCGTGTTCTCCGTGAAGACCGCGAAGTTGATGCCTATCACCTTGCCGGACGGGCCGAAGAGCGGTGCGCCTGAGCCGCCTTCCGAAGTGCGCGCGTCATAGACTATGCGGCGCGGGTCCAGGTCCGTGATGTGTCCCTGCGTGGTCAAGGGTTGAATGTGCCTGTTGTCGGAGAGAAAGCCGAGCAGCGATTCGAGCGAGCCTCCGTAACGCGCCTGTATGCCGCGCGCCTCCGCCTCGTCCAGCAAGGCGAGCAGCCGGTCAGGCCCGGAAGGATAACCCATCATCACGACCGCCGTGCCGACCGCCATCGCGTCCATGTTCTTCTCCAGAGGCAGCACTGGAAGCTCTGCCGGGATGTCCTTCACATCGAGCGTGCAGACGGCCAGGTCGTCGCGTTCCGCCGCCGCTTGAAATTTGAGACCGATGGGTTGCGGGCGGTCAGGGAAGTAGGCGTTGAGACGACGCAGGCGCGGCTTGCCCGTGACGGTGCTGTTGAGGCTCTGCGCGCGTTCGTCCGCTTTCCAGGGTTGCGCGACGTGGCGGTTGGTCAGGACGTAGCCGCCGCCAACATAGAAGCCGGTCCCGACGAATTCAAATTCGGCAATCGTGCCCTTGCCTTCGGGCGTCAACTGAAGTTGCTCACCGCCGTTTTGCAGCGCGGTTCCGTCCTCGTTGGTCTGCGCTTCGGGATAGCGCAGGGGGCGGCCCGTGCCAGGTTCTACGAAGATGAAAGAGCCGGAGATGAGGCACACGCCGCGCCCGTAATCGCTGCGCAGTTTGACGGCGAGAGAGAGGCTGTCGCGTATCTCTTTATTGGACCTGCCAAGATCGGAAAGCTGCTCGGAGAGTTGGGAGTTGGCCTTTTCTCCCTGCGTCTTCATCTGCTCAAGCTGCGCGCGTTGCGCGTCAATCAGGCGGCGGCTCTCGCGCAGTTCCTTGACGAATGACGCGCCGATGTAGAGCATGCCGACGACGACGGCGAGGACGATGATGAGAGAGATGAGTTTAGTGGTCCAGTTAATCTCGCGGACCAGTTCGCGCGTGAATTCGCGCAGGAAGACTTTGGCATCGTCGCGGCGCGGTGTCGCCGCAGCCTCCATCGCGGCCTGTTCGATAAAGGGCGCGACCTGCGTTTCGTGTCTCGAACCTGGAACGAGCGCGGGCAACGCGCGGAAAGGAAAGAAGGTCATCCAGAGGTTGGTAGTGTTGACGCGGACCTCATCGCCGTCGCGGATTTTGCGATTGAGTTCAAGCGGCTTGCCGTTGTGAGAGATGTCAAGGCCACGGTCGAATCCGGCGACGAAGTAATGGCCGTTCGTGCGCGCCAGTTCGAGCACGGTCCCGGACTGACCGGGCGGCAAAGGCAGATCGGAGGAGCGCAGGCGCACGTCGCAGCCTTCACCTGAACCGATGCGAATACGGTCGTTCGTCAGCACTTCCGTATGCTTGTCATCACCGCTGACGATATGGACTACCAGCCCGTTGGACATAGAGCGCACTCAAAAACTGGCCCCTGCTTGAGGCTCACATGAAATCAGGCAACCATCCCCGACAGACCGCTCTTAACTCGCTAGCGGTTTCGACGACGGTCGCCTCTAGAGAGCAATAGTACAATAAGAATCATGATGCGAGCAAAGCTAGTGAAAAGTAAAAAGGCAAAAGTAAAAAGGCAAAAGGAAGGGGAAGACAGCTTTATATTAAATAGCGGTTGCCGCCTCCCTTTTGCTTTTTACTTTTGCCTTCCCTTAGGCCGCGTCTGCTTTGGCTTTTGGTTTCCAGCGAAGGACGGGGCGACGGGCGGCGGCGGCTTCGTCAAGGCGTCCGATGCGCGTGCTGTGTGGAGCGTTGAGGACAATTTCGGGGTCCGCGATGGCTTCGCGCGCGATGGAGCGCATGGCGTCTATAAATTGGTCCAATTCCTGGCGGCCGACGGATTCGGTCGGCTCGATGAGCATCGCTCCCTGAACGATGAGAGGGAAGTAGATAGTCATCGGATGAAAGCCGTAGTCTATGAGCCGTTTGGCGATATCGAGCGTGTGAACGCCCTTGCGCGTTTGTCGCTTGTCCGTGAAGACGACCTCGTGCATCGGCGGCGCGTCGAAGGGCTTTTCGTAATCGCTCGTTAACCCTTGCGCGATATAACGCGCGTTGAGGACCGCCGCTTCCGTCGCCTCGCGCAATCCCTCATAGCCGTGCGTCAGAATATAACTGAGCGCGCGCACCATCATTCCGAAATTTCCATAGAAAGCTTTGACGCGCCCGATAGATTGCGGGCGTTCGTAATCGAGCCTGAACTTCTCTTTATCCTGGACCACTCGCGGGATGGGCAGGAACGGCTCTAGCTCTTTTGTGCAACAGCAGGGGCCGGAGCCTGGTCCGCCGCCACCGTGCGGGGTGGAGAAGGTCTTGTGCAGGTTGAGATGAATCACGTCCACGCCCATATCCCCTGGGCGCGCGACGCCGACCAGCGCGTTCATGTTCGCGCCGTCCATGTACACCAGCCCGCCCGCGTCGTGAATGATACGGCAAATCTCGCTGATGTTCTTCTCGAAGAGTCCGAGCGTGTTCGGGTTGGTGAGCATCAATCCGGCGACATCGCCCGACGCGCAAAGCTCACGAAGGTGGTCCAGGTCTGTGAAGCCTTCGGCGGTTGACCTGATGGTCTTGACCGTGAAGCCTGAGAGATGCGCTGACGCGGGGTTGGTCCCGTGCGCGGAGTCCGGGATGAGCATCACGCGACGATTGGCGGAAGCTCCCTCGCCGTCGCGCGCGTCTATGAAGGCGCGTATGAGCATGATGCCGGTCATCTCTCCGTGCGCGCCCGCCGCCGGTTGCAATGAGACTCCGGCCAGCCCTGTGATTTCAGAAAGGTGTTGCTGTAGCTCGTAGATGAGTTGCAAGGCTCCCTGCGCGTCCTCTTCCGAGGCGAGCGGGTGGAGGTTCGCCAGGCCGTGTATGCGCGCGACCTTCTCGTTGAGGCGCGAGTTGTATTTCATAGTGCAGGAGCCGAGCGGGTAGAGCCCCAGGTCAATCGAATAATTCCAGGTAGAGATGCGCGTGAAGTGGCGCACGACATCCACCTCGCTCACTTCGGGCATGCCTTCCAGTTCGTCGTCGCGTTGAAAATCTTTCGGGATAAGTTGGTCGAGCGGCGTCTCTTCAACGTCGAGTGGCGGCAGGCGATAACCGACGCGGCCCGGCTGCGAACGCTCGAAGATGAGTTGCTCGTTCTGAGAGATATGCGAAGTGACTTTGGTGATATTGGTTGAGTCCATGAATCAAAATGATTAGACGGTTAAATCTTTCAGCCCATCAACGAGCGCGTCAATCTCGGCGCGCGAGTTTGTTTCCGTGACGCAGACCAGAAAATCGTTCGGGCGGTCCTTGTAGTAACGCGAGAGCGCGAGGCCGCCCGTGATGTTCTTCTCTGCGGCGAGGCGCGATAAGAGTTGCGCCGCGTCTGTGGGCGCGCGGACGACGAACTCGTTGAAGCGAGGCGCGTTGAAGGGCGTTGAGAAGCCTGCGATTTCGTTAATGCGACGGGCGGCGTAGGCGGCCTTCTGCGCGCACTGTTGGGCCACTTCCTGCACGCCGCGCGGTCCCATCGTTTCCAGATAGATAGTCGCAGCGAGAGCGATGAGTCCTTCGTTAGTACAGATATTTGAAGTGGCCTTTTCGCGGCGTATGTGCTGCTCGCGGGTGGCGAGCGTGAGGACGAAGCCGCGCCGCCCCTGCTTATCAACGGCCTCTCCGACGAGACGACCGGGCATCTGCCGCGCGAAACGGTCGCGCGTCGCAAAGAGGCCCAGATATGGACCACCATAAGAGAGAGGCACGCCGAAGGATTGTCCCTCCGCGACGACGATGTCCGCGCCGCAAGAGCCGGGCGAGCGCAGGAGGCCGAGCGAGATGGATTCCGTGACCGAGACAATCAGGAGCGCGCCGACGCTGTGCGCGCGTTCAGCCAGCGCGCGCACGTCCTCTATGCAGCCGAAGAAGTTCGGCGATTGAATGACGAGCGCGGCTGTCTTGTCGTCGAGCGCGTTCGTGGATGTCTGGCCCGTCGGCCCGTCGAAGTCCAGATGTTGTAATTCAATGCCCGCGTGCTGGACGTAGGTGTTGGCGACTTCCAGAAATTCGGGATGGACCGCGTTTGAGACGGCGACCTTGCTGCGGCGCGTGACGCGTTCGGCCATGAGCACGGCCTCGGCGAGCGCGGTCGAGCCGTCATACATAGAAGCGTTGGCGACATCCATGCCAGTCAGTTGGCAGACGAGCGTTTGAAATTCAAAGATGACTTGCAGCGTGCCCTGCGAAATTTCCGGCTGGTAGGGTGTGTAGGCGGTGAAGAATTCCGAACGCTGGATGAGATGGTCAACGATGGTCGGCGAATAGTGCGAGTATGCGCCCGCGCCCAGAAAGCTCGGACGGCGCGCGGCGTTGTTGCGCGCGGCCATCGCTTCAAAGGTGGCGAGCAACTCCATCTCGGAGACAGCGCCGGGCACGTCCAGGTGCTGGCGAAGCTGTAGGTCTGCCGGTATCGAGTCGAAGAGTTCTGCCGCCGAGTTGAGGCCGATTCGCTGGAGCATCTCGGCGCGTTCCTCCGGCGAGTTTGGAATGTAACGCAAGTTCTATTCTGTCTCCGGTTTCGTAAAGTCTTCGTATTCGGCGGCGGTCAGCAGGCTGTCCACCTGGCCCGGATTTTCTAACTTCATGCGAATCATCCAGGCCGCGCCGTAGGGGTCTGAATTGACCAGAGGCGTATTGTCTTCATCGAGCAACAGTTCGTTGACTTCCGTGACCTCGCCTGAGACGGGCGTGTAAATCTCCGAAGTCGCTTTCACTGATTCGACGATGCCGATGACATCATTGGCAGAGAAGGTTTCGCCGACCTTCGGCAGTTCGACGTAGACCACATCGCCGAGCGAATCCTGCGCGTGGTCCGTGATACCGATGGTGCCGATGTCGCCCTCGACACTAATCCATTCATGGTCCTTGCTGTAATGTAAATTCTCCGGGACATTCGCCATAAGGTTCTCCTCGGTTGCTGACAACTGAAAACTCTCAACTGAAAACTATTTTGCTCTTTTATAAAAGGGCGCGGGCACGACTTTCGCGCCGACGGGACGACCACGCACGTCAATCTGTAATTCCTGGTCCACGCCCGAATATTCTACCGGAACATAGGCGAGGCCGATGTTCTTCTTGAGAAAGGGCGCGGGGCTGCCGGATGTGACGCGGCCCGCTCTCTCGCCGTTAATCAGGACTTCCTGGCCGTCGCGCGCGATGCCGCGCTCCGTCACTTCAAAGCCGACGAGCTTTCGCTTGATGCCCTCTGCCTTCTGCTGCGCCAGCGCGTCGCGCCCTATAAAGTCGCCTTTATTCAACTTGCAAATCCAGCCGAGGTTCGCTTCGAGCAGAGTAATCGTGTCGTCTATCTCGTGACCGTAGAGCGCCATCGCTGCTTCGAGCCTCAAGGTATTGCGCGCCGCCAGTCCGCAGGGCAAGACGCCCTCATCCGTGCCGTGCCCGCCAGCTTCGAGCATCCTGTTCCAGAGTTGCTCGGCCATATCAGGCGCGGCGTAGACTTCAAAGCCGTCCTCGCCCGTGTAGCCCGTGCGCGAGATGATGGAATGCACGCCGTCAACCGTGCCGAGGCGGAAATGATAGTACTTAATCTCTTCGAGCGGCGTGTCCGTCAAGGTCTGCAAGATACGGAGCGCGTCCGGGCCTTGCAAGGCAAGCTGGCAATAGTTCGCGCTCACGTTTTCAAGCTCTACATTCTCGCTTCCTTGATGAGAAGTAATCCATTCCCAATCCTTCTCGGTGGTGGAAGCGTTGACGACGAGCAATAAATGGTCCTGCGCGAAACGATAGACGAGCAGGTCGTCAACCACTGTGCCCTGCGGCGTCGTGAGGGCCGAATACTGTGCCTGCCCGTCAACGAGTTTCGAGGCGTCGTTGGAGGCGATGCGATTAACGAAGGCAATCGCTTCCGCGCCGCGAACGTCAATCTCGCCCATGTGCGAGACATCGAAGAGGCCCGCGCGCCGTCTGGTGCGCAGGTGTTCTTCGACCGTCCCTGCCGGGTACTGGACCGGCATGTCCCAGCCGCCGAAATCAACCATCTTGCCGCCCAGGCGGCGGTGCAGGGCATTGAGCGGCGTCTGCTTCAGCGCAGGTGAAGTCAAGTGCGTCTCCTACACACCTTGCGGCGTGCTCATCTGAGGCTCTACAGTCATAACATGAATGAAACGGCAAACTAGCACGGCGCGCGTGAAGCGTCAAGCGAGTTGAGTCTCCGGTAATGGGTCAGATTAGTCTTGAATGAAATGAAGCATGAGATTCACCACAGAGGCACAGAGGACTCAGAGGACGCACAGAGAAGATCAAACAACTCTGTGCCACCTCTGTGCGCTCTGTGCCTCTGTGGTGAATGCTGCTCTCATCTTCACTCAAACCA
>JAXDFO010000316.1:0-11871 GCA_034665545.1 Blastocatellia bacterium
CTTACTGCGCACGCCGAAACGCGAGCCGCCCATCCCGCGCTGTCTTAGTTGTCCATCCTTGACTTCAATCTTGCCGCCGCTCGCTCCTTCAAAAGTGAAACGTTCCCATCTGGATTGGTCCAGCGACTTGCCCTCGAAATCATCCGCCCATTCATCAAACGCGGCTGTGCCCTGCCCCTGCGCGGGCTGACCCTGCGCCCTCGCCAACAGGCACGCGCAAGAGAGAATCAGGCAGAGCGAAATGAGACGCGATAAAATCAACATACCGAATCCCCCTTAACTGATAACCACGAACTCGAAAAACTTCCGACTCGAAAACTTCCGTCTTCAAACTCTAAAACATGACGTTGGCGAGACGGCGAACGATGTCGCGCCGCTCGTTCTGGGACTGCTCTTTCTGCTCGTCGCTGAGACGCTTGAAGGTTGCAAGAGCGGCCTGCGCTTCGCGCTCGCGTTTGAGCCGAGTGTAGACGCGGCCAAGCTGGTAATGCGCCTCCGCCAGATTCGGGTTGAGAGCGATGACGCGCTCAAGCTGGCTCGCGGCATCGTCGAGGCGATTGAGGCGCACATAGAGTTTGCCGAGCGCGAGCCGCGCGGGCGCGAATAATTGGTCCAACGCGATGGCGCGCGTGAGATGCGATTCGGCGCGTTGAAGGTCCGGCGAAGTCTCCTTGAGAATCGCGTCGGCCAGGAGGTAATGCGCGACAGTTAATTTCTCATCAACGGCGAGCGCGCGCTCGTAGTAATCTTCGGCCCGCGCATACTGGCCCTGCTCCGCCTCCGTCATCCCTATGTAAGCGAGCGCGGGGGCAAACTTCGAGTCGGCTTCGAGCGCGTGTTTGAAATCAACGGCGGCCTCTGCGGCGTTGTGGTCCGCGAAGTGCGCGATGCCGAGGGCGAACCAGAGCCGCGCCGAATTGGGAAAGATTTTGAGCGACTCTTGCAAGCGCAGGACGGCTGCGCCGGGCGCTTTGGTGTCAGTCAAGAGCATGCCGTAGCGAAAGCGATACTGTTCGTTGCGCGGGTCGCGCTCGATGGCCAGGCGCATGGCCGGAATAGCATTCTCGACGTGCCCGCTCATCTCGTAGACATCCGCGAGCGCGGCGTAAATTGGACCAGCTTCGAGACCGCGCGCGACAGCCGCCTCAAGCGTGCGGCCCGCCAACGCTATCTCTTTGCGCGCGAGGTGGGCGCGCGCCAGCAGGAGTATGACATCTATGCTATCGGGAGAGGCTTGCGAGGCCGCGCTTAATTCTGTGACGGCTTCATTGAGAAGGCCCGCGTGAAGCAACGCCGCGCCGAGTTCGGCGCGCGATTGAGGCTCCGTGACGTGGCCCTGCGCGTTGGCGAGTTGTTCGGAGTAGTCAGCGAAGTAACGAGCCGCCGCAGCCGTGTCCTGCTGGCGCAAGGCTATCACGAGAAGGTCGCGTGAGACTTGGGCGTCCGGGGCGATGACGCGCACACGCTCAAGAAGCTCGCGCGCCTGACGGAAGCCTTCGGGCTTGCCTGCGGCAAAGCGAATCTGGGCCAGATTGATGAGCGCGCTCGGCTGGTTCTTGTCCAGGCGCAGGGAGATTTCAAATTGCGTCGCGGCCTGCTCCGGGTGGCCCATGCGGAGCAGTATCGCGCCGTGATTATTGCGCGCTTCGGGCGAGAGCGGGGCGGCGATGGCGGCGGCGGCAAAGTGTTTCTCGGCCTCCGCGAGATTGCCCGCGCGATCCGCGATGACGCCTAGATAGGTATGCGCGGCGACGTTCTCTTTATCAATTTCGAGCGCGCGTTGAAATGATTGAGTGGCGGAAGAGATGTCGCCGCGTTCGAGCGCGGCTGCGCCTTCCGAGACGAGCGATTCGGCCTTTTCTTTAAGAGCGGGTTTCTGTGCGTGGACTGAGAGCGAAGCGGTCAACGCTATGATGAAGGAGAGCGAGATGAGACGCGCGTGATTGAATGTGCGTGGAAGACAGTTCACCGCAGAGACGCAGAGAGAGGAGGGGCGCAAGGGGCGCGTAGAAAGTCTCCCTTTTAACGCTGTGTCCGTGGGGTGGGATAACTGGTCCATAAATCTGTTTGGTCGTCAGTCTCCGGCGCGTTTGAAAGACGAGCGGCGCGGGAAGAGTTGATGCACACTTTCCCGCGCCGCGTCGCCTCTCGGACCGCGTTGGCTAGTAGAGGAAGCGCACGCGAATCTGAACGATGCGCGGCCCGTAGCCCGCATCAATGCCTGAGAAGCTGAAGCCTACGGGGTCGTTCAAATCGCTGCCAGGTTGGTTGAGCCTGTGACGGTTGAAGATATTGAACGCCTCCGCGCCCAACTCCAATGTCACGGTTTCGGTGAGCCGCGTCTTCTTGAGCAGGCTGATGTTCTCGCTCAGGAAGGGCAGGTCGCGCGCACGGTCAAGGACGGGCGGCGCGTTGCCGAAGAAACGGGTCGGGTCCGCGTAGTAGGCGATGTACGCGGGATTGATCGCGCCGCTTCCCAAGAGTTCCGCAGGGGCGTTGCGGTTGAAACTCGGCGGCGTGCTGAACGCGGTCGGATTGAAGATTTGCGCGCGACCGTTGACCAGTTGAGTGTTGTTCGTCAGAATCGGCTGCCCCGTCAAGTTCGGACGAATGTCCGTGTTGAAGCCCGTCGGCCCGCTTCCGGTGAAAGCGTCCTGCCCGGTCAGTCGTATGACGAGCGGCAAGCCGGATTGATAACGCTGGATGCCGCTCAACTGTAAACCGCCGAAGAGGAAGTTGACCCAGCCACCCTCGTTGAGAAAGCGTTTGCCCTTGCCGAAGGGAAGCTCTATCAGATAATTGACGACGAAGACGTGAGGAATGCTATTCGGTGAAACCGAACGCAGCGAGTTGCGGTCGTATGGATTCTGAATCACGCTCCCGATGGGCGAGCCGCCGAAGAGGTCTTCGGATGCATCCGTGATGAGTTTCGAGAAGGTGTAGGAAAGACCGAACTGGATGCCGCGCGCGAAGCGACGGTCGAGCTTGATGGTCGCGGCGTTGTACCAACTGCGGCCCTGGCTCTCAAGCTGATTCCGTATGAAGCCGTATTGCGGGAACGGCTTTAAGGATTGGCCCACGCTGCCGGTGAATCCAGTGAAGACCGCGTTGTTGCTGGCGGGGAGCACGACGCCCGCGCTCTGCGCGAAGGCTCTCTCGTTGGCCGTGACATCTGCGAGCGGCTTGTTCAATAACTCGAAGCCGAGTCTCAGAGCGTTGAGAGGCACGGCGTTGATGCGTCCCAGGTCGGACCTCAAACGCGATGCGCGGTGGCCCGTATAGCTCAGTTGGAGCGCGAAGTTATAGGGCAGTTCGCGTTGGATGTCTACGCCGTATTGCACGGTGCGCCCGGTCTTGAAATTTTTGTCGAAGTAATCAATGTCGCTGCCTATGAATTGACCGTTCGGGTCAATCGGCGGGACGCTCCTGTAGTTTCGCAGGAAGAGGTCTGGGTTGGCGTCCGCGCCGCCGTTGATGTTGGCGGGGCGCGGCGAGTTATAACCGATGGTCCCTTCGGTCAGCGTGTTGTTGCCGCCGAAGCCGTAGAGCACGGGCGCGTAGTAGATACCGATGCCGCCGCGCAAGACCGTCCGGTCGTTGAGCGAGTAGGCGAAGCCTATGCGCGGCCCGATGTTGGAGTAATCCGGCTTGGCGAGAGTTTTATATTGGGCCTGTAATCCGCTCTGGCCGCCCGCGCCGACAATCGCGCCGAGACGACCGCCCGCCGCAGGATTCGCCACGCCAGGGTCGAAGCCGCGAAAGCGGTCGTGCGATTCATGACGCAGGCCCGGTAGGTCATAGCGGATGCCAGCGTTCAGGGTCAGTCGCTGGCTAATCTTAATGTCGTCCTGCAAGAAGTAGGACTGCGTGAACTGACGCCAGCCGGGGTCTATCGCCTGCTGGCTGTTAAAGGAGAATTCGGTCGCGCCCGTCACGAGGCTGGCAATGGGAAAGCCCTGGCTCGGAATGTCGCAACAGTTGTTGGCCGTCTGGTTGGCCCTGAAATTAATCTCGCCGCCGGGGTCCAGTAATTGATGCACGTTGAATTGCGACGAACGCACGTCCGCGCCGAACTTCATAGTCTGATTTCCGTGAACGTAGGTCACGAAGTCCGAGAGTTCGGCAGCGTTGTCCCGGAGCCGGTCGCTGAAGAAGGTCGAGCCGATGCCCTGATAGGCGCGCACGTTCGGGTTGAAGGGGTCCGCCGCATCGCCGTAGCCAGGAAAAGCTATCTTCGGGAAAGCCTTGTTCTGCACAGAGCCTGGACGAAAGCCGAGCGATAGCTCGTTGAAGCCTTCCGTGAAATTACGGTTGGCGACATCGTAGCGATTGTAGCCAGCGTTGAAGTGATTGAGCAGCGTGGGCCCAATCGTGTAGTCGTGCTGTAGACGGAAGAACTGCGATTTGAAGAACTGGTTCCAGACGCCGTCGCCGACGAACGGCTCCGGGAAGCGCGGCGCGCCTCCGGCGATGCGCGTGTTGTTGCGGAAGGAATAACTGAAAGCGAGTCGCTGTTGCGGCGTCAGGATGAAGTCGAGCTTGAAGGTCGGGTTGTTCATCGTGTTCGGAATGGCCGTCGAGGACTGGTAGTTACGGAACACGCCCGGACGATTCGGAGTCGGGAAGAACTGAAGAATGTTGAAGCCCACGGGGTCTATGATGGACTGGCCCGTGACGGGGCTGATGTAGCCGCGCAGGTCGTTATTGGGAATCTGGTTGCGCGAGTTGACGGGCATCGTCGAGTCGTAGATGAAGATGGGCCCACCGTTGCGGCTCAGGATGCCGGGGTCCGTGAGCAGTTCGCCAAAGTCGCCCTGGCGCATTCTCAAGGTCGGGACAGAGACCAGCACATTCTCGCCCTGCGAGAAACGATAGCCCTCGAAGTTGAAGAAGAAGAAGGCGCGGTCTTTGCCGCTATAGTGAGTTGGCCCACCCTCGCCGAAGCGCGGCAGCATGATGGGCCCACCGATGTTGCCGCCAAAGTCATGCTGGTGGTCGCGGTTAATCTGCAAGCCCTGCGCGTTGTTGAGAAAGCTGTTGGCGTTGAGCGCGTTGTTGTGGAAGAGGTCGTAGACCTCGCCGTGAAACGCGTTGCCGCCGCTCTTGAGCGTGAAGTTGACGACGCCGCCGGAAGAGTTGCCGAACTCTGCGGAGTAGCTGCTCGTAGAGAGCGTGAACTCCTGGTAAGCGTTCGGGCCGGGCGCGACTTCCGTGAAGAAGGTTCCCTTTTGGGTGCGCCGCGTGGCCGCGCCGTCAATCAAAATTTCCGTGCCGAGTCCCTGCCCGCCGTTGATTCTAAAGTTGGAGGCGTTGGTCGCATTGTTGCTGCCGGTGCCACTGCTTCCAGCCGTCACGTTACTATCAAGGAAGATGAAGGCGAGCGGGGTGCGCCCGGCTGATTCCGCAGAGACGAGCAAGGGCAGTTCCTTGACCTGTCGCTCCGTCACGTTGGTCTGCCGCACGGGCGTGTCCGTTTGCAGGACCGGCGTGGCCTCTGCTGAGACGGTTACGACGTTGCTGACCTCGCCTATCTCAAGCTTGAAGTCCGCGCGCCTTGTGACCTGCACGGCGACGACGAGGCTGTCCACCGTGGCCGTCTTGAAGCCCTGCGCCTCTACGGAGACCTTGTAGGGGTCCGCCTTCAATTCGGGCAGGGTATACGCGCCATCGTCGCTCGTGGTCGCTTCCCGCACCTCGTTCGAGTTGAGATTGGTGGCAGTGACTTTGGCATTGGGCACAGCCGCCCCGTTCGGGTCCGTGACCGTGCCCGTAATCGTGCCACGGTCGCTCTGGGCTAAAGCCGGAACCGCGCACAACAGCAGCAGCAGCATCGTGAACAGCGCAATCGAAATGGCCCTCTGTGATTTCATGCTTCCCCCTAATTGGAAAACTCAGCCTCGCATCGAGCGGGCCGAAGTAAAAAAAAGAAAGTTTGCCTGTCAACCGCCATCGTTTCCGGCCCTCGGAATGGGAGATTCCCGCCCCTTAGCTCTCGCAAGCAGGAGCGCGTTTCAAAACTCCGGCCAACCACCCGCGCTCGCAAATGTTGCCAAAAGAGGTAACTTCCCCCGTTGGCCCCACCCGGCGCAAATGTTGTCACTCCAAACAAATTCTAGAAGAGAACTGCAACGGAAAGCCGCTTAAACGTTTACGTAACCGGTTAACTGGATGCTTGGCTTATAACAGGACGCCCCCCGGTTGTCAAGATTTTTGTAAATTCTCGCTCAACGGGTTGGCCCAATCGGGAAGGTTATGAGTGTGGATGGAAATCTAAAAAGGCGCTCTTGCGAGCGCCTCTGTCTTCGATACTCTGTGACATTTTTAATAGCGCATACCGGACTTGAACCGGTGGTCTCCGCCTTGAGAGGGCGGCGTGTTAACCAACTACACCAATGCGCCTCAAGAGGAAGGAATTATAAAACCCCGCGTGCAAGGTTGGCAAGCGGGCGCACCTCTTCGCGTAGATAAGTTGGCGGCGCGGCTTGAGGGTTTTGAGACTCTTTCGGCGCAGGTGCTATACTCTCTTCGTCACGTTTGATGAAGGCGCATCTATTCGAGTGTCAAACTCTTTCCCGATTGCTGAAGCAGTTACTCGCCGGAGTTATGCCGAACCTATTCCTGGACCAGCAGAGCCTCGAACGCCACATCGCCGTCCTGAGATACGTCTTTCCCCTACACCTTCATAATCCGACGAGAGGATGCCAAAGGAGCATTGCATGAACATCGCGGTGTTGCGCGAAACACAGGCGGGTGAGGCGCGCGTGGCGCTCGTGCCCGAATCAATTCGCAAACTGGTGGCCCTCAAAACAAGGGCGCAGGTTGAGAGCGGCGCGGGTCTGAATGCGGGCGCGAGTGATGCCGATTACAGGGAAGCGGGCGCGGAAATTCTGAGGGACCGCGCCGCGCTTCTTTCCGAAGCGGATGTGCTGGTGGCGGTCAATCGCCCGCAGGTTGAAGACATCCATCAACTCAAAAAGGGCGCGGTCATACTAAGCTTCCTGCGCCCGTTGGATGAGCCGTGGACGCTTGGGCCAATCATCGCGCAACGCCTCACGGCCTTTGCTATGGAACTCATCCCGCGCACCACCCGCGCGCAGGCGATGGACGCGCTCTCCTCTATGGCGACGGTCGCCGGTTATAAGGCCGTGTTGCTGGCGGCGGACAGCGTGCCTCGCATGTTTCCGATGCTCATGACGGCGGCGGGAACAGTGCCTCCTGCGCGCGTGCTGGTGTTGGGCGCGGGCGTGGCCGGGTTGCAAGCCATCGCCACGGCGAGGCGTCTCGGCGCGGTCGTAGAGGGCTATGATGTGCGCAAGGCTGCGGGCGAGCAGGTGCGCTCGCTCGGCGCGACGTTCCTGGAAGTTGACCTCGGCGGAATCCAGACGGAAGACGCGGGCGGCTATGCTTTGGAACTGACGGAGGAGGCCATGCAGCGTGGGCGCGACCTGATAGCCAAACACGCGCGCACGGCTGATGTCATCATCACGACGGCGCAAGTGCCCGGAAGGCGTGCTCCCTTGCTCGTCACGGAGGAAGCGGTCAACGGCATGAAACGCGGCGCGGTCGTAGTGGACTTAGCGGGCGCGACTGGCGGCAACTGCGCGTTCGGTGTGCCAGGGCAGATTGTTGAGAGAGAGGGCGTGCGTATCATGACGCCCTTGAATTTGCCGGGCAGCGTGCCCGTGGATGCGAGCAAGCTTTACTCGCGCAACCTGACGGCCTTCCTGCAACTCTTGATAAGGGACGGCGAGTTGAACGTAGACCTGACGGACGATGTGGTTGGCCCAACCTGCGTCGCGCACCTGGACCAGTACGTACACCCGCGCGTTGGCGCCGCGCTGGAAGAATTGGCGAGCCGTTGAATCAATAAAGAAAAGTGAGAGCCTGTCATGATTACGGAAACGATAGCTTCACCGCAAACATTAATCCCCGCGCTCTACGTCTTCGCGCTCGCGGCCTTTCTAGGCTATCAGGTCATCTCGCGCGTCCCGCCCCTGCTCCACACGCCGCTCATGTCCGCGACCAACGCCATCTCAGGCATCTCACTAGTTGGCTCCATCGTCACCGCCGGGGCGCATTACAACACAGTGAGCACGATATTGGGATTCGTCGCCGTGACCTGCGCGACGACGAACGTGGTCGGCGGCTTCGTCATCACAGACCGCATGCTCAAGATGTTCAAGCGCAAGGAGACAAGTGTGGCACGGGCGAAGCAGGATAAGCGGAACTGATTTTAAACTTCATAACCGGAAACCAACGTGACTGACTATACGAACTATTTCATAGAGTTCACTTACCTGGCCGCCTCGATTCTCTTCATCCTGGGTTTGAAGGGCTTGAGCCATCCTGAATCGGCGCGGCGCGGGATGCACCTGGCGGAGATAGGAATGCTGCTGGCGATAGTGGGCACGCTGGTCCACAAAGAGATCGTCAGTTATGAATGGATTATCGCGGGCCTCCTGGTCGGCTCGGCGGTCGGGGCGGCGATGGGCTACTGGGTTCCGATGACGGCGATGCCGCAACGAACCGCGCTCTCGCATGCGTTCGGCGCGTTCGCCGCCGCGCTGGTCGGAGTCTCGGAGTATTACAGGCACGGCGCGTCGTTGGGCCAATTTAAGATGGGAGCTATCGGGTTTGAAGTGATGCTCGGCGCGTTGACCGCCACGGGCAGCCTCATCGCCTTCGCCAAATTGCAGGGACTCGTGCGCGGCACGCCCGTCACTTATAGAGGCCAGAACGTCTTCAACATGGCACTCTTGGCCGTGACTATAGGAAGCTTTATCTACCTGCTCTTTGTGCCGGAGGCGAGCGCGTTCTTCTACGTTATGCTGGGCCTCTCGTTCGTCTTCGGCGTGCTGCTGGTGATGCCGATTGGCGCGGCGGACATGCCCGTGGTGATGTCGCTCTTGAACTCTTACGCGGGGCTGGCGGCGGCGGCGACCGGGTTCGTGCTCTCGAATAATGTGCTCATCATCGCGGGCACGCTCGACGGCTTCTCAGGCTTTATACTCTCGGTGCTGATGTGCCGCGCGATGAATCGTTCGATGACCAACGTGCTCTTCGGCGCGTTCGGGAGCGCGGCTGAGACTGAGAGCATCGAGGGCGAGCAGGGCTTGATGAGGGAGATAGGGCTTGATGATGTGGCGGTCCAACTCGCTTACGCCAAGCAGGTCGTCTTCGTGCCCGGCTACGGGATGGCGACGGCGCAGGCGCAACATATCGTGCGCGAGTTGGCGAACATTCTTGAGGCCAAAGGCGTGACGGTCAAGTATGCGATTCATCCGGTCGCGGGACGCATGCCCGGACACATGAACGTCTTGCTCGCGGAAGCCAACGTTCCATATTCGTCGCTCTATGAACTGGAACAGATTAACCCTGAATTCCCTTCAACGGATGTTGCGGTCGTGATAGGAGCCAACGATGTGGTCAACCCGGACGCGCGCGACAACCCGCAAAGCCCAATCGCGGGCATGCCTATTCTGGAAGTTGACCGCGCGCGCTCCGTCGTCGTCCTCAAACGCGGAAAGGGCAAGGGCTTTTCCGGCCTGGAGAATCCGCTCTTCTTCAAGCCCGTGACCGGCATGCTCTACGGCGATGCGAAGGACTCGCTGACTCGTCTGGTGCAGGCCGTGCAACATGCCTAGATGACATTCATTGAACGAGTCTAAACGCGCTCACCACAGAGACACAGAGAGCACAGAGGTGGCACAGAGAAATTGATTCAACAACTCTGTGAGTTCTCTGTGCGCTCTGTGTCTCTGTGGTGAAATCTCCGCTTGCTATAAAACTTTCTTTAGAGTTTTACGTATACTCTGAACGATTGAACACGCATCCGGCTCCTCTGATTCGCCGGAAATCTATTTTCAGTTGGAGAGCACATGAGAAGATTCTTTATTGTCTTATTGTTACTGAGCGCGATGGCGATGCCGTTTCCGTCCGCCTTCGCGCAGAAGCGTGGCGGCAAAACGAGCGCGGCCACAGCGACCGCGACCACCGCCGCCGCGCATGGCGCGGACCTGATTACGGCGCAGCAGATGAGAGATTATCTCTACTTCATCGCGTCGGATGAGATGGAGGGGCGCGACACGCCGTCCAGAGGATTGGATACGACCGCCAAGTTCATCGCCCTGAATCTCTCGCGCTGGGGCTTCAAGCCAGCCGGAGACGACGGCACTTTCTTTCAGCACATCGCGCTTCGTCGTGACAAGATTGACGCGGCGCAGACGCGCCTCGAAATCAACGGGCAAACTTACAAGGCGGGCGAAGACTTCATCGCCGTCGGGAACGGCGGGAGCGCCAGCGGCCAACTCGTCTACGCGGGCAACGGCTGGCTCATCAAATCGAAGAACATGGATGCTTATCAAGGCATTGACGCCAGAGATAAGATCGTCGTCGTGACGACGCCTCTCAACGGCCTTCCGAAGGGCGCGACGCAGGCAGACCTCAAAGGGCAGCGCGGCGTGGATTGGATGGACCCGGGCGAATACGCGACCAAGCAGGGAGCTAAGGCATTGCTCGTCATCCCGGATTTCCAGGCTCTCTCCAACTGGGAGCGGACGCGTTCGGCGTTAATGGAGCGCGGCGTTCCGAGCGTCGAAAAATTTCAGGCGGCCAACAGGAACACGCAGCCGCTCAGGATAATTCTCTCGCCGAGGATGGCCGCAACTCTCTTTCAGGGTGAGAAGCAGAACGCCTCGGCCATCTTCGATGCTTACGCGTCGGGCAACACGGCTGCGCCTTTCGCGCTCAAGCCGGAAAAGCAGGTGAGCGTGACCGTCGTTTCTAAAAACGACGCGGCCATGACACAGAACGTCGTCGCCGTCTGGGAGGGCAGCGACCCCTTGCTCAAGAACGAGTATGTCGCCGTCGGCGCGCACTACGACCACATCGGCATCAGCCCCACGCCCGACAAGAACGGTGATAGCATCAACAACGGCGCGGACGATGACGGTTCGGGCACGACCGCGATTCTCTCTATGGCCGAAGCGTTGGCCCACACCACCCCGCGCCCCAAACGCTCCGTCCTTTTCGTCTGGCACTGCGGCGAAGAGAAGGGCTTGTGGGGGTCGCGTTATTTCACTGACAACCCGACCGTGCCGCTCGACAAGGTTGTGGCCCAACTCAATATAGACATGATCGGTCGCAGCAAAAAAGAAGGCGATACTAACCCCGCGAACGCGGAACTGACGGGGCCGAACGAGATTTACGTTATCGGCTCGACCATGATGAGCACGGAATTGGGCCAATTAAGCAATCGCGTCAACCAGTCCTATTTGAACCTCGGTTACAACGTCAAATACGACGACCCCGCAGACCCCAACCGCTTCTTCTTCCGCTCCGACCATTTCAACTACGCGCGCAAAGGCATCCCCATCATCTTCTTCTTCGACGGCGTGCATGAGGACTACCACCGCCCCGGCGATGAACCGCAGAAGATTGATTATGACAAGATGCAGAAGGTCACGCGCACCGTCTACCTGACCATGTGGGAAGTGGCGAACCTCGCCACCCGCCCCACCGTAGACAAACCCCTCCCCGCCGCGCTAAGAGGAAACTGAAGAGCAAGGCGGAAGGATGAGAGTGTGGCTATTCAACACGAATAGCTTTTCTCTCATGCTTCCGCCTTCCGACTTGCCTTTCATCTCCATTGGCCGAAGCGTTCTTGCATGTGTTCGCGTTGTTCGTTGAGGCGGTCGCGCATGGTGATGAGTTGTTCGCGGCGGAAGCCCAGCATCCAGCCCGCGAGCATGAGGAGCGAGCCGACCGTCCCTAGATAGACCTTGAGCGGCACTTGCGTCCACTCGACGCTCGTCACCGTCAGGACCAGTAATTCGGTTAAGAGCGTCACGATGCCGACCGTCACCGGCCCGC
>JAXDFO010000317.1:0-37812 GCA_034665545.1 Blastocatellia bacterium
CAACTTCGGTGGCCGCCACCAGTTCAAGTTCGGCTACCAGTTCAACGGCATCAAGAACAACGTCAACGAAGGCTACCGCAACCTCGGTATCATCAGCTTGCTGTATGGCTTCACGATTGAGAACCTGACCGGTCAAGACCCAACTCCGGGCGCTATCGGTTCGGGCTTCATTCAGCGTTTCGCCACCGTCGGCCAGGCGAGCAGCAAGAACCAGGCAATCTACATTCAGGATAGCTGGCAGCCTTTCAACCGCCTGACCCTGAACCTCGGCTTCCGCACCGAGCGCGAAAACGTGCCCACCTTCGTTTCCTCGAATCCGGGCATCAATTTCGGTTTCAAAGACAAGCCTGCTCCGCGTATCGGCGCGGCCTTCGACGTGACCGGCAATGGCAAGACGAAGATCTTCGGCTTCTACGGCTGGTTCTATGATCGCTTCAAGTATGAACTGCCGCGCGGCTCGTTCGGCGGCGACTTCTTCCGTCGCGATTACTTCGAGATTTTCCCGAGCAAGATCAACTACACGAACTTCACGTTGTCCAACATCGTGGGCAACTTCCCTGACCCGATTGGCGGCGCGTGTCCCGACACCGGCTTCATCGGTTCGGGTCTCTCCCGTTGCCAGTTCGACTTCCGCATCCCGTCCAACCAGGTTGGCGGCGACATCTTCAACGGTGGCGCGGTTGACCCGAACCTCAAGGCCCAGCGTCAGAGCGAGTTGACCTTCGGCTTCGAGCATGACTTGGGCGGTGGCTTCTTGGCTAGCGGTCGTTTCACGCACAAGAAGATTGACCGCGCGATTGAGGACGTTGGTATTCCGACTGCGTCGGGCAGCGAAGCCTACATCATTGCCAATCCTGGCTTTGGTCTGGCCCACAGCTTCGCCGCGCAGAATGGTTTCCCCGATGTCAAGGCCATCCGCGATTACAAGGCGTTGGAACTTCGTATTGACAAGCGTTTCACGCAGAAGTACTACTTCAACGCGAACTACACCTACAGCAGATTGTTCGGTAACTATCCTGGTTTGGCGAACTCGTTTGAGGCCGGTCGTACGAGCCCGAACGTGAACCGCCTGTTCGACCTGCCCTTCGCGGCTTTCACCGCCAACGGCCAGCCGATCAACGGTCGCCTGCCCACGGATCGTCCGCACGTCTTCAAGTTCTACGGCGCGTACACCTTCGATGGTTGGGATAAGCTTTTCGGGACTGAAGGCAAGACCAACAGCACCGAACTCTCGCTCTTCACGACCGCCGAATCCGGCACGCCGTTGACGACCATCTACACGTTGTTCAACCTCAGCCCGGCGATCCTGAACGGCCAGGGCGACCTCGGTCGCACTGAGACCTTCACGCAGACCGACTTCGCTCTCCGTCACAAGTATCGTTTCGGTAGCGACCAGAAGTTCACGGCGGTCTTCGACCTCGACTTGCTGAACCTGTTCAACGAGAAGAACGTGCTGGGTGTTCAGAGCACCTTCACTTCGTTGACCAACATCACTGGCGGCAACCTGGCGACGGTCGGTTGCACGGCCTGCGCTGGCGGTGAGATTGCGACCATCAACCGTATCTTCAACGGTGGTATTCGTGATTTCGTTTCTGCTTACGTCAACGCTCTCCAGAGCCGCAAGATCAGCACCTTCAACAAGCCCAACAGCTTCCAGGTGCAACGCGAAGTGCGCTTTGGTTTCAGGCTCCTGTTCTAAACAGGACCACTGCCTGACACTTGAAAGCCCATCCGATTTATTCGGATGGGCTTTTTTTTGTCCGGTGATGTGCGTTGGTTACGACTGGATTACAGGCGAGCGAGATGGACGCCCCGACGGGGCTGGCAACTTCATGCCGGAAAGGCTCTATTGCTTGTTATTCTTTTGGTCCAGCGTGGCCTTTTCGCGCAGTTGAGCGATAAGCTGTTTAATCTTCTCCTCGTCGCGCGCTTTCGGTTGGTACTTGAGGAAGAGTTCCAACTCGGCGGCGGCTTCTTTAAAACGATGCTGGTCGTTATAGAGGAGAGCCATTTGCCAGTGAACGCCCGCGTCCTTGCCCTTCATTAGTTCGTTGGCCTGTTTGAGCGCGGCTTCGGACTGGTCCAGCTTGGCGCTTCGTTTGAGCGCGAGGCCCAGATAAAAATAGGCGTAGAAGGATTTGTTGTAGAGGTTGGTGGCGCGTTGTAGAGTTTTGATGGCCTCGTCGTTCTGCTTCAGGTTGTACTGCGCGATGCCCAATCCCAACAAACTTGAAACGCTGCGCGGGTTGACCTCGACCGCCTTCATGAGCAGGATCATCGCCGCTTCACTGTAACCGCGCGTCACGTATTCGGTCCCCAGCCGGTCGAGCGCGAGGTAATAGTTCGGGAAAATCTCCAGCGACCTTTTCAGGCTTTCAAATCCCTCTTTCTCCTTTTTATCGCCGAGCAGGACGACGCCCTTCTCATACATTTTCTTCGCCTCTTCCGGCACTTCCTGAACGAAGATCGTTCCGTTCGGAACGGCTAAGGGTCCGGCGTTAGCGTTGGGTCTCACCTTCAGATAAAAATCAATCTGCTGGCGGTCGCTTCCTCCACCGGCCACAACCGAAACGGGCTGGATGATAACTTCCTTTTCCTGCTCCCCATAGTTAGTGCCATAGGGAAGCACTTTGACTTTGAAGGTTCCCTGCGAAATATTCGGAAACGAGTAGAAGCCGGAACCGTTCGTTTTGGCGCGGGCCACGGTCGTATAAATCTCGTTTTGTAATTCGAGATAAACATCGCCGAGTGGCTGGCGCGATTCGCTAAAGACGTGTCCGTAAATACTGTTCCCGCCTTGTGGTGTCAGAGCCGAGAGGTACAGAGATGCGTTGGCAGACGGCTTCACGCGCGCGCTTGCGGCCTGACCGGAATTGGCGTTGAGCGCGACGGTCAGACCGAGCACGAGATAAGTGCTTTTCTTCATTTCTAAAGCTCCTTTGTCAGGCAAGTCCGAGCGGGAAAATCTCGGAGCAAGTAAGCAGAATTTTTGCGAAATTATAACATGAAATTCGATGAAGAGAGACGGATTTTTTAGTCGAAAAGCAGAGCGCGAGGCCGTCCGCCGTGTGGGCCAACGGCAACTCTCTAAGCCTCTTTTTCGAGGAGCTTAAGGCGCGCCCTCTTCGTGCCCTGATGGATGTACGCGCTTGAAGCGCGTGGAGGATTTAATTGGCCGACTCCAGCAGGTGGCCCATCTTCCGCTTTTTGGTTTCGAGGTAATGGCGTGCCGCTTCCTCCGACTCGATTTCTATCGAGACGCGTTCGATGATGACGAGTCCGGCCTCTTCCAGAGCTTGCAGTTTGAGAGGATTGTTCGACATCACGCGCACATGGCAGAGGCCCATGTCGAAGAGCACTTCCGCGCACTGCTTGTACTCGCGCGCGTCCACGGCCAGACCCAACAACTCGTTCGCCTCCACTGTATCGGCCCCTGCATCCTGCAAGGCATAGGCGCGAATCTTGTTGAGAATGCCGATGCCGCGCCCCTCCTGATGCTGGTAGACGATAGCGCCGCGCCCCTCGTCTTCTATCAACTCCATCGCGCGTTTAAGCTGTCGCCCGCAATCGCACTTGGTCGAGCCGAAGACATCGCCCGTCAGGCATTGCGAATGGATACGCACGAGGGTCGGAACCTCCCTCTGCATCTCCCCTTTGAAGAGGACGACGTAATCCTCATCGCTCGTCAAAGAACGATAGCCTGCGACCTTGAATTGGCCCACCTCGGTCGGCAAATTCGCTACGGCCACGCGCTCAACAGAGAGCGGCTGAGTGGACCAGGGACACGCTGCGGTTGCTTCTTCCTTCAAGACCTTTTACTCCTCAAACTTCACCTTCATGCCTTCATGTAATTGGACCAGGCAAAATAATTTTGCGTGCTACGATTATAGAAGCAAGCGCGATGAGCGACAAGCTATCGGGCGAGGGCTTCAAAGCGAAAGCCGGGCGCGAGCTTCGTCTTGAATGCTGGACCAGCTTTTTTTTCCGTTTCCGCATCATAGAGTTGTTGCCGCCGCGCTGGCGGTCGCGTTAAGATATGGCCCTGAATTCAAGCGCACGCGCTGGTCCTGACGGCGGCGCGTGTATCAGTCGGCCAGGGACATTATCGGGCCGCCTCGGTCTCCTCTCTTTTTGAAAGCTTTCGATGAAGGCTTTGAACAACTGGCTAAAAAGTCGTGAACGAAAACTATAGCGGAGATACACTTGAGATGCCTGCGATGGCGCGCGAGCGTCGTCCCGCGCTCGTCTTCCTGCGGGGCGAACTCCTGGCCGTGCCCATCCCGCTCGAACGCGATGAAGTCATCCTGGGCCGCGCGATTGAGGCGGATGTTCGCGTCAACGACCCGCGCGCCTCTCGCCTGCACGCGCGCATCACGACGGAGCGCGACGATGAGAGCGGCGAGACGCTTTATCGCATCACCGATTTAGGCTCGACCAACGGCACGCTCCTCAACGGTCAACTCATCACCGAAGGCTTTCTGAACGACGGCGATAAACTCGTCATCGGCGAACACCTCCTGCGCTTCGACATGCTCGACGAGATTGACAGGGAGTTTCAAAGACAGATACATCGCCTGCTCGTGCATGATGAACTGACGGGACTGCTGACCAGCAAATCTTTCTTCTCCGAATTGCGCCGCGAGGCCGCGCGCGCAGAGTTCGAGGGCCGCGCCTTCTGCGTCCTCATGATGGACCTGGACCATTTTAAGGTGGTCAACGATACCTACGGCCATCTCGCTGGCAACGAGACCCTTGAGGACATAGGGACGGTCATCACTCGCGCACTGCGCGCGGGCGATGTGGCCGCGCGCTTCGGCGGTGAAGAGTTCGCGGCCTTCCTGCTTGATGCTGACATCGCGCAGGGACTCGTCGCCGCAGAGCGCGTCCGCGCCGCCGTCGAAACTCATCCCTTTCCTGCGGCCAGGCGCGGCTCAGCCGATGACGGGCGCACGCATTACATCACCATCAGCATAGGAGTCGCGGCTTTTCCGACCGACGGGCGCGACCCCATAGAGTTAGTCGAACTGGCTGACTCCGCGCTCTATCGCGCCAAGCGCGGCGGGCGTAATCAAGTCTGCTCCTACGGCCCTCAGCCCGTTGAAGGAGAAGCGGCGAACGCGCTTCCCCCGCGTTCGGACGCGCCGCCACCCGCGCGCTCCGAGTGAAAGCCTTGAAGGCTAAAATGAAAGTCTTGCGTTATTGGTAATATCTGTTACCATGCGGCTGACAAATTCCCCTGCTTTATCCTGGTCCTGTATCTTTCGTGCGCAAGCGTGCGTGCTTCTTCGCGTGTACGCTTGAAGCGAGGTGTCTCCGGTGATTAAGAAGAGGATAGCTTTCCTGACGTTACTGCTCCTGTCCGCGTGCGGCCTCGCCGCAGCGCAAGGACAAGGCAGCGCGACACAGCCGAGACCGCAGCAACAACAGCAACAGTCTAAAGAACAGAACGCGGATGTCGCGCCTGAAACGGCGGACCTGGCGATTACCGCTCACGTCACGGCGCGCGAACTGCGCTTCGAGACGGTTCCGGATGTGAATGTTGAATTCACGGGCCAGCCTCAACGCGCGACCGAGTGGAACGCGGTGCGTGAAAACCTTCCGCGACCCGTGCAGCCCGGCGTCACTTACCGCGATATAGGCGTGCGCCTCAAGATAGTCAGCGTCTTCGCAGACATTGACCGCATCGTCGCTGAGGCTCTCGGCGAAGTGCCCGTCAGCGATGCGTTGCCCGCAGAGAAGACGAGTTCGCCAGCGCAGGACCAACAACAACAACAACAAGCCTCGCCAGCCCCCGCTCAAGGAACATCACCAAACCCGACGGGAGCCAGGCCGCATTGAAACACAAACTTTTCCAAACGCTGCTCGTCGCCGCGTTCATCATCTGCGTCTCTGTCATGAACGCCGCCGCGCAGGATAACCAGACGCCTACGACGCCTGACCCGAACGCCGCGCAGCAGGGTGCCGCGTCGCGGGATACTTCAAACAGTCCTGCGCAGACGCGCACCAACGCCAACGAGACCTTTGAACTCAACATCACCGAACGACGCATCACGAAGCAAGACTTCAACGCCTCTACTTCCGTCGAAGCTGGCGAAGAGAGCGCGCGCGGCCTGCGCCTTCGCATAGGCGTCGGCGTCGGCGCGGAACAGATAGACGTGTTGCTCAGAAACGTTCACGGGCTGGTCCACTTTCGCGGCACGCTCGACCGCCTGCTCGAAGTCATCAACACGCGCCGCTCGCCGGAGATTACGACTCCTTGAAAACTTTGCGAAGACTTTGCCTCAACAGCATCGTTGCCCTCTTTGACAAGAAGTAAAAGATGTACCAACTGTAGCCCCCGACCCTTTTAACAGAAAGCTCAGTATCAGTTCATCAAGCTCTTTCGGAGGAGACGACCAGTGAACAAGCTATACAGTTTCGGCACAGCCGCGCTCATCGCGCTCATCACTTTCTCCAACGCTCCGGCGCAGACCACCAACACCAGCACGAGCGGCAATAACGATGCCGGGATTACGACCAGCACGACCGAAGGCACGACGCAGCCCGCTTCGCGCGCCAGGCAACAGACGCCGCGCACCACTTCAACTGTGCCGCCCGTCTCGAACGTCCGCCCGCTCTCGCAGGAAGACATCCAACGACAACAGGCGGCCAGCGCGCGTCGTCGCCAGGAGGCCGCGAGCGGCGACCCTGACGTGCTTCTGGACGTGCCGAACCTGACGGTCGAGGAGATAACTCTCGAAGTCGAAAACTTGCACGCGAAGGTCTCGCTCGATGCGCGTCTAGCCAACCTGCTCGCGCTCACGGCGGGCGCGGACGCCAGCGTTGATAAGGTCAAGCTGACGATTAAGGGCGTGCGCGCGGAAGTTCTTCTAAAGGTGCGCCTCGATAACGTGGCCTCGATTATTGACCGCACGCTGACGACCATTGACCGCAACCCGCAAATTTTAGAACGCCTCTTGCAGAGCGTTGACAACACCGTCGGCACTGTCGGCGGCGTCGCCAACACCGCGCTCCAACCCGGAGGCGTCGTCGGCCAGACCTTGAATAACCTGACCGCGCCCAACGGCCTCCTGAGCCAGACCGTCAACACTCTGGGCCAGACCGTCCAGCGCACAGTTGATTCGACCGGCAATATTCTGGAACGCACGCTCGACACCACTGGCAAAGTGCTCAACTCCAAAACGGTCGGCAACGTCTCAAGCCTCAACGTGCTGTCGGAAACGACCAACACCGCCGGGCAAACCCTGCGCCGCGTGAGAGACACATCCGGCGCGGTCATCGAACTCACCCTCGACACCGCAGGCAAAGTCATCAACTCTCGCATCATCAGCCAGGCACAGAAGTAAAGGGAAAGGTCAAAGGTAAAAAGGTCAAAGGCAAAAGTGAGGCGCAGGCCGCTTTTATTAAAAGCTGGCTTCTCATCACTTTTGCCTTTTTACCTTTTTACCTTTGACCTTTTATTGCAACCCTTTTCTGGTCCAGGCGTGTAAGGAGAGGCGCGGACCTTTAGCGCGCGTGCGGTTGCGCCTGTTTAGCGCTCGCGTGTATGCTTTCTCTCAGAGAAGAAGTGAAGACGGCCTCGGCCCGCCTCCATCATCTGAACTTAAGAGACTTAAACTTTTTAAGAATTATCGTGAGTGCCAATCTCAATCTTGCCAGCCAGCCTTTTCGCAATCGCACTTTGCCGTGGACTGTGACGGCCATCGTCGCGCTCGTCAGTCTCGTCGCGCTCTTCTTCATCATGCAATCGAGCGTGCAGACCAACGCGCAGGCGGACATCGTCGAGCGTGATGTCAAAGGCTTGCAGGAGCAGGCGGACGCGCTCAAGGCGCAGGCCGAAAAAGTCAAAGAGACGCTCACGCCGGAGCAGGCCCAGAGCCTTGAGGCCGCGCACACGCTCGCTGACCGCAAGCACTTCTCATGGTCGCGTCTTTTCGCGGACCTCGAAGCAGAGCTTCCGAACAGCGTTCGCGTCACGCGCATAGGCGTGCGCGACGTGGCTTTTCGCGGCGGCCAGACGGTCGCGGACCTGGACCTCTCAGTTATCGGCAAGTCTCCTGCGGACGTGACCGAGATGATTTCAAGAATGGACCAGGAAGGCATCTTTCATGCTGAGCCGCTCTCGCAGACCCTGCAAAAAGGGAAAGGCGAAAGCGG
This sequence comes from Blastocatellia bacterium, assembly GCA_034665545.1. Lineage (GTDB taxonomy): Bacteria > Acidobacteriota > Blastocatellia > Pyrinomonadales > Pyrinomonadaceae > DASYML01. Next base: position 8,158 of record JAXDFO010000317.1, read on the forward strand.
CACGGAATGGACGCTCTACGTTGTCTACAGGCCGCGCGCGGGCGTGCCCCAACGCGTAGCTGAAGTTGAGAAGGGCATTGCCACGACCAGCACGGGCGCAGAAATTTCAAAGGGAGGGCTGCGATGAGCGATCAAGATCAATCGAGACAGGATTCGCCCGCGCGCCGCCCGCAGATTCGCGTGCGTGTCCAAAGGCTTCGTCAATCAAGGCAGCGCAGCATTCTAGGGCTTCCCGAAATCATCGGACTCTCCGTCAGCGGCTTTCTCTTATTACTGGTCCTGCTCGTCTACTTCTTCTCGCTCGCCCCCGCGCGCGCGCGTCTCGAAGCTCTCAACAACGACCGCAACTCTTTACAGAGGCGACTGCGTATCTCTCAGGAAGGCTTTAATTCCAACGTGGACGCGCAGGCGACCGTCAACACCATCAACGAGAGCCTGCAAAAATTCGAGGACGAGCGGCTGGCGGGCCGCGACGAAGGCCGCATGGCCCTCTACACGCAACTCAACGATTTGATTCGACGCAATAACCTGCGCAACACGGCTGGTCCAAATTACGTCGCGCTCGAAGCCCTCGGCGCGGAGGAGCAGCAACAGCAGGGCGCGACCGCCGCCACCAGGCAGAGGTCCGGCAACGCCAGGTGGCAGACCATCTATCCGGGCATCGGCGTCAACGTGACGGTCGAGGGCGCGTATCAAAACCTGCGCCGCTTCCTGCGCGACATCGAACTGAGCAAACAGTTCATCGTCATCAATGCGGTCGAACTCGAAAGCGTCAAGGATACGGATGCGCCGCCCGTCATCATAACTGCGCCGGACTTGACGGGCGCTCCCGGAACGAAACCCGCAGGCCCAGCCACGCGCGGCACGCTCGTCAGCCTGCGCCTTGACATGGCCGTCTATTTCAAGCGCGGCGCGGAACCCGAAGGCATCTCTCTGGCTGGCAACCAGACACGCTGAAACTCAAGAAGAGAAATTTTTTATGGGGCTGTTTGAAGGCAAAACTCCGGCGGAACGAAACAAGCTCATCGCGGCGATGGCGCTCGGCGCGATAGCTCTCATCTCGCTCGCATACATGCTCTTCGGCGGTTCTTCATCCAAGCCCACTGTCGCCAATCAAAATTCTAAAAGGACCACTGCCAACGTCTCGCCTTTGCAAACGGCCTCGCTCAATAATGGTCCAACATCGGCAGCGCAAATGCGCGAAGACCCTTTGACGCCGCCGACGCCCGTTCCCGTTGACTGGACACCGCCCGCCGTGCCCGAAGCCGGACGCAACATCTTCGCTTTCTACATTCCGCCGGTGCCTTCGCCCAAGCCTTCGCCTTTGCCGTCACCATCGCCGCCGCCTTCGCCGACACCGCCGCCGCCGATTCTGGTCACGGCCATCGCGCCCGCCAACGTCTACGCGCGCACGGGCGATTTCACGCTGGAAGTGACGGGCGACAAGTTCACGCCCGCCGCGCGCATCCTGGTCAACGGAACCGAACTGCCGACGCGCTTCGTCAGCCCGCAGCAAATCTCCGCGACCGTGCTCGCAGGCATGATATCCGGCGAAGGCCCGCGACAGATTATGGTTCGCACGCCCGACGGCAAACTCTTCTCCAACGTTGCGACGCTCAACGTCTCGACTCCGCCCGCGCCGAACTATATCTACGTCGGCATCATCGGCGGTCAGCGTTACAACGATACCGCCGTGCTCAAGGACAAGAACAGCAAGGAACTCTTGAACGTGCAGCGCGGCGATGTCGTCGGCGGTCGCTTTCGCGTGACCAGCATCTCCGAACGCGAGGTGAGCATGGTTGATACGGGCCTGCGCGTCAAACACACGCTGCCCTTCACGGGCGATACGGGCGGCGACGCCGGTCGCATGGGCCCACAGCCGCGCTATACGCCGCCGCCCAGGCCGCCGGATGAGGGAGAAGAGGAACCGTAAGCTTCCTTTGAAAGCTATGTTCACAATGAAACACTTTATGAGAACGCGAGAGCGAAGTGGTGTCAACGAACGACGCGGCGAAGCGGGCTACACGCTCGTCGCGCTGCTCGCGTTGATGACCATCCTCGCCATCTTCATGCTCGCGGCAGTCCCTAACATTCGCCAGCAGGCCCAGCGCGAGCGCGAAATGGAAGCCATCTTTCGCGGCGAACAGGTGGCCGAAGCCATCGGCATGTACTTCAAATGCTCGAACGGGCAACTGCCGACCTCCATGGACCAATTGCTCGAAGGCGTGGCCTGTCGCGGCGGCTCTAAGAAACTGCAAGTGCTGCGACCCGAAGCCGCGCATGACCCGCTCTCAAGCACAGGCGAATGGAGGCTCATCAGGCCGCGCGGGCAAGAGATGATAGCCTTCAAACGCGCCGTCATGGAGTACGCGCACGCGCAAACGGACCTGCGCACCACAAATCAACAGTTGGCCCAACAGTTCGACGTGCAGATAGTCGGCATCCTCAACACAGGCTCTACGGACACCGGGCCGGGCCCGCAAGCCGCGCTTGATACGGAGAATTCCACTGGACCATTTATCGGCGTCGCCAGCCGCAGCACGCGCGACTCCATCATCACCTACTACGGCATAGACCATCACAACGGTTGGATCTTCACGCCTCTTTATAGATAGAGTTGATAACTCGTTTACCATTTAGTAGAGAGAAAATTTTCTTCGCTTCACTCTTCTCATCACAACTACAATCGCATCCGTTTCGCATCATCAATCGTCATTCAAGCTCTCACATGCGCGCATCATTTTGTGTTTGCGCATGTAAGTTTTGAGATGATGATGTGCTTATCACGAAAAAAAAATCGTTTTTATCAATAAGTTATTGACATCTGTGCGCTTTGAGTTTATATACCAATATGTTGTGCGCCAATTACACTAGGCCACAAGAAGAAAGTTGACACAGTATCTTGTGGTTTTAACCTTCAAAAGAAAAGGAGCAGCTACAACCTATGGCAACTAAAAAAGGTGCAAAGAAGTCCGGTGGTTCAAAGGGCGGCGCAAAGAAGGCTGGCGGCGGCGGCAAGAAAGCTGGCGGCGCGAAGAAAGCCTCAAAGGGCGGCAAGAAGAGGTAGTAACCCAACCACAGGTAGTAACTCAACCCAGCAGGGTACAACGACAACCTTCAACAGGCGCACATACAACTCACAGGCCGAGGGGCCTTTTCAGAAGAACGGCGAATGCTTTCACGAGCGCGCCGTTCTTCTTTTGTTGCGCGGCAACATGACTCTTCGTTATGCTCAACAGGTTATCAATTTGAGGTTTCGAGTTTCAGGTCTCAAGTTCAGAGCGCAGGGAGGCGAACGAGTGCGAGAAAAGGAAGAGAGGCCGTGGGGCAGCTATGAGGTTTTGGAAGAGAGCGATGGTTATAAGGTCAAGCGACTTGAGGTCAAGCCGGGCGCGCGCCTGAGTCTCCAACGTCATTCGCGGCGCGGCGAACACTGGGTCGTCGTCCAAGGCACGGCGGATGTCGTCTGCGGCGAGCGCGAGCTTCAACTCAAAGAAGGCGAACACCTGCACATCCCTCCCGAAACGAATCACAGGCTCGGCAACAGCACGGACCACCCGCTCGCGCTCATCGAAGTGCAACTCGGCGACTACCTCGGCGAAGACGACATCGTGCGTCTCGAAGACGACTACAAACGAGACTAATCTCTTTGCTGTTATGATTAGCGTTGCGCTTGTCGAGCCGGAGATACCACCGAACACGGGCAACATCGCGCGGCTCTGCGCAGCGACGCGCGTGCCCCTGCACATCGTAGGGGCGACCGGCTTTCGCCTCGATGACAGGGCCGTGCGCCGCGCCGGTCTCGATTACTGGCCGGAGGTCATCCTTCATCGTCAACTGGATATGGACGAACTCTGGTCTTCGCTTCCGGCAGCAAGGTTCATCTATCTCACGACCAAAGCCGAGAGGTCTTATACGGACTGGCGTTTCGAGTCGAATGATTGCCTGGTCTTCGGCAGAGAGACGCGCGGCCTGCCCGAAGACCTGCTGCGTGCTAACTGGGAAAGATGCCTCACCATCCCCATGCTCAACCCGAACATACGCAGTCTCAACCTGGCCACCTCCGTCGCCATCGTCCTCTATGAAGCACTGAGACAGACGGGCGCTTTAGCGCAAGTCGGAAGTCGTCATGCGGAAGGATGAGAGCAGAGCTATTGAACGGTTAAATAGCTCATCGCTCATCTTTCATCTTTCATTCCTGCGAACTTCCTACTTGCCTTTCAGCGTGGTAAAATAGCCGTTTACATTGAGTGCGCTGGAACGCGCTGTTTCCGACTGTGTAGAGGGATTATGACTGAAGAGAGAAAAGACATACGCAATATAGCTATCATCGCTCACGTTGACCACGGCAAGACGACGCTCGTTGATGCGATGCTCAGACAATCCGGGACGTTTCGTGATAACGAAACGGTCCGCGACCGCATCATGGATTCGATGGACCTCGAACGCGAGCGCGGCATTACCATCATGGCGAAGAATACGTCCGTGCATTACGGCGACGTGAAGATAAACATTGTGGACACGCCGGGCCACGCGGACTTCGGCGGCGAGGTCGAGCGCGTCCTGAAGATGGTTGACGGAGTGATGCTGCTCGTGGACGCTGCGGAAGGATGTTTGCCGCAGACGCGCTTCGTGCTGCGCAAGGCTCTCGAAGCGGGGTTGCCGACGATTGCCGTCGTCAACAAGATTGACCGCCAGGACGCCAGGCCCACAGAAGTCGTTGACGAAATCTACGAGCTATTCCTGGACCTGGATGCGAACGACGCGCAGATAGAGTTTCCGATACTCTACGCCATCTCGCGCGACGGTGTGGCGAAGAAGGAGTTGACGGACGAATCGCCTAACCTGCGTCCTCTCTTCGAGCAGATAGTCCAGACCATCCCCGCGCCCGTTGAACAGCGCGCGGACAGTCTTCAACTTCTGGTGGCGAATCTCGACTATAGCGACTACGTCGGGCGGCTCGCGATTGGCCGTATCTTTTCGGGCGAGATAGCGGTGGGCGATCAGGTCGCCATCGTCAAGCGCGACGGCTCTTTGCAGAAGACGCGCGTCTCACAGCTTTACGCCTTCGAGGGACTCAAGCGCGAATCTGTCGAGCGCGCGCGGATGGGAGACATCGTCGCGCTCGCCGGGATGGAGGGCATAGAGATAGGCGAGACCATCACGAGCGTTGATAACCCGCAGCCGCTGCCCGTCATCGCCGTTGACGAGCCGACCATCTCCATGATCTTCAGCGTCAATAACTCGCCCTTCGCCGGACGCGAGGGCAAGTTCGTCACCTCTCGCCAGGTCAAAGAACGTCTGGATAAGGAAGTGCTCGGCAACGTCGCTATCAGGGTCGAGACGACGGATGCGCCGGAGCAGTTTAAAGTTTCAGGACGCGGCGAACTGCAACTCGCTATCTTGATTGAGATGATGCGGCGCGAGGGTTACGAGCTACAGGTCTCCAAGCCCGAAGTCATCACGCGCAAGATGGACGGCGTGCTGATGGAGCCGATAGAGCAGGTCGTCGTTGATTGCCCGGAAGAGTTTATAGGCGTCGTGACCGAAGCGTTGGGCCGCCGCAAAGGGCAGATGACGAAGATGGTCAATCACGGCACGGGCCGCGTGCGCCTGGAATTTGAAGCGCCGTCGCGCGGCCTCATAGGCTTTCGCAACGAGTTTCTGACGGAGACGAAGGGCACTGGTCTGATTAACACTCTCTTCCTGCGCTGGGGCGAATGGCTGGGCGAGATGCGCGGTCGCTCCACTGGTTCGCTCGTCGCTGACCGCATGGGCGAGACGACCACTTATGCGCTCTTCAACTTGCAGGAACGCGGCTCGCTCTTCGTGCGTCCGGGCACGAAAGTTTATGAAGGCATGCTCGTAGGCGAAAACGCGCGCGCCGTTGACCTGGATGTCAACGCGATTAAAGAAAAGAAGCTGACGAACATGCGCGCCGCGAGCGCGGACGAAGCGATGCGCCTTGTGCCGGTCAAGGATTTATCTCTCGAACAAGCTCTCGAATTCATCTCCGATGATGAACTCGTGGAAGTCACGCCGCAGAGCATACGCCTGCGCAAGCGCGTCCTTCGCGCCAACGAGCGACCGAAGCGCAAAGAGTCTTAAAGCGTTAAGCTTGAGGCGAGAACAAAAAGCGGCTTTCGGTGTATCATCCGTAGAGTTCTTGCAATCGAAACTCTACTCGCGGACCTGTCAATCGCATGTGTCGTTTTATTACTTACGCGGGCACGCCCCTGATGCTGGCGGATTTGCTCTATCGCCCGGCGAATTCGCTCATCATGCAGAGCTATCACGCGCGCGAAAGGGAAGAGCCTTTGAACGGCGACGGCTTCGGCGTCGGGTGGTACGTGCCGGAGGTTGACCCGACGCCCTGCGTGCAACGCGCCGTCTCTCCCGCCTGGTCCAATCGCAACTTACAAAACCTTGCCGTCAAGACACGCGCCTCCTGCCTCTTCGCGCATGTGCGCGCGGCCTCGCCCGGCATGATCGTGACGGAAGCGAACGTCCACCCGTTCAGCTACGACCGTTTCATGTGGATGCACAATGGTGTCGTCGCTGGCTTTCATCACATCAAGCGTCGCCTGCGCGAGAGCCTCAAGGACGAGTTCTACGACATGATTCAGGGCACGACCGATTCCGAACATGCCTTCGCGCTCTTCCTCAATTGCCTGCGCGTGCCCTTCGGTGAAGTGACGGGCGAGGAGATGCGGCGCGCGCTCGTCGAAACCATCGCGCATCTCTCTGACTGGACCAGTAAAGCGGGAGTGAGCGATCCTTCCTTCTTCAACTTCGCGGTGACGGACGGGCGCACCACCGTCGTCTCAAGATACTCATCCGGCGAGGGCATCAAGGGCGCGTCCCTGCATTACTCGCGCGGCGTCCGCTTTGAATGCTTGCCCGACGGACTCTGCGACATGCACTCTGTCGCGCAACACGAGCGCGCCAACTCCGTCATCGTCGCCAGCGAACGTCTCACGGACGACCCCACTGACTGGGTCACAGTGCCCGACAACCACACCATCACAGTGCTCCCGGATTCCACAGTCCAGTTGGAAGAGATAAGGACGAAAGAAGTGACAGCCGACAGTTGATGATTGACAAGAGATGATAAAAAGCATGCCTCTCATGCTCATCTCTCATCATCCGTCGCCCGTCACGGCTTTAGCGAATTATGTTGCGATTCGATTTGCCGAAGGTTTATCCGATTACGGATGCGAGGCTGGCTGGCCTGTCGCATGCGGAGCAGGTCTCGCGCCTCTCTGCGGGCGGCGCGCAATTGGTCCAATTACGCGAGAAGCATCTCTCGCCGCGCGAGTTTTATGTTGAGGCCGAAGCGGCCCTCCGCGTCGCGCGCCAGTGTGGGCTGCGTTTAATAATTAACGACCGCGTGGACATCGCGCTCGCGCTTCATGCGGACGGCGTGCATCTGGGCCAGGATGATTTATCGCCTCTGGCGGCGCGCAGTTTATTGGGCCAGGAATCCATCATAGGCTTTTCCACGCACAATCTTGAACAGGCGCGCGCGGCCTCTCGACTCCCAGTTGACTACATCGCTATTGGTCCAATTTTCGCCACCTCGTCCAAAGATAACCCGGACCCTTTAGTTGGCCTTGAGGGACTCGCGCGCGTGCGCGAAGCGGTCGGCCAGTTGCCGCTCGTCGCCATCGGCGGGATTAATGATTTGAACGCGCGAGATGTTCTAAGGGCTGGCGCGGACTCGGTCGCCGTTATCGGCGCGTTGCTCTCGGAGCCTGCGGAAATAGCGGAGCGTTTGCGGAAAATGTTGAGCAATCTCAAGGGATAAATAGATTTCGCTTGCGTTTATTTTTGTTTTACGCGACAATTGCGTTGTCTTTAGGGGCGACAACTGTGAGGGTCGCCTTCCTCTTTCTCATCAATGCTGGCGCGCACGCGCTTCTCTTGCGACCCGCCTTTTTGTAGTTTCATCATTCGAGTTTAGTTCACTTTTCAAGATATGGAGTGCTGCCAGGCATGAGCTTCTTCGACCTGCCGCCCGTCATCGAGCGCATGTTGCTCGTCTCTGACAAAATCAGCGACCTCAATTTCTCTGTGGGCCAACTGCCGCAAGTTGAGGTTAACGGCAAGCTGACGCCGGTTCAACCTCTGGGCCTGCAAAAGCTGACGCCGTACCAGACCGAGATCATCGCCATGACGCTGATGGCGGGCAACCCCGACGCCGTCGAGCGATTGGTCCACACGGGCACGGCGGATCTCAGTTACAGCCTGCCATCGCGCACGCGTTTTCGCGTCAACATCTTTCAGCAGCGCGGCACATACTCTATAGTCATGCGCGTTATCCCCACAGACATTCCGACCATCAAGACCTTAAGCCTCCCGCAGCAGATTTCCGAAATCGCGGAACTACGCAACGGCATCGTCCTGCTCACGGGTCCGACCGGCTCCGGCAAGTCATCCACGCTCGCCTCCGTCATCAACATCATCAACGAGACGAAGCACTATCATGTTGTGACCATCGAAGACCCGATTGAGTATCTACACCAGCACAAGAACTCAACCATCAACCAGCGCGAGGTCGGCCACGATACGAAAGACTTTCCTTCGGCCCTGCGCGCCGCGCTCAGGCAGGCTCCGAAAGTTATTCTCATAGGAGAGATGCGCGATTACGAGACGACCGAAATCGCGCTCGAAGCGGCGGAGACGGGCCATCTGGTGCTCTCGACCCTGCACACGATTGACGCCTCCAAGACCGTTGACCGCATCATCGGCCTCTACCCGAAGAACGAAGAGCGCGTCATACGCACGCGCCTCGCGCAGACGTTCCGTTACATCATCTCGCAGCGATTGATTCCACGCGCGGACGGGCGCGGTCGCATCGCCGCCGTGGAGATTCTCAAGTCCAGCCCGCGCACGCGCGAGTACATAGAGATGGGCGAAGAGGAAGGCAAGACCCTGCTCGACGCGATGCGCGACGGCAAGCTTGATGGGATGCAGGATTTCGACACCGTCATCCGCGACTTCATCGAAAAAAGAATCGTCTCGATGGAAGACGGCCTGGCCTTCGCCACCAACCATAACAACCTCCTGCTCGCCCTCAAGGGTCTCTCCTCCTCCGAAGATTTCATCCGCGCCGAGAACGAAACAATCGGCACGTTTTCAGACTCCGGCTCAATGCTCGGCATGCTGGAATAAAGCAGGAGCCAGGAGCCAGAAGCCAGAAGGAAAAGCATGCTATCGTTTTTCTTCTGGCTCCTGACTCCTGGCTCCTGACTTCCCTGGAAAATCTTATGATAGTTACCTGTACAAATTGCACTGTGCGTTTGCAGTTGGATGATGCGAAGATTCCGGCGCGGGCGTTTACCTTGAGGTGTCCGAAGTGCCAGGCCATCGTCAACGTGCAGTCTCCTGCGACGGCGACGGAACAGAGCGCGCTGGCCGTCGGCGATTCGCCCGCCTCCGAGCACCCGCGATTCGAGCAACCGAAGCTCGCGCCCGCCTTCAAACTCGATGGGAACGAAGAGGAAGCGGACCTCTCATCAACAACGACATCATCAGCGAGCGCGCCCGTTACGGACGCGAGCGACTTGACGCGTTTGCTCCTCGAACTGTTACAACGCGGCGGCGCGGCGGCTGACAAGAAGGGTCTTCCGGCGCGGCTCGCATGGGAGCGTCGCAAAGTGCTCATCTGCGTCGGGACGCTCTATCGTGAGATGATGGCGCGCTCTCTGGCGACGAGCAACTACCAGGTCTTCGTCGCGGCAGACATGACGCAGGCCGTCGAGCGCATGCGCGAGGATCATATGGACGTGGTTATTCTGGACCCGGAATTCGACCCCGTCGAACAGGGCGCGGCCTTCGTCACGCGCGAAGTCAATACCATGCGTTCCGCAGAGCGACGCAGGCTCTTCTTCGTACACTTCTCGCCCACGGTTCGCACGCTGGACACGCACGCCGCCTTCATCAATAACGTCAACCTCGTCGTCAACCCCGTTGACATGGAGAACCTGCCGCAGGCTCTCGAACGCGCGATACGCGATTACAACGAACTGTACAGAGAACTCAACCAGACGCTCAACGTGGCCGCGCTCTAAAGCGCACGCAAACAACATCACGCGAGAGACGCGCGCTGAATTTATTTCGGCGCGCGTCCTCTTTTATGGATACTTCTGTCTCCCCCCTTTATCTGCTAATCTTGGCGAATCGAAAATATGGCAGAGGCGCGTGTGACAAACGGGGCGGACTATGAAAGCGCGACGGCGGGCGCGGCGGGCCACTCGCATGCTTCGCATGGACGGGCGAGCGGCAGCCGTCGCCGCCTCACGCTCGTGCTCCTGCTGACGATTGTGTACATGGTGGCGGAGGTCTTGGGCGGATGGTGGACAGGCTCTCTGGCATTGCTGGCGGATGCGGGGCACATGCTGGCGGACGTGGCCGCGCTGGCGTTGGCGTTGCTCGCCATGTGGTTCAGTTCGCGGCCCGCGACGCCGAGCAAGACTTACGGCTATTATCGTCTTGAGATACTCGCGGCCTTAACCAACGGCGCGGCGTTGGTCCTCATCTCGCTCATTATCTTTTACGAGGCGTACCAGCGTTGGGCCAACCCGCCCGCAGTTGACAGCATGTTGATGATGCTCGTCGCGGCTGGCGGGCTGGTCATCAACCTCGTGTGCGCCTGGCTTCTGCACGGCGACCATGAGGTGGATTTGAACGTGCGCGGGGCTTGGCTGCACATTATGGGAGACGCGCTCGGCTCGCTCGGCGCGATTGCGGCGGGCCTGCTCATGACGCTCTACAGGTGGTACGCGGCGGACCCTCTCTTCAGTATCATCATCAGCCTGCTCATCATCTTCAGTTCATGGCGGCTCATACGCGAATCCATCAACGTGCTCTTGGAAGGCACGCCCGCTCACATCAACCTGGCGGCGGTCGAAGAGGCCATCCTGCGCACGAGCGGCGTCGAAGACGTGCATGACCTACACGTCTGGACCATCACCTCTGGCCGAGATGCGCTGAGCGCGCACGTCATACACGGGGAGACCATCTCGCAGACCGAACTGTTGAAGGAGTTGCGCACGAAGCTGCACGACCGTTTCGGAGTGGACCACCTGACTATCCAAATGGAGACGCGCGATTTCGAGGACGAGACTTTTCACTTCTGCCATTCGGGCACGGCCTGCTTTCGCTCCGGGAGGGAGTAAAACAGGAGCCGGAAGCCGCTAGCCGGAAGTCGGAAGAAGCGCATTCGTTGCTCCTGCTCATGGTGGCTTCTGAATTTATGGAAATCAATCTTCTGCTGACATTGGATTTACGCGAACAGGCGGCGTTGCAGGCCGCGCTCGTGACGCACGGCGCGCCGGATTCGCTGGTGACGCTGGCGTTGACGGGCGCGTGCCGGATTCAGACTTTGGAGGAGGCGCGCAAGCTGCGACGGTGGATTACGAACGCGCGCGCCGCAGATGAGACAGACTTCGTCTCCCTCAATGTCATCGAACAGGGGTTGGCACGCTTCGGCGTTTAGCTCACAAGCCCGCGTTGAATTCCAGAAGCAACAAGCGATGATAAAGTTAAGTGCGATTCCCAGAGTGAAGATTTGCTGTATCGGCAGCGTGGAGGAAGCCTGGACGGCGATTCGCTGCGGCGCGTCCGCCGTCGGATTGGTTTCAGAGATGCCGAGCGGCCCCGGCATCATTCCCGAAGCGACTATCAAAAGCATCGCAGCGATTGTGCCTCCTGCGGTTGCGAGCTTCCTGCTGACGAGCAAACAGGACGCGGCTTCAATCATCGCGCAGCAAAGACGCTGCGGCACAAACACCATCCAAATCTGCGATCGCCTTGATGCACACTCTTATCGTGAGTTGCGCGCGGCGATGCCCGGCATCTCTCTAGTTCAGGTCATACATGTTGGGGGACGAGAATCCGTGACCGAAGCATTGGAGGCTGCCGTTCATGTGGACGCTATCCTGCTTGATTCCGGCAATCAATCGCTCACCGTCAAGGAACTGGGCGGGACGGGGCGCACGCATGATTGGACCATCAGCCGCGCGATTCGAGAGAGCGTCAACGTGCCCGTCTTTCTCGCGGGCGGTCTCAATGCAGCGAACATACGCGACGCGATTGAGCAAGTTGGCCCATTCGGCGTTGATGTCTGTAGCGGCGTGCGCACAGATGGCGTACTGGACCAGCGAAAGCTGACCGATTTCTTCAGCGAGATACGGAGCATGATGTGGGCTTAATCGAACTGGCTTACGGGCACGGCTCGCTCTCTTTCGATTATGACGAGGCGCGCTACGGCGTGCTCACACTGGATGAAAGCGATGCTCACCCGCTCTCCGATGCGGAACTCGGGGCGGCCCTCGATGCGCCCGTTGATTCGCCGCCGCTTGAAGAGATTATTGGACCAGGAGAGAGCGTCCTGCTAGTCGTTTCCGACGCGACGCGCGCCACCGCCAGCGCGCAAGTCGTCAACCTGCTGGTCCGTCGTCTCATAGCGGCAGGCGTCGCTCCCTACGACATCAGCATCATCTTCGCCACCGGCATTCACCGCCCCGTTACTCTGGCTGAAAAGCGCGAACTGCTCACGCCCTTCATCGTCCAGAGAATCAAGACGCTGGACCACGACGCTCAAGATTCATCTCAACTGGTCCAATTCGGCGTCATGGACGACGGCACGCCAGTCGAACTCAACCGCGCTCTCAAAGAGAGCGAGCATGTCATTCTCACGGGCGCAATCGGCTTCCATTACTTCGCGGGTTTTACGGGTGGCCGCAAGTCCATTTGTCCGGGCCTCGCATCCGCGCGGACCATAGAGGCGACGCACATGCTCGCTCTTGATTTCGCGCGCGGCGGGCGACGCGCGGGCGTCGGCACGGGCCTGCTTGAAGGCAACGCCGTCCACGAAGAATGCGAACGCATCACCTCGTTGGTCGCACCCTCGTTTCTCATCAATACGGTGGTGGACGAGCGCGGGCGTGCCCTTCGCGTCTACGCGGGCGACTGGCGCGCGGCACATCGCCGCGCCTGCATGGATTATCATCAAGAGCATGCTCGCGGGATTGATAGCAAGCGCGATGTGGTCGTCGCCAGTTGCGGCGGCGCGCCGTGGGACATCAACTTGATACAGGCGCACAAGACCCTTGAGATGGCCGCGCAGGCTTGCGTTGACGGCGGCACGATTATTCTCATGGCGGAGTGTGCGGACGGCCTGGGCCGCGCCGATTTCCTCAAATGGTTTGAGTCCGAAGATTCACGCGCGCTCGAAGAACGCCTGCGCGCGGCTTATGAGGTGAACGGGCAAACGGCCTGGTCGCTGCTCACGAAGGCGGAAAAATTTCAGGTCCATTTAATCTCCACTCTGCCGGATGAAGAGGTCTTGCGCATGCGTCTCCATCCGGCGCGCACGATTGCGGAGGCTCTCGCGCGAGTGGACCGGAAATCAACCGGCTACATCATGCCGCGCGGCGCGTCGGTGCTGCCCTTCCTGGGCCATTAATTTGAAGCGATGGTTGATTGTGTATCCTTTGAAGCACTACAATGCAGGCACACCGCCGTTGCCTTTTGATAAACTGCCGCGCGCTCTTTGAAGTTGGAGGGGCGATTGAGGAGGAAAGTTTGAGTCTAAAATACATCGTATCTTTTCTGGTCCTGCTCGCCTGCTGCTCTCTGCCTGCGCGCGCTCAACAGCCTGCGGGCGCAACGTCGTCGTCATCATCATCTTCTCAGGCGGCGACCGCAGAGCAGCGCGTGCCGCTCGCGGAGCAGGCCATCGCCTTCGATGCCACCGGACGCGCCGCGCTCGCCGCTCGCCTGCTGACGACCACGCTCAATGGCAGCAATGATGCGCCCTTGAGAGACGCGCGGCTCGTGATTGAGAACAGGAGCGCGGATTTCTACACATACATTTCCGGCTGGGCCACTTTTTATGACGCCGCCGGTGTGCGTTGCGGCGAAGGGATGTTCAAACTGGATGCGCTGGCCACGCAGGAATCTGCCGAGACTGACACGCCCGGACTGCGCCTGACCTGCGCGCCGAGCGCGTGGCGTATCGTCGCCCTCAACCTGCTCACGCGCGCGGGCGACACGGCCCGGCCCATCCTTCCCGCGCAGGCCCAGCCCGCCAGCGCGGCTACGGAAGCAGCGCAGCCAGCAACAACGGCGCAGCAGCCCGACCCGATGCCTCTCTTCGTCAACATCAGCGTGGACGGTCAAGCGTATCGCGTGCCGCTTGGCAGCACGCTTGAGATTCCCATCAATAAGAAGCGGACCAAAATCACCGTCAGCGCGAGCCCTCAATGAGAGCGTGGGCGCGAGGGCTGGTCCAGTTATCAGATAAACTTTACTGGACCTGTTATCCGTCATGAATTTTCGATAACCCTTTGAGAGGCTTTCAACAAAAGCCTTCTCTCTTCTCTCCTCGCTTTATCTACTCTTCCCGCAACACAACTCAAGGGTCTCCCCTGGCGCGTTGATGAGTTCGGCTCGCGCGCGTTAAAGTGATAGCAGGAAATAAGAATTGATGAGCCGTTCAAGCGAAATTAAAGCGGGGCGCAACAGGGCGCGCACGTCTGCCTCCGACGCGGACGTGCTCGCGCGCCTCTCTCAAATTGTTGGTCCGGAATATGTGCTGGTTGATGCCGAAAAAATCGAGCCGTACGCGCAGGATGCCGTGAAGGAGAAGTTTCCGCCGGAGGCCGTGGTCCTGCCGCGCACGAGCGAAGAGATAGCGGCCATCATGCGCCTGGCGAACGAGAAGCTTTTTCCCGTCACGGCGCGCGGCGGCGGCGTCGGGTACACGGGCGGCGCGGTCCCCGTCGAAGGCGGCATCGTCATCGGCACTGACCGCATGAACGCCATCATGGAGATTAACGCGGACGATCTATACGTCGTCGCTGAACCGGGCGTGACGACTTACGCGCTGCAACAGGCGGTCGAGCGAGTCGGTCTCTTTTACCCGCCGGACCCCGCTTCATATAAAGACTCTTTCATCGGCGGCAACATCGCGGAGAACGCCGGGGGCATACGCTCCGCGAAGTACGGCGTGACGAAGCATTACGTGCTGGGCCTGGAAGTCGTGACGCCGACCGGCGAGATTATCAGGACCGGCGGGAGGACCAGTAAGAACGTCGTCGGGTTTGACTTGACGGGATTGATGTGCGGCTCCGAAGGAATGCTCGGCATCATCACGTTGGCGACGCTGCGGCTCATCCCTCTGCCGGAAGCGACGGCGACCGTGCGCGCGACTTTTCAAACGATGCGCGCGGCATGTGCCTGCGTCACGGCTTTGACGAGGGCGCGCGTCGTCCCGGTCGCGTTTGAAGTGCTGGACCGCAACTCCATCAACGCCGTTGAGGATGAGTTCGCCTTCGGCATCGGCAGAGATGCGGGCGCGCTCCTGCTCGTCTCGGTTGATGGTCCTGCGTCGGAAGTTGAGAGAAGCGCGCGCGTCGTCGAGAAGGTCTTGCGTGATGGCGGAGGCCGCGACCTGTTGCGCGCCGAAACGCGCGACGCGGAGGATAGATTGTGGGACGTGCGGCGCGCACTGTCGCCCGCCATCAAAAAATACGGGACGTTGAAACTGAACGAGGACGTAGTGGTCCCTCGCTCGCGCGTGCCTGACCTCGTCGAGCGTGTCGAAGAGATAGGACGACGGCACGACATCTTCGTTGTCAACTTCGGCCACGCTGGCGACGGTAATATTCACGTCAACTTCATGTGCGACAGGGAGGACCAGGAATCCGTCAGGCGCGCTCGCCTCTGCGTCCGCGAGACCTTTGCGGTCGCCATCGAACTCGGCGGCACGATTAGCGGCGAGCACGGCATAGGCTACGTCAAGGCACCATATCTTGAGATGGCCGTGGACGCGGCCACAATAGAGACGATGAAACGCCTCAAGCGCGCCTTGGACCCGCAGGCCATTCTTAATCCTGGGAAGATGTTCGTTTGAAAAAGATTGATTGTCGAAATGATTAACGCCTTGATAGAACTCCAGCGTTTGAAGAGATTGGACCGCACGGGTTGGACCCTGCGCGGGCAAGCGCCGGGCGCGGAATCTGTGGCGGCGCATTCTTACGGGGTGACTGTGGCGGCGATGCTGCTGGCTGATGAAGTGCGAGCGCGGGGCGTGGAGGTTGATATGGAACGTGTGTTGCGCGTCGCGCTGATGCACGACTGGGCTGAGGCGCGACTGGGCGATATGCCGCGCACGGCTGTCTCATACTTCGGCGCGACGACGCGGCAGAAGGCGGAGCGCGCGGCCTTTGACGACATTGTGAGAGAGGTCGCCGGGCGCGAGAGTTACAGCACGCTGCATGAGGATTACGAGAACCGCGAGAGCCTTGAGGCGCGGCTCGTGAAGGCTGCGGACATAGTAGATTTACTGGTCCAGGCTCTGGCCTTCGAGCGCGCCGGCGTGCGCGGGCTTGACGAATTCTGGGAGGGAGTCGCGGAGCGCGACTTTCGTCTGGAAGGCGTTGCCAGCGAGGTCTTGAACTCGGTTCTGCAAGCTCTCGCGCAGGCGCGCGTGGAGATTCTGAAGGGTTAGCGCAAGAGGGGTTTTTCGTGAAAGTTTACTTGCTGCGGTTCGATGATGAGCGGCGCATCTTTTATTCGGAGGGACCGGAAACGCGCGCGGAAGATGAGAGCGCGGCGGAGGGCGCGCGAGGCGGCGTGCGCGGTTGGGCCGAGCGCAAATACGAGAATCTTCAGACGGCGATAAACGGGGCGCAGAGCGGAGTGGGCCTGCACATGAGGCGCGCGTGGGAATGGTTGCAGCGTCGCGCCAGCCCTGATGAAATCATGCTCAGGTCTTTGCGCAACGCGGAGGTGATTCAGCTTTATCATCCGTCAAGGCTTGACGCCGAAGAGGCTTTGACACTCTGGACCAATTATTTGAAGGGGCGTGCGCGGCATCACACGCTCTGGCTGGTCCTGAATGCGCTGGTGACTCCTCTGACTTTGTTGCTCGCGCCGATTCCTGGTCCAAATATCATCGGTTACTGGTTTCTCTATCGCGCGGTCTGTCATCTGCTGGCGTTGCTCGGCGTGCGCCGCGCGCTTCGTGAAGGAACGGTGACGGAGTTCATTTCATCAAGCGCGCTGGATGAATTGGCGGGCGCGGGAGACGAAGAAGGCTTGAAGGGGTTGGCGGAGAGTTTGGATTTGAAGAATCTTGAGTCGTTCTTGAAAGAGGCGGCGCAGGCCGAAGGTGAGAGACGCAAGGCCACGCTGGCGGTCTCTTGAAGTTAAGAGAAAAGCTGATTTGGCGTTGGCCCAAGGGTGGCTGGCGAGGCTTGCATGCGTTGACAACACAGAGCCGCTTTGTTAGCTTGCTTGCTTTATTTCAATGAAATGTTTCGGTTTATATGTGGGGTGAGAACGGTCGCCATTTTCGTTGATGTTTAAATTATTCCCGCAATTAACAAGGGCGCTTTCGCGTCTCGCGCTCACTTGCATGATGCTGGCGGCCTTACTCAACGCGAGCGGCTGCACAGCCCTCTTCGGCGTCAAGCGAACGGTCGCCGTGCCGCCGCTCTTGACTCCGCTGATGGAGGCCAACACGGCGCAACTCATCGCGGAGGTCAACCGGCTGGCGAGCGTGCGCGCCATCAAGGGCAAGATTGATATACAGTTTCAGGACACCTCTTTCGCGGAGTCGGGCCTCGCGGAGAAATACAGGACGGCTGAAGGGACGCTCGTGTTGCAGCGACCGGGCCAGATTTTCCTGCTCATTCAAGGCCCCTTCGGAGTTGACATCGCGCAGATGGCTTCGGACGGCCAGCACTTTCTCGTCGCCGTCCTGAAGGGCGATGAAAAGTATCGTCGCTTTGTGCGCGGCACGAACAACGCCGTCTACCCGAAGCTGACGATGAGCAGCGAGAAGGATGATAAGGGCGACGGTAAGAAGAAGAGTATGAACAACGAGCATACCGTCAGCGTCCTGTCCAACCTGCGCCCGCAACATTTCACGGACGCGCTGTTGATTCGCCCCGTCGCGCCGCGCGCGGAGTCCGGCTTCGTCTACGCGCAGAGCGAGTTTTATGAAGAGGAAGCGGACACGCGCGTGCGCGCGGGCAAGGGAGCGCGCATCGTGCGCGGTTATTACCTGCTCGATGAGATTGAGCAGGGCGGCGAGAGCGGGGCCAGGCTCGTGCGCCGCTTCTGGTTCGACCGCGTTAATGGCATCACGCTCGCTCGCCTGCAAACATTCAACAACGAGGGCGCGCTCGTGACGGATGTTTCGTACATGGAGCCGAAGGGCTTCGGCGAAGGGGGCCGCATCCAGATGCCTTCGCGTGTGGAACTGACGCGCCCGCAGGACCGCTATAAACTGAGCATCACTTATCAAGCGCCCGAAGCCGTCGTCCTGGACGGCACATACGCGCCGGAGTATTTCGTCTTCGAGAATAAGTGGCAGTTGACGGAAGAAGACCTCGACGCGCGACGCACGAAGAAGTGAGAAATACAGGAACCCACAAGCCAGGAGAGATGGTTTAGTAAACTTCCGGTCTTTAACTTCTGACTCCTGGCTTCTGGCTCCTGACTCCTGCTTTTATGGACAATCTGGTGACAGCCAATATCAGGCAACGCCCGGTGCGCTCGTTCGTCAGCGTGGCGGGCGTGGCGTTGGGGGTTGCGCTGGTGATGCTCTTCACGGGGCTGGCGCGCGGGATGTCCGACGACTTGCAGAAACGTTCCGCCAACTTGCGCGCGGAGATTATCTTTACGCGCAAGGGTTCGATGGATAATCTGACGAGTTCGCCCGCCAACCTGAGCACGAAGTATGTGGAGAGGTTGGAGGGGGTGGAGGGAGTGGAGATGGCCGTGCCCTCGATTCGTTATGTCTCGCAGGGCGGGCGCGGCTTCGGCTTCGAGCAGGTGGAGGGCGTGGACTGGGCCCAGTTTGCGAAGATGAACGAGATGCGCCTTCTCGAAGGTCATGCGCCGGAGGCTCTGGACGAGGTCTTGATTGACGAGACGAAGGCGCGCAACAGCAAACTCGGCGTGGGCAGCGTCATCTATCTCTTCGGACAGAAACCCTATCGCGTGGCGGGCGTCTACGCGCCTGAGTCCGGCCCGCGCGTCAAGATGTCTCTCAAGGCCATGCAGGATGCTATAGAGGCTCCTGAAAAATGTACCTGGATTTTAATCAAGTGCCGCGATGCTAACGAGCAAGTGGAAGTCGCAAAGCGTATTGACGCGGCGTTGCCCGGCAATAAGATACAGTTCACGCGCGACGTGACTATCAACATCGAAAAGCGCATCCCTTATCTTGGCGTCTTCCTGCGCGTGCTGGTGGGCCTCTCGGCGGTCGTCAGCGCGCTCGTCGTGATGCTGGCGATGTACACGACGATTACGGAGCGCACGCGCGAGATAGGCATTCTGAAAGCTATGGGCGCGTCGCGCGGCTACATCATCGGAGTGATTGAGAAGGAGGCGCTCTTAATCAGCGCGATGGGACTGGTCTGCGGCTTTATCATAGCCTTCGTCGCGGGCCTCTTGATTCATAGATTCTACGGACTCTTCTTCGAGTACGGCTGGCGTTGGGCCATCACCGCCGCCCTCATAGGATTGTCCGGCGGCGCACTCGGCGCGCTCTACCCGGCAGTGCGCGCGGCCAACCTGGATGCGGTCAGCGCGTTGGCTTATGAGTAAGACCGCTTTTGATTGATGAGAACTATTTTAAAAGCTGAGAATTTGGAGAAGGTCTATCGCGTCGGGCGCGTGGACGTGCCAGCCCTGCGCGGCGTCTCGCTTGAAGTTGAGGAGGGCGAGTTCCTGGCTATCATGGGACCGTCGGGTTGCGGCAAGTCAACGATGCTGCATCTCCTGGGCGGCCTGCTGACGCCTACGAGCGGTCGCATCATCATTGATGATGAAGACCTCACAGCCGCTTCGGATGCGCGACGCACGGACATCCGCCGCCGCAAGATAGGTTTCATCTTTCAACGCTTCAATCTTTTCCCGACCCTCACGGCGGAAGGCAACCTGCGCCTCGCAGAACGCATTCATCAGGGCAACGGTGGCGCGGACGACCCCGAACGCAGGCATGAAATTCTGCGCCTGCTGAGGCTCGAAGACAAGATGCATCACAAGCCGCTCGAACTCTCCGGTGGCGAGCAACAGAGAGTCGCCCTCGCGCGCGCCGTCGTGACGCGTCCCGCCATCATCCTCGCAGACGAGCCGACGGGCAATCTAGACACCGAAAACTCTTCCATCGTGCTCAACATGTTTCAGGAGCTAAACTATCGTTTCCATCAAACCATCATCATGATTACCCACAACCCGGAGGCCGCCGCGATGTGCCGTCGTATAGTGCAGATGCGCGACGGGCAGATAGTCGAACCGGCACGCGGCGTGCAAATGTAAAGTCCGGGGAGGACGGGAAACGGCCAAAGGGCGCGGAAAGAGGGCAAATAAAGCGGAGCCAGGCCGTCAATTGAACGTGACAGATGCAGCCCTCATCCGACAGTTGGTTTATAATGAATGCAGGTGAAGTGACAGCTTCCGGGAAGTTCCCCTGAAACATGAAACACATTTTACGCACAATCAAAGGTATTATGCTCTGGTCTTACTCGCGCAAGACCTGGCAGTACGATGTGCTGTGCGCGCTGATCCTCGCGTTTATTTTTCTGACTCCGAAAAGCTGGTTTGAAACGAGCGAACTTCATCGCCTTTCGACGCATCCAAGCCCGTTCTCCTCGATTCTGCTGGTTGAACCTCAACCCGTTGCAGTTCAAACAGATAGGGCAGAAGTTGAACGTCGCGTGAGAAGCCTGACGGGGCGGCCCGAAGTATCGGTCACGGATGTGCGTCCGAGGCTCGATGCAAGTGGCAAGATAGTTGCTTACGAGGTTGACATACGCTGACTAGTCTTTATAATTGCCTGGATTTTTTGAGTCTCCGGGCAGGAGTCTTAATTTGAAGGAGTTTGTATGAAAAAGTTAGCTCCCCTCGGCCTGGCCGTGGTGATGTTACTGGCCGGGCTCGCCGTTAGTTCCCCCAGAGATGCTAAGGCGCAGGGCACTGCCGGT
The DNA here is from genome assembly GCA_034665545.1 of Blastocatellia bacterium. Taxonomy (GTDB): domain Bacteria; phylum Acidobacteriota; class Blastocatellia; order Pyrinomonadales; family Pyrinomonadaceae; genus DASYML01. The sequence goes on from JAXDFO010000317.1 coordinate 29,166, forward strand.
CTGGTCAGTTCTATCTTGAACAACATGGAGCGCAACCATCGCTCGCTCAAATCCCTGCGCGCGCGCATCAGCATGGTTAAGTATAATGCGCAGCTACGCGACGAGGATAAGTATAATGGCGTCGTGGCCTATCAGCCCGCCGCCGGGCGCAACGCCAACATACGCGTCGAATGGCAAAGCCCGAAGCATGAAATTCTGGCCGTCTCGAACGGCGAGTATACGCTTTATAATCCACGACTGAATATGGCCTACGTGGGCGATTCCAGGTCCAAGCGGGCGAGTGGCGGTCTCTTCGACATGCTCAGCCTGTCGGGCCAGCAGCTACGCGCACGCTTCGAGCCGGTTCAGGACTTGCGCGAAGAGACACTGTGGGGCGGCGTCCACACTTATCATCTCAAGCTGGTCCCGAAGGGCGGCGCGAGCTACAAGTACGCGGAAATCTGGGTGGACGATGGCGGCATGCCCGTGCAAGCCAAAGTTATCGAGAAGAACGACGACGCGACGACCGTCAGGCTCATGAACTTGGAGAAGAACGCGCCTATCTCTGCAAATGAATTTCGTCTCCAACTCGGCAATGATGTCAAGAGGGTGAGAGGCTAAGCGGGCCGCGCCGCGCGCTTTATGAATTAGAGGGCGAGGGACTCTGGCAAGCTTTCAGAACCGGAGTCCTTCGCTGTTTACATTTATGAGAGGCAAGCTATTCACCATTGCTCTGCTTGCCTTCGAGGTCGCGTCCAGCCTATTCTCTTTCTCTCTCGGTGAAGACTTAACCGCAATTGATTAGGACTCGATGAAGCGAGCCAACTTTTACAAACTCAAACTGCGCGAGGCGGCCTTTATTTCACGCGCCCTGCTCTCAACCAATCATCCGGTGCTGGCGCACATCATCCCCATGCGCCGTTGTAATCTGGCGTGCGGTTACTGCAACGAATACGACAAGACTTCGGACCCCGTGCCGCTCGACGTGATGAAGCGGCGACTGGATAAGCTGGCGGACCTCGGCACGTCCATCATTACCATCTCCGGCGGCGAGCCTTTGATGCACCCGGACCTTGACGAACTGATACGCCACATACGCACGCGCGGCATGATCTCCGGCCTCATCTCCAACGGCTACTATTTCACGCCCGAACGCATAGAGCGTCTCAATCGCGCCGGGCTGCAATATCTTCAGATAAGCATAGACAACGTGAACCCGGACGCGGTCTCTAAAAAGAGCCTCAAGAACCTGGGCAAGAAACTGCAATACCTCTCGGAGTTCGCGGAGTTTCACGTTAACATCAACTCCGTCCTCGGCGGCGGGATAGAGACGCCCGAAGATGCCCTGACGGTGGCCCAACGCGCCGTCGAACTCGGCTTCTCCACCACGGTCGGCGTCATACACGACCACGACGGCACTCTAAAGCCGCTCTCTGAAAAAGAGAAAGAGATTTTCCACGCGGTCAAGAAACTTGGCAATAAGGACCACGCGCGCCTCAACTGGTTTCAGGATGATTTAGCGGAAGGCCGCACGCACAACTGGCGTTGCCGCGCAGGGGCGCGTTACCTGTACATCTGCGAAGACGGCCTCGTGCATTGGTGCTCGCAGCAGCGCGGCTATCCGGGCATCCCGCTCGAAGATTACACGATGGAAGATTTCAAGCGCGAGTACAACACGGAGAAATGGTGCGCTCCGACCTGCACGCTACAGTGCGTGCATCAAGTCGGCATCCTGGACAACTGGCGCGACCCACAGAAACCTCCCGGCGAAGTTCAACCCGCGAGGGAGACGAAGGATTCCGTCGGCCCTATCCTCAGCGCGGAATAAATTTTCGTGAGGCCGATGATTATCGCTGGCCCCGTTGCTTCCCCGCCTCATAAAAAGAGAAAGAAAATTTCATGGTTGAGCTTGCAGGCGCAGGCGCGCGTTCTCGCAACGCGGGTCCGGGAGGCTCTGCGTGCAGAGGCGCGTGTTGAGAAAGTTTTGATATTCGCGCGCGGCCTCCTGGCGACGGTTGAGCGTGTCGAGGGCGTTGGCGATGCGATAGAAGAGCGTCTCGTCAGGCTCTGCGCCGCGCTGGGCTGCGCGCATCTCCGCGAGCGCATCATCCCAGAGCCCGGCCCCGGCCAGTTCCGTGGCGAGCAGGTTGTGCGTGTGCGCGTCATCTTCCAAAAGAAGCGCGGCCCTGTATTCGCTTATCGTCCGCTCAGGTTGATTGAGCAGCCGCGCCTGATTCGCGCGCGCCAGATGCGCATCCAAGCTGTGATAATCATGATAGTAGTAGAGCGCGACGAGCGAGAGGACCAGTAATGCGTAGAGCGTCGGCAGCAGGATTTTCCAGAGGAGCGATGGCCCGGTTGAAGTTGGCCCAGTTTGAGTTGGCCCAACCTGTGGCGCGGCATCACGCCTGTGTGAAAAGAGGCGGGCGATTAAATAGAGAGGAAGCGTGATGAGAGGATAGAGAAGCGCGGCGATGGTCCATGCGGCCATCGCATAAAGGGGCCGCCGCCGACGTTGCGTGTCAGCGAGCACGCACGCGGAGAGCAACGTCGAGAGTGCCCAGGCCGCCGGGCGTAGTAGCTCGAAGAGTTCGCCCGCTGAAATTTGCCAGCGTGGGCCAATCACAAAAGTTTATTGTTGCGCTTCGGTCTCGCCCAGCGTGTGCAGCTTGACGGTCCTTGAGAGGCCGAGGCCCGAAAGCCTGCCCGCCATCAAGACTATCAACTCTCCCTGCTGCGCGATGCCCGCTTCCAGGAGCGCGCGGTCGCCCGTGCGGATGAGGTCTTCCGTGCGCTCGCATCGCGTATGCAGCACGGATTCGACACCCCAGATGAGCGCGAGTTCGTTGCGCGCATCCTTAGAGGTCGTGAGCGCGACGATGCGATGTTCGGGCCTTAAGGATGAGAGCCTGCGCGCCATCAAACCTGATTCCGTGAAGACGGCTGTCAGCTTCGTCTTCATCTCTTCGGCTGCCGCCGCCGCCGCCTCGCAGAGCGCGAGACTGATTCTGCCCGATTGCTTGGCGACCCACTTGCTGAGGTCCGAGAGAGCGTTCTTGCGTCCGGCTTCCGCCGACTCGATGATGCGAGCCATCGTCGCCACAGCCGCGACCGGGTAGTTGCCCATCGCCGTCTCGTTCGAGAGCATGACGCAGTCCGAGCCGTCCCACACGGCGTTCGCCACGTCGGAAGCCTCGGCGCGCGTCGGCCTCGGATTCTCCACCATTGATTGCAGCATCTGCGTCGCGGTGATGACGAGCTTGCCCGCGTTGTTCGCCTGTTCGATGATGCGCTTCTGGTAAACGGGGACGAGTTCGACGCTCGTTTCAACGCCGAGGTCTCCGCGCGCGACCATCAGCCCGTCTGCGGCAGCGATAATCTCATCCAGATGGTCTATCGCCTCTGCCTTCTCAATCTTGGCGACGAGAGGGGCGCGGCCTCCGGCGGTCTTGATGAGCGTTTTCGCTTCCGTGCAATCTTCTGCGCGGCGCACGAAGGAGAGCGCGATATAGTCCGCGCCCTGTCGCACGGCCCATTGCAAATCGCGCCGATCCTTGTCCGTCAAAGAAGGAATCGGAAGAACGATGCCGGGCAAGTTGATGCCCTTGCGCTCGCCCAGGGTTCCGCCGTTGATGACGCGGCAGACAACGTCGGTGTCGGTCGTGCGCTCTACGTGAAGCTCTATCGCGCCGTCGTCGAGCAGGAGACGCGCGCCGGGTTTGACATCGCGCGCCATCGTCGGATAGTTGGTAGAGACTTCGCGCGCATCGCCCGCGACCGAGCGCGTCGTGATGGTGAAGAGCGAGTTGGCTTCGAGATGGACGGGCTGCCCGTTCTGTAGAACGCCGGTCCTGATTTTTGGACCAGAGAGGTCCACCAGCACGGCGAGCGGGCGTTTCATCCTCTCGGCGGCTTCACGCGCGCGCTTGATATTCTCCGCCTGCTCGTCCTGCGTTCCGTGTGACATGTTGATACGCACGCCGTTAATGCCCGCCGCTATCAACGCTTCGAGCACTTGTGGCTCGCGCGATGCAGGCCCCAGCGTGGCAAGAATCTTGGCTTTCCTCACGACCGCCCCCTCGCTTTTTTTAGGAAGATTTTCAGGTCATAAGGTAAAAGGAAAACGAGGATAAAGCAAATCGCTTTTCTCTCATTCAATAGAGGCCGGGGATGATGGCGTGGACGCGGGCAGAGTAGGCTTCAAACTCCGGGCCGAAGGCGTCGCGTAAAAGCTTCTCTTCGCTGCGCACGCGAATGATGGTCCCGATGAGAAAGATAAAGACCGCGATGAGCAGGAAGGGCCAACGGCTGAGAGCCAGCCCCGTCGCTATGAGCATGCCGAGCATGCCCGTGTAAATCGGATTGCGCACGATGTTATACGGTCCCTCGACGACGAGCTTGTGCCCTTCCGTGACGCGCGCCGTCAGGCTCCACTGCTTGCCGAGCGCGCGCACCGCCGACAGGACCATCCAGATTGAAACGAGGGCCAGCGCAATCGTCAACAAGCCCAACGCGAGTTGAAGCGGCAAGCCGCCCTCTATGAAGAGGGCCGGAGGGCGACGCCAACCGAGCCAGACAATCGAGTAGGAGAAACCCTGCAAGGCGATGCCGAGGATGGAGACGCCTTCGCGTTTGCGCGTCGGCGCGGACGGCGGCTTCTTGCGAAAGATGAAGATTCCGGCGAAGCAGAACCAGCACGCCATGACGATGATGAAGACGACTAATTGAACTGTCTGCTCGTTCATAAATTTTCTCAGGCGGCTTCGGTCGCGCTCGCCGTGAATCCTTCTTCGAGTCTTCTACGGCTGCGGCCCATGATGGCTCCATGAATCGTCATGATGACGGCCAGGAGCATGTAAACCATGCCGGATACTCCGGCGAAACCCGGACCACCGAAGATGATGATGGAGATGGAGAGCAGCCCGACGCAGACGCTGAGCGCGCACTCCTGTATGTCAGTGCGTGTGTCGAAAATTTCCAGCCGGTTCATGTCGAGCGCGACGCGCTGGCGATAGGCGTGCAGGTAGAGCAGTATGAAGACGGTGAAGACGGCGACGTATCCGATGCCGAAAATAATCATCAGCGTCGCCATCTGCTCGCGCCCGTCAACCATCGGCTCGACCACGCCGCCGGGCAGATGCACCGCCCCGCCGCCGAACAGAGGGCTGAGCAGCCAGGTGAAGAGAAACTTCAAAGGGTAAACATAAAAGAGGACGACGAAGAGCAGCGCGGCGTTGAGCATGACCGTGTAGGTGTCCTGCAAGCCGTAACGGCGGAAGAATTTGTACTGGTTGTACCAGACGACCATGAGCAGGACGAAGCTGATGGAGAACGCGCCGAAGCCGCGCATCGTCTCCATCAACTCCGTGAAGGTCTTGGGCACTTCCAGAGAGACCACGAGCAGCGTCACGGCGAAGGCGAAGACGGCATCGCTCAATCCCTCTATGCGGGAAATCTCATGGCTGCGCCAGCGAAACTTCGTGCTCTTGCCCACGTTCTTCTCAATCAACTTTTCACGGATCATCTATGTACCTCAAAGCCAGTCTCTCTCTTGATAGTGAGCAATACGAAAGGCGCGAACTCAAAGTTCGTGAGCAAGTAGGAAGTATGAAGTCGGAACGATGAATGATGAGAGCAGAGCTATTCAACCGTTGAATAGCTCTGCTCTCATCATTCATCCAGAACGCCTTCCGACTTGCTATTCCGCGAGGGCTTTCTTGATGACGCTTTCCATCTCGGCGGGGACGGAATCGTCGTAGCTGATGAAGCGTTTGACGAGTTGGCCCTTGCGGTCAAAGACGAATGCCTGTGGAATGCGGTCGTCGTCCGAGAGATAGAGATCCGTCATGCCCGCGTCTGGAAATCCCAGCGTGTACTGTATCCCGTACTCTTCAATGAAGCCGGGCACTTTGTCGCGGTCTTCCGGGCCGCCCACGTTGAGACCTATGACGCGAAGCCCCTGCGAGCCATAGCGACGTTGAAGTTGGACCAGGTGCGGCGTCTCCTCCCGGCACGGCGGACACCAGGTCGCGTAAAAATCTAACACGACGACCTGGCCCGCGTAGTCCGCAAGCTTCGTGCGGCGATTGTCGAGCAGGGTGAAGCCGCGCCCGCCCGCCGCGTCGGCGTGCGCGCTCATGGCGCGGGCGTTCGTCGTCGGAGGCATCGGCAGGGCCGTGCGCGGCGCGTTCTTGCCGCTCGGCGTGGCGGGTTGCTGAGAGGCGGTTGTTTCCTGAGTGTTCGCGCCGCCCGTGCCGCCGCAAGCCATCAAGGCCGCCAGTCCGAGCAGGCTGAGAAGCATGCTCAGGACGCGTAGGAATCTTCGTCCGAAACCCTTCAGGGCGAACTGCATCTCTTACTGCCTTTCCATGTCCGGAGCCTTCTCCTGGGCTTCGTCGGGCGTCGCCTGTTCGTTAGTCGGGACGCGATATTCTTCGTTGGCCCAACGACCGAAGTCAATCAGCTTGCATCGCTCGGAGCAGAAGGGACGCGCGGGGTTGTTCTCCCACTCGATGGTTTTTCCACATGTCGGACACTTCATAAAAGCAAAAGTAAAAAGGTCAAAGGCAAAAGTCAAGACGGGCCGGGCCGCACTCGAACTTGAAGACCCACTCGCGCCCGCGTCTCTTCACTTTTGCCTTTTCGCTTTCGCCCTTCTACTTCACTTCAGGCGACGGCGAGGGATTCTGGACGCTTGATTAAGATTTTGCGATTGACGAAATCAATGATGCCTTCGCGGCGCATGGCGTTGAGGCGCACGGTGACGCTCTCTCTGGTGGAGCCTACGATGGATGCTATCTCGCGGTGTGGGAGCGGGAGGTCTATCAGGACGCCTTCAACGTCGCTGACGCCGTACTGGACGGAAAGCTCTACGAGCAGCTTTTCCAGGCGCGCGGGTATCGCGTCGAGCGCAAAATCCGCGACGCGCCTTTCGGCCCTCGTTAATCGTTGACCAATGAGGCGGAAGGTGTAATCATAAAGCTCATGGTTTTCCGCCATTCCCCCACGAAAAACCTCGACCGGAATACGCAGGAGGCGTGAATTCTCATAAGCGACTGCACTGGTTTGCCGCGAATTATCACCATAGAGCGCGGATTCACCGAAGAGCGCGCCGTCCGAGAGAATGTCTATGACGGCTTCGCGGCTCGTCGGCTTGTCTATGCGGCAGAGTTTGACGCGCCCGTGCGCGATAACGTACAGGGCGTTGGCCTCTTCGCCCGCGCGGTAGATAAAGCGGCGTCTGTGGAAATCTATGGCGGTCGAGTTGGCGGCCAGTTTCGTCAAGAGCGGCTCATGGAGGCTCGCGTTAAGGTCGGATTGTCGTATGATATGAGAGCGGTCTTCAACGGAAAGATCGCAGGCGCGTCTGTGTGACATGGCTTTTATGGTCCTTAATTCCTCGTCGGGGGTTGGAGTTAAAGGAAAAACTTGCACTTGGCTTGCAGTCCCGCACCTTGTTCTGAAATGTAATGACGGAGAAAAGTTATTCTCTGAATGATGAAACGGGTATTGAGTATGGAGACAAGCCCGGTGCAGTCCGCGAGCGAGGCGTTTGCTTACTCCAGTTCTTGTAGACGGATTCGTTAGGGCGAGTGCTGCTGTCAAACGAGCGTGAACAACAACCGAAGAAACGCCAATTTAGCATGAAGTCAGAAAGCGTGCAAGCGCTATCTTGAGAGACTCTGGTCGCAAAATTTATGGTAGGAAAATTTCACGTGCTGGTCGTTGACGATGACCCGGATAAACGCCTGCTGCTACAGGTCGCCTTGCAGATGGCGGGCTGGGAAGTGCGGACGGCGGACGACGGGGAAGCAGGGCTCGCGGCAGTTGATTCGTATCAACCCGACCTCATTATCACGGATGTGATGATGCCGCGCATGGACGGCTACGAACTCGTGCGGCGTGTGCGCGCCAACCCTTTGACGAGATTTATCCCCATCATCATCCAGACCGCGTTGCGCAGGGACGCGCAGGACGAGCGGCGCGGCGCGGAAGTGGGCGCGCTCGGTTACATAGTAGACCCGACGGACATAGACCTGCTGCTGGCGAGGGCGCGCACTCTGCTCGATTTCAAAAATTACCTGGACACCTGCGAGGAGGCAGCCTTCACGGACCATCTGACGGGACTGGCGAACCGCCGCCGCTTCGAGCGTCAACTGGAACGCGAAGTGGGCCGCACCCTCCGCTATGATCGCCACTTCTGCCTGCTCCTTCTGGACATAGACCACTTCAAGAACGTCAACGATAGCCACGGGCACGATGCGGGCGACGAAGCCCTGCGTCTTCTAGCCAAAACGATTCAGGCCGAAACGCGCGGCATAGACCTCGCGGCTCGCATCGGCGGCGAAGAGTTCGCGGTCATCCTCCCTGAAACGGATTTAGAGGGCGGCGCGGATGTCGCCGAACGACTGCGCGAGGCCATCACCAGAGCGGAGATTCCGCTCGTCGGGAACATCACGGCCAGCTTCGGCGTCGCGGAATTTCCCCTCTGCGCCGCCACCGGGCGCGAACTCATCGTAGTCGCCGACGCAGCCCTCTACGAAGCCAAACGAAAGGGCCGCGACCGCATCGAACGAGTCAACGTCAACTCGGAAGCGAACTCGCACCCGACGCCCGACGTATGATTCGACAGGAGCCGGAATCCAGGAGTCAGGAGCCAGAAGAAAAG
>JAXDFO010000318.1:0-3353 GCA_034665545.1 Blastocatellia bacterium
TGATGCTGGCCGAGATGTTGCGCGGCAAGACTGCCGTCATCAGCGACGCGAACCGCGCCGGGGCCGCGCGTTGGGCCATGAATAATCTCAACAGCGAAGTCTTCATCCTGGACGACGGCTTCCAGCATCTACGCATCGCGCGCGACCTGGACATAGTCACCGTAGACGCTATGAACCCCTGGGGCGGCGGCCATCTCTTGCCGCGCGGCACTCTGCGCGAACCGCTCGCCGGACTCAGGCGCGCAGATTGTCTCGTCATCACGCGCGCTGACCAGTCAAAATTGGATCCCGATTTTTTGCGCGCCGAAGCCTCGCGCCTGAGCGGCGGGCGTCCAGTCTTTCTCTCGCGCACGAAGCTCTCGCGCGTGCGCCCGCTCTTCTCAAGAGAGGCAGATGAGGACCGGGACATCAACGCCATCGCGCAACCCATCGCGGCCTTCTGCGCCATAGGCAATCCCCTGGCCTTCTTCAAACAACTGGGCGATGGCGGCATCGAGCCCGCCCACACACGCGCCTTTCCAGACCATCACGTTTACACACAGCGCGAGATAGACACACTCTCCGCAGAGGCGCGTGCGCGCGGCGCGCAAGCTCTAGTCACCACGGCCAAAGACGCCGTCAAGTTGCGCTCTCTACGCTTCACGCTTCCCTGTTATGTACTCGAAATCGAAATCGTCTTTGATGAACCGGACGGATTACTGGACCTGCTACGAAAGGCAAGTAAGAAGGCGTTGGGATGAAGGATGAAGGATAAGAGAAAAGCTATTCAACGTTGAATAGCTTTTCTCTTATCCTTCCTCTTTCTGGCTTCATTGTTGCTCCGCGCCTGGGCCAACCTGTGGGGGCGAGACATCGGGCGTCGCCGTGGTTGGCTTAGGCAATGGTGGTTTTGGTTTGGGCGTCGGCGTTGGCAGCGTCGGCGGTTCGTCGTTGTTATTAGTGTTCTGGGACGCGCTCGGTTGCGGCGAAGGCTTCGCGCGCGCGTTCGTATTCTTGTTGGGAGTCGGGCTGGGCGTTGACTCTTCTCCGCCAGCAGCGTTGTCATTCTCCTGCGCGTTGGTGTTGCTATTGTTGTTTGAATTGCTGTTGACGGGCGCGGCTCCCGTATTCTGATTTTGATTGGCCCCGGATGAAGGTGTGGCTGCGCCGCTCAGTGGCGAACTGCCCGCGCTCGCGGTCGGAGAAGCGGTCGTGGCTGGCAAGCCTGAAGTGATTCCCTGTTCGCCCTGGCCCGTGGGGGGTGGCGAGGGTTGTACAGGCAGGCTGTTCGGGTCGCTGACGAGCGGCGTGTTCTGCTGGTTCGTGTTGTTGGCCTGGCTGCTGTTGCGCGTCAGCGCGTAGACGACGACGAAGGCGACCAGGAGCGCAGCCGCAGAAGGGATGATGATGCGCCAGGGCTTGAACCTGTCGGATGAAGGCGGAATTTCCGAACGAAAGATTTCCTGTTGGACCGCGACGACCGGCTCGCGTTTCGGCTGAACGACCGTCGCTTCATCATAATCTTCGTTGGCAGTATCTCTCGGCGGACTGTTCGGACCAGTGGGAACGACGATGCGGTTGGTGGCGCGGTCGGGCGCATTAGGACCGGTGGCACTGGCGGTCTCTGTGACAACGGGCGATTTTCCGTCGGCGGCGAGGGCCAAGGTCTCTGCCAATTCGCCCGCGCTCTGGTAACGGTCTTCGGGTCGCTTCGCCATCGCGCGCGCGATGATTCTGCCGACCGACGCGGGCAAGTCCGCGCGCTCTTCCATGATGGATGGCGGCGAGTCTTGCAGATGCTTCATCATGATGGCGGTCGGGCTTTCGCCCGTGAAGGGCACATGACCTGCCAGCATTTCATAGAGGATGACGCCGAGCGAGTAGATGTCCGAGCGCGAGTCTATCTCTGAGGCTTGCGAGCACTGCTCAGGCGACATGTACTGCGGCGTTCCGATAATCATGTTGGCGGCGGTCAGCGCGGGGTCCGTGCTGCCGACATCCTCTTGAATCTTGGCGATGCCGAAGTCCAGGACTTTGGCCCAGTCACCATCGCCTACATCCTCCAACATGATGTTGTCGCTCTTCAGGTCTCTGTGGACCACGCCCTGCGCGTGGGCCGCATCGAGCGCGCCGCTGACCTGGCGTATAATCCCCGCCGCGCGCGTCAAAGACATGGGGCCTTCGCTCCTGATGACATCCTTGAGCGTCTGGCCGCGTAGGTATTCCATGACGAGAAAAACGATGCCGTTGTCAGACTCACCGAAGTCTGTGACGTTGAGCGCGTGAGGATGAGAGATACGCGAGGCGGCCCTGGCTTCCCTGGAAAAGCGCGCGACGATCTTATCGTCTGCGGCGAGCGCGGGATGCAACACTTTGACGGCGACAGTCTTATCCATGAGAGTGTGAATGCCGCGATAGACCGCACCCATCCCACCCTCGTTAATCAACTCTTCGATGCGATATTTGCCTGCCAGGGTCTGGCCGATTAAAGGGTCCGAGGTCTTCTCTAGAACATTGCCGTCGGATGGACACAAGGTGTTAGTGTCCTCATACTGCTCACCACATTGCGGACATTTCTTCATCAGCTAAAATTTGGCCTCGCCTTCCCCTTGACTATCTGTTGGAGAATAAGGCTGAGCGTATCACACAAAAAGGTAAAAGGTAAAAGTAAAACCGCGAGAATGAATCCGGCTTGAATAGCAGGACCACAAAAGTTAGAGAGGGCGCGGACGCTTCGCGCGCGGGAAGATTTTGCGCGTTCAACGCCCGCCCCCTCTCTAACTTTTGCGACTATCAGCATGGCTCTATCCCTGCACCGTGGACGCTCCGGCGCGGCTTACCGGACGAGCGCGTCTGGATAGCTAAGGCGGACGCTGAAACTGCCGCTGTTGTCGCTGTAGTTGTCGTCGTTGACGAGCAGAAAGAGCCTGCCGTCGGCGGGCGCGTTGAAAGTCTGCTGGCTGCCTATCAGAAACGGCCTCGTGGCCTGACCGTTCGGCGTACGTATGTAGCCGATGAGCGAGCCGAAGGCAGCATCCGGCAGCGGGATTTCGACACCCGTTGAATCATACCGGCGATTCCCGTCGGGCGTAATAGCGCCGCTGCCGCGCGAGAAAACCGTGCCGGTTGCGCTGACGGTCACGCGGTCGCCCGTTTGCAAGTCAACTCCGGTATCCGTTTCCCGCGAGTCGGCGAAGACAGAGACTACTTTTTCGCCGCCCTGCGTCGACGCAGGGTCTCCATACTGTCCGGTTTGCCCGCCCGACATAAGGATTCTCACGTCGAAGTTGCCGCTGTTGTCGCCGTAGTTGTCGTCGTTAATGAGCAGAAACAACCTGCCGTCGGCGGGAGCGGTGAATGATCGCTGGCTGCCG
>JAXDFO010000319.1:0-4597 GCA_034665545.1 Blastocatellia bacterium
ACATGCTCTTACCGGCTTTCATATCAGCGAGACGTTTTTCAAAGCGGGTGGTATCCACCTTGTCCGCCTTGCCTCGTTGGATGGCCTGCTCCGCGACGGCGAAGGCTTCATCCTTCTTGCCGGAGACGAAGAGCAGATGTGCCTTCGTCGTAAGGTTCTGGAAAGTCTCCTTGACCTTGATGGACTGGTCGGCCCACTTCAGAGCCTCGTCCCACTTATCATCATTGGCATACGCGTTGGCGACGGCGAGCGGAATCCGCCAGTCTGTCGGATTGGCGGTCACGGCGGCGTCAATCTTGGCGCGCATGATGGCGTCCACGTTCGGGACTTCGACCGTGAAGGGCACGCGCAATCTCTCCCAGCGTATGTTGACCTGGGCGGCGGTCGGCGTCACGCTCGGAATCTCGAAGGAGAGCCACTCCTGAGTGTCCTGGGCCATTTGCGGCTTGGCCTTGACGCGCAGGACATCCTTCTTCTCATCGTAGTTGAAACTGCCCCACTGGTCCGCGACGCTGTTGAAAATAATGGTCCACTCATCCGGAGCGGGAATGGTGTGGAGACTGTAGGTTCCGGCGGGGAGTTTCTGCCCGTTAATCAAGACATCATCAGTGACGGTGAAGACGGTCGCTTCATTCGCGCCCGTGCGCCAGACGTGGCCGTAGGGCACGATGGGCGCATCCTTCAAGCGCGTGCTGGAATCGTCGAGCGTCGCAGTGCCTTTGGCGGGCGCGGCTGCCGGAGCGTCGCCCCAGATTTTACGCCCTTTGACGGCTGGGCGGCTGTAAGTGATGGTCAGGTCCGTGACGCCGATGGTCTGCATGACGCTGGCCTTCTGGCTCGGACGCGGGAGACGCACCGCCGGTGGGCCTTGCGCGGAAGCGACTTGCGCCCCGCAGAGGACCAGCAGCAGGAGTGCGAAGGCAAAAGTGTAAGAACGTTTGAAGGGAATCATGGTCTCTTTCCTCTTGGTTGATGTGATACGAGATGGCCTTGCTTAGCATTGTACGCACAGGGGCCGAAAATTGTTTTTGAAACAAGGCGGCACGAAACCGATTTTTCGTGAGGCTTCCATTATAGCTGCGGACAAGGCGATTCACCACAGAGCCACAGCGCACAACGGAGGACGAGCGAGAGAAAACTATTCAACCTTCTCTGTGCTCGCTCTGCGTTCTCTATGTCTGTGTGGTGAATCATTCATAACTTGAATTCAACGGAAAGTCGCTCCGAAATACTCCCGATTATTATGTTTCGGTTGCGATTCGGATGTCGTTAGCTGGCAGGGCGCGCTCAAGGGGCGTTCTCAAGTTTTTCTCAACCGGCCTCTTTATGATGTATCCTGTCGTCATCCCCTAACACAGATTTCGCGTTGCCCCTTCTGCGCGCACCGAACGAAGGCTCGTCGCTGCCTCGAAAAAATGCTGGCGATGAGCGGCCCGGAAACGCGCTGGCTTGAAACGCCAGCCTAACAAGCAGGTGAAGGATTCAAGATTATGAAACAGAGAAATGACAGGCGCGGGCACATGGATGCCAGGACGCGCTGGACGCTCATCATCTTCACCGCGCTGGCCCTGATGGCTTGCGCGATTCCTCTCTATCGCACGCGCGCGGCCAACCCCGCCGCCGGAACCATCACTCCAACCGGCCCTACCGTCAACTGGGTCGGCGATGCGCCCGCGACCGGCGGGACCGGCGGCGAAGCGCAGTGCATAGATAGTGGACCGGCGCGCAATTGCGACAGTTTTACTTTGACTATCTCCGGGACGAACAATGATTGGACCGGCAAACTGGTCCAGATAAGAGTCAACTGGAATCTTCCGACGAGCGATTACGACCTCTATATTCATAAGGGCGATTTGAGCGGCCCCGTCGCCGCGCAGGGAACCAACGCGGGGCAGCCCGGCACGGAAGAGAGCGCGATTCTAGACCCGCATTCGAGCGGCACGGGCGTCTATACGGTTCACGTCGCTTCAGCCGTCACGCCTGTTCCGAACACGGACCAGTATCACGGCGCGGCGAGCGTCATTCCGGGTCTTTCGCCCGCCGTCGCGGGAACGGGTTTCAGTCCGAGGTTTCAGAACTTCACGCCGCCGCTCAGTTTGATTCAGGCGGGCAAGGGCAACGACGCGGGCGAGCCTTCGATTGGCGTCAACTGGAAGACCAACCGCTCCATGTACATCTCGGACTTGACGACCTTCCGCGTGACCTTCAACGATGCTTGCCCGACTTCGCCAACCGCGCTCTGGGAAGATAAGAGCGCGCCGAACAACGCGACCAGTCTTGACCCCATCCTCTTCACAGACCACGGCTATAACAATCAGAACCCGGACACGACGCGCACGTTCGTTTCCGAACTGACCGGACAGGATAGCTTGACCGCCTACACGGATAACGACGGCGACACTTACTTGCCGAGCCAGGGCGGCGGCATTCCTTCCGGCGTGGACCATCAATCCATAGGCGCAGGCCCGTATCACTCGCCCGTCACCAACCCGGTCTATCCGCACGCCGTCTACTATTGCTCGCAAGACCTCGTCACGGCCTTCTGCGCGCGCAGCGATGACGGCGGCGCAACCTTCGGCGCGGGCGTGCCCGCTTACACGACCGAGTGCGGCGGCATCCACGGCCACGTCAAGGTCGCGCCCGATGGCACTGTCTATGTGCCGAACAGGAGTTGCAGTAATAACCAGGCGGCGGTCGTTTCAGAAGACAACGGCGTGACCTGGAAGATTCGCGCCATCCCCGCGAGCGGTAATTCCGCGAGCGACCCTGCCATCGGCATCGGGCGCGGAGATAAGACGGGCGGCGCGGGAAGAGTTTATGAATCATTCGCAAGCGGCGACACCATCGCGGGCGTGGCCGTCTCGGACGACCACGGCCAGAACTGGAAGAACACTTTCGATGTCGGCGCGCTGGCCGGAATCAAGGCCGTCGCGTTTCCCGCGATGGTCGCGGGCGATGACGACCGCGCGGCCTTCGCCTTCCTCGGCTCGACGACCGCAGGCTCGCCCGACGACAAGGCTTTCCCAGGCTTATGGCATCTCTACATCGCCACGACCTACGACGGCGGCGCGCACTGGATTATGTCCGACGCCACGCCGAACGACCCCGTTCAACGCAACGGCATTCACCTCGGCGGCGGCTCGCCTCCGCATCGCAACCTGCTGGACTTCTTCGGGATTGATATAGACAAGGACGGACGTATCCTCGTCGGCTATGCTGACGGGTGTACGGGAGCCGGGTGCGTGCAAGCGCCCAACAACGCGACGGGCAACGCCTATAACGAACTGGCGACTATCGCCAGGCAGTCCGGTGGCCGCAGACTCTTCGCCGGAAGCGACCCGACCGAACCGACAGTCCCCGGCGCGCCCTTCATCACGGTCGGACGCGACGGAGGAATAGCTCATCTCTCATGGTCCGAATCCGACGACGGCGGCTCGCCCGTCCAGCTTTACCATGTTCTGCGCGGCACGACGAGCGGCGGTGAAACATTCCTCAGCGCGCTGCAAGGCACGCAGTTAAATTACAACGACACGACGGCTGACCCTAACACCACCTATTACTATCGCGTCGTCGCCATCAACGCCGTCGGCACATCCTGCGGCAACAACGAAGTCATCTCCAAGCCGCAAGGCGACTCGCGTTGCGAAGGTCTGCTCGAAGTCGTTGACCCTGCCGGAGACCAGAAGGGCGCACCCGCCAACATGGACCTCGACGTGAGAGAAGTGCGCCTCGCGGATTACGTCGAAGGCGGCGTCAACAAGCTCGTCTTCAAGATGAAGTTGACGGACCTCAGCACGCTGCCGCCGAACAGGCAATGGCGCTTCATCTGGAACTATCCAACGAAGGCCGCCAATATCGCGGACGCTGATTTCACGGGCACTTACTACGCCGGAATGAACACGGATTCGGGAGGCGTGCCGACGTTCGAGTACGGCACGGTCACGACCGTCGAGGCCGTGCCCGCCAACACGAGCACGCCGCACAGGTACGGAGCGGCAGACCTCGGATTCGTGGACCAGCAGAACGGCATCATCACCGTCGTGCTCTCAACAGACAAGATAGGCGGGCCGAAGGGCGGCGATGTCATAGGCTCTATCACGGGTCGGACCTTCGCGGGCAACGGCGATTCGACGCTGCTCGCAAGCTCATCAACCGACACGACCAGCAACGCCGTGCGCGACCCTTACACGGGTTTCGCCTACATGCTGGTCAGCAACGCTCCGTGCCCGACGGCGACTCCGAGCCCTTCACCCTCGCCGTCTCCATCACCATCACCTAGTCCATCTCCGTCACCGAGTCCGAGCCCGTCTCCATCACCGAGTCCGTCGCCAAGTCCATCGCCAAGTCCATCGCCGTCACCGACGCCGACGCCGGGCACTGTGCAGTTTGCGCCCATCAACTACTTCGTGACGGAGGGCATCACGAGCGTTGACATCACCGTCACGCGCACCGGGCCGAACGCTAACACGGCGACCGTCAATTACTCGACGCAGGATAACTCCGCGAAGCAGACGGGAGACTTCGAGTTCGCCGCCGGGACGCTCACCTTCGCGCCGGGTGAAACGAGCAAGACCTTCATGGTGCTCATCAACGACGA
>JAXDFO010000320.1:0-9996 GCA_034665545.1 Blastocatellia bacterium
AACGCCCTTGCAGAAGATTAAGCCGATGCGCGCCGTCTTCGACCAGAATTACGTCAAGCGTCTCAACTGGGTCAACGTCAAAGAGGGCGCGAACAAGTTCGAGTTGGCCCAACAACTGATAGACGAGATAGCCGAATGGAAGAAGAAGAACAAGTGCTCGCGCCTCGTGATGATCTGGGCCGCCTCGACCGAAATCTTCCTCAAGCAGCACGCCGTCCATAAGAACCTCAAATCTTTCGAGCAGGCCATGCGCGACAATCACAAATCAATCGCGCCCTCCATGCTCTACGCCTACGCCGCGCTCAAGTCCGGCGTGCCTTTCGCCAACGGCGCGCCCAACCTGACTGTGGACGTTCCGGCCCTGCGTGAACTGGCCGAACAGAACGGCCTGCCCATCTGCGGCAAGGACTTCAAGACCGGTCAGACCCTGATGAAAACCATCATCGCGCCGGGCCTCAAGTCGCGCATGCTCGGCCTTCACGGCTGGTACTCGACCAACATTCTGGGCAACCGCGACGGCGAAGTTTTGGACGACCCGGAATCCTTCAAGACCAAAGAGGAATCGAAACTCTCGGTCCTCGAATACATCCTCCAACCGGATGTCTACCCGCAGCTTTACAAGGATTTTTCGCACGTCGTCCGCATCAACTATTACCCGCCGCGCGGCGATAACAAGGAGGGTTGGGACAACATAGACATCTTCGGCTGGCTCGGCTATCCGATGCAAATCAAGATAGATTTTCTCTGCCGCGATTCGATTCTCGCCGCGCCCATCGTCCTCGACCTCGCGCTATTTCTGGACCTGGCCCATCGCGCCGGAATGAAGGGCGTGCAGGAGTGGCTCTCCTTCTACTTCAAATCGCCGCAGACCGCGCCCGGCCTCTACCCCGAACACGACATCTTCATCCAACTGATGAAACTCAAAAACACCCTGCGCCACCTTCAGGGTGAAGACCTCATCACACACCTCGGCCTCGAATACTACGACTGAGAGCAAGTCGAAATTATGAAGGCTGAAGGATGAGAGATGAGCTATTCCAAAGTTGAATAGCTCATCTCTCATCCTTCATCTCAACGCCTTCCGACTTGCTCTTTTGCGACATGGCTCAACGTTTCGGTGTGCCTGGTTCGTGAGAGCGGCTTCGCATTCCTGGTTCACATTAATTGTCATCGGCCCTCTGCCATGAAATGTCACAAACCGGGGGTCTCTGGGCCGATCCGGTTTTTTTATGCTTAATTTGTGATTTTAGAATATTTTGTGGTGACAAATCGCTCATTGTCGTATATATAGCGTCTGAATTTCTTATCTGCGGCGGTCGCTTGTCTATGGACTGGCGACAAACTCGCTCCACCTGCCGCGCATCAAATTGACAACGGTTCGTTCTTTGCATGTATGTCAGTGGATGCGGCCAGAGAGGCCGGTCCAGCCACTCGCGGCTGGTCGCCGTATGACCTCTCTCGAAACGCACGCAAACACGGATGACCGCTCATGCGAAGGAGGACGGCCATGATTGCAGAGATGGAAAAACAAACAGACACAATGGAAACGGTCTTCCTCGACCCTGATCAAAAAAGCCCGCGCGCTCAGGAGTTTGAAGAGAAGCTTTCGGGCCGCATCGTCGGCCAGGAGCGCGCAGTCCGCCGCATGAGCGGCCTCTACCAGATTTTTCTCGCCGGGATGAATCCGCCCAACCGGCCCGTCGGCACGATGCTCTTTCTTGGACCAACCGGCTCAGGCAAGACGCGCGTCATAGAGGCCGCCGCCGAAGTCCTCTTCGGCGACACGAACGCGGTCGTCAAGATTGACTGCGCGGAGTTTCAGCACTCGCACGAGATAGCCAAGCTCATCGGTTCGCCCCCAGGATATCTGGGCCACCGCGAAACATCTCCGATGCTGACGCAGGAAAACCTCGACCGCATGCACACGGAAGAGACCAAGCTCTCTCTCATCCTCTTCGACGAGATAGAGAAAGCATCCGACAGCCTGTGGCAATTGCTGCTCGGCATTCTGGACAAGGCGACGCTCACGCTCGGCGATAATCGTCGCGTTGATTTCTCTCGCTCGATGGTCGTCATGACCTCGAACCTGGGCGCGCGCGAGATGTCAGAGTTGATTTCCGGCGGCATAGGTTTTCACTCAGGCAAGAACGCGAAGAATCCGAGCGACACGGAAGTGGACCAGAAAATTTATCGCACGGCGGTTGACGCGGCGCGGCGTAAATTCTCGCCGGAGTTTATGAACCGCATAGACAAAGTGGTGGTCTTCCGTTCTTTGAAGGAGCATCACTTGCGACAGATTCTGGACCTGGAATTACAGGCCGTGCAGGACCGCATTATGCAGTCAGCCGGAACCAAGTTCGTCTTCCAGTGTTCGGGCACGGCCAAAGACATGCTGCTCAAAGAGGGCATAGACTTCAAGTATGGCGCGCGCCATCTGAAGCGGGCCATCGAGCGTTTTCTGGTCTATCCTTTGTCGAACCTGGTGGCGACCGGACAGGTGGGCCTGGGCGACCTCGTCAGCGTTGACCTTAGCTCTGACACGGGCAAGCTCATCTTCTCGAAACGCTCCGGCGGCGCGCTCATTCAAGACGCGCCGGAGATGGAGGAAGCGCCGGAAGAGTTGGCATCGAAGTCAGGCGGAGTCGCGCTGCCGTTGCCGCAGACGAAGGCCGCGCGCAAGGGCGGACATAGTCGCGGCGAGAAGTCGGAGAGCTAAGTCAACTTCAATTTATAAACAGAAAGCGCGGGACGTGAATCTCAACGTCCCGCGCTCTCTTTTTGTCCCGGCTTCTTTACTTGAGTAAAGACTTATCAGGTGGGCCTGGTCGCTTCCGCCGGAGAGATTTTGCGCAGCGCTTCATAAGCGATGCGCGATAGGTACGGGTCGCTCGCGGTGAGCGCGGCGCGCAGGGCCAGGATGGCCGCAGGGTCGCCGATCTGGCCCAGGGCGCGCGCGGCCTCGCGGCGCACGTCCGGCTCCACGCGTTCGTCACCAAGAATCGAGACGAGCGTTGGGACCGCTGCGCGGCTGCCTATTTGACCCAGCGAGAGCGTCGCCGCGCGACGTGTAAACTCATTCTCAGGAACCTGCTTTTTTCGTCTCAGGAAACCCGATGACACTTTATGAAAACGCGTGAATGTTTGCGTGAGCGGGACGACCGCCGCTTCGTCGCCTATTTGGCCCAGCGCGACGGCGGCGGAAGCGCGCACGCTGTCCTGCTTGTCGGCGGCGAGAGAGTTGACGAGCGATTGGACGGCTGCGCGGCTGCGAGTTTCGCCTAACGCGTAGGCGGCTTCGCGGCGAACGAACTCATCCGGGTCTTGAAGTAAAGGAATGAGCAGGGCGGCTGCTTCGTCCGGCGGGAGCGAGAGGACTGCGCGAGTGGCCGTGGCGCGCACGATTGCCGTCAAGTCATGAAGCGCGGGAGCAACTGCGCGTGAACTGTCCGGTCGCCTCATGTAGCCCAAATGCATGACAGCATCACGGCGTTCCTCCGCGTCGGAAGAGACCAGCCGCCGTCGCTCTTTTTCTATCTCGCGCTGCAAAGGCGTGAGCGCGGAGGAAGAAGAGTCTTGCAAGCTTGGCGATTGAGAGCCTTGCGCGAGCGTGAGTTTGGATGCGAGGCAGATGAGCAGGACGGCTGCCGCGAACCCGCACGCGGCCCTGTGCGCCAACGTGCGGGACATGACGGCGGCTCGTCTTGAGCGTGAATATTGGTCCATTAAAAGTTCAAGCGCGTGCGTGCAGGGCAGCGGCGCGGCGTTCCGCTCGACGCCGGACGGCTTCCCATTCATAGGCTTGTCGTGCGCGCTTGTTTTCGCGCGCGTCCGCCAGCACCGCGACCAGTTCATCATCGAGAATGATGGGCGGATTAATCGCGCGGCGCATCGTCTCCATGATTGAGATATAGTCCAGCACCTCTCCGACTTCTGCATCATTCAATGCATCGAGTTTGAGGGCGAGGCGTTGGCGTTCGGTTATTCGCTCGGCCATCTCTTTGCTCCTCTCTCTTTCGGCAAAGCGGACGGCCCGCAGCGATTGTCGCGCGTCGTGCGCGCTCAGGAAGAGCGCGTTTGGCAGCGACACTTTGGAGGCCGTCGGCGGATCTCTTTTGGTGCGAGGAACCGCAATCTGTTTTTAATCACTATCGTGATTTAAGCTCCGTTTGTTAGCCCGACATGCAGGACGCAGCCAGCTTTTCTCGTCAGCAGCCTTTAGCTCCCTGCCTTCTCATGTGCGTTTGAATCGCACGAAATATACACGAGAGAGTGCCAGCGCGCAAGAAGTATCGGCCCGCCGGTCAATCCTTAAGAGCCTCACGTGGAGCTCTTTATTCCAGGTCCAGAATACGCGGGACGATCTCTTCTTCTCTGATTTCGAGGAGGCCGACGGTGCGCGGGAGGTTGAAGCGTTTGGGACCGGCTCCGCCCGGATTGAAGAGGAGCGTGCCGCGCCACTCGCCGCTATATGCCTTGTGGCTGTGGCCGAAGACGACTACGTCGGGCATGCGTTGTTCGATGATGCGTTGCTGCGCGGCGGTCATCTTTTCGACGGTCGCAAACTGGTGGCGAACATAGAACGTGCGTCCCTCTATGACGGCCATGCGCTCGTTGGGAAAGCACATCTTGTCGCCGTCGTTATTGCCGCGCACGGCGATGACGGGAGCGACCGCTTCGAGTTGCCAGATTAACTCTTCATCGCCGATGTCACCGGCATGGATAATCCTGCGCACGCCTGCGAACAGTTCCAAAACTTTCTGGTCCAGTTTGCCGTGTGTGTCGGAGATGACGCCGATGAGCAGAGGTTGCGTGCTCATCAGTCTATCTTGTTGGCGACCGTGTGCATCGTGTCCACGATGAGCACGGCGATGGGTGGGTAGAATAAAAGGTCCGGGCGAATATGTTGGTCGAAGAAGTAGAAGGCGTAGTTCATATCGCTGACCAGGTCGTAGACGAAGGAGCCGACCAGCAGCCCGCAAGCGATGCTCGTGACATAGCCGATGACCAGAAACGCGTAGGCCGAGAAACGCGTGAAAGGCTTATCCGGTTGCTCCTCCTCGCGCATGATTGAATCATGAATCGCCTTCGGTTGGTAAGTATACCTTTCAAGATATTCGCGCAGGCGCGAGGCCAGATGCCAGACGCCTATGACGAAGAGCGTGAGCAGGACGGCACGCCCGAAGTAGCCGTCGAAGTTCTGCCAGAAACGCGGCTTGAGGACGGCGACGATGAAGGTCGAGAGAAAGAGCGTGACGGTCGTGAAGACGGCCTGCGTGCGCGCGAAGGTCTCGCGTCGCTCGCGTTCGAGCCAGAGGTCCACGGCCCTGTCCCAACGCGCCTGCGCGGCCACGCGACGCATACGGCGCGCGTGCGGGTTGGCCGAATGAAGAACGGATGCGCCGCTCTGAGTCTGGACGAATTGCGAGTCGTAGTGCGCGCGCTCCTGCGGGTCCGAGAGCGTGCGATAAGCCAGCGAGAGCATGGCGAATTCGCGCGCCGCGTGCTCGGAACCATGATTCACGTCCGGGTGACGCTTGCGCGCGAGCTTGCGGTAAGCCGACTTGATTTCGGCCCCCGAAGCGGTGCGTGTGACACCTAAAATTTGGTAGTAATCAACCACCGCGCTTTTCTCTAACTCCTTTAAAAGCCTGCGATGGGCCGCCCGTCAACCTTCTGCGTGCAAATGGGCAGGGAGGGTCGCCCTTGTTGAAGACACTATAACACTTTTGGATAAATTCGTCTCGTCCGAAGTTGTCCGTTAAATGATAGTAGGTGATGCGACGGCGGGGTTTTGTTGAGAAGTATGAGGAAGAGCCAAAGGCGCGAGACTTAAGACCTCAATATGGTGGTCGAGGTTGGGGCGAGGACAATTATCGTGAAGCAGTGCCCGCCCTTTGGCTCTCGTTTGTGTGTAGCAATGAGTGTGCCAGGAGGGAGCGCGCGAAAACCCTTAGTAAAAACGAAGAAAGCCGTTTCAGAGCATCTTCAGAATGTCAGCTTTTGTTCACACACCTGTCCACAATAGAAGACACTTCGAGGCTATTGGTCCGGTAAATGGCGGGCCGGGAACAATCTTGTAGACGCGAAAAGAGCGGCGCATTGCATGAGCCGGACGCGCCGCTCGTCTTCACTTGTTTTGCGGGCGGGTCTCAGGTCGCGCCGTTGGCGTTGTTGGTTTCGTATTGCTGGACCAGTTTGAGAAGCATGCGAACGGCGATGCCCGTCGGGCCTTTGGAGCGATAGGGTTTGGCATCATCGCCCCAGGCCGTGCCAGCGATGTCCAGATGGGCCCACGAGACATCGTCAGCGAACTCCTTGAGAAAGGCGGCGGCGGTAATGGTTCCGGCTTTGCGCCCGCCGACGTTCTTGATGTCCGCGATGTCGGACTTAATCTGCTTGCTGTACTCCTTATCGAGCGGCAGTTGCCAGTACTTCTCGCCGACTTCCTTGCCAGCTTTGATGACATCGTCAATCAATTTCTGGTCCGTTCCGAGAATCGCCGTGTTGACATCGCCGAGGGCTATCGAGACTGCGCCGGTGAGCGTCGCCATATCAACGATGCGTGTGGCCCCAAGCTTTTTGGCGTAAGCGATGGCATCGGCCAAGACGAGTCTGCCTTCTGCATCCGTGTTGATGACTTCGATGGTCTTGCCCGTCATCGCGCGCAGGATGTCGCCGGGCTTGGTGGCCTTGCCCGAAGGCAAATTCTCCGAACAAGGGACGATGCCGAGGACGGGGATTGACGGCTTCAACTGTGCGAGGGCGCGCATCGCTCCGAGCACGGTCGCGCCGCCCGTCATATCGTATTTCATCATCTCCATATTTTCGCCGGGCTTGAGAGAGATGCCGCCCGAATCGAAGGTGATGCCCTTACCGACGAAGGCGAGCAGGTCTCCGGCGCTTGCGCCGTCACCAGTTGGGCCAACGCCCTTTGGCCCACCGCCCTTCGCGCCCTGCGGCGTATATTTAAGGACTATCAACTTGGCTGGCTGTTCTGAACCTGCGGAGACGCCGAGCAAGGCTCCCATCCCCAACTCCTGCATGCGGTCTTCGTCCAGCACTTCTATGGCTAGACCGAACTGGCCCGCTATCTCTTCGGCGCGCGAGGCCATGTCGGTCGGCGTCATGTAGCCGCCGGGTTCGTTCGCCAGGTCGCGCGTGAAATTGACGGACTCGCCGATGATGCGCCCCCGTTCCGCGCCGCTTTGGAGCGCGCCCTCGTCGGCCCCTTCCGCGAGGATGACGAACTTTTCTATCTCGCGTTTCTCTTTATCAACCGTGCGATATTTGTCAGGCTCGAAGAGGCCCATGACAGCGCCTTCGACCGCCGCCGCCGCGATGTTCTCAGGCTCGCCTTCGGCGCGCGGCACGACTCCCACGGTCTTGACGTTCTTGCTGCGAAGAAAGCGGACAGCCGTGCCAGCCATCTGCGCGATCTGCGCGGCCTTGTAATCTTCGCGTTCGCCGACGCCTATGAGCAGCAGCCTGCGCGCGCGAAAATTGCTATCGCCACCGGCCAGGTGGACGTAGATGGTCTCTCCCTCTTTGCCCTTCAACTCTTCGGATTCGATAACGGACTTGATGATGCCTCCGGTCGCCGCATCAAGCTCTTGCAAAAGCCCTTCATCGCCTTTCTCATCTTTAAAAACGGCGACAGCCAGAGCTTGCACATCCTCATTCTGGTAGCGTCCCGCACTCGCTTTCACTTCCATCACTTTTGTTTCCTCTCTGCAAAACAGTCAGGAGTCTGGAGTCTGGAGTGCTGGAGTCAAAGAGCAAGAAACTGTCTTGACTCATGACTCTCGGACTCCAGCCCCCAGACTGTTTTTATTTGTTGCGTTCTTTCAGTTGGGCGCGTGTTTCGCGCTCGACCGTGCGACGCATTTCCGTTTCTCGCTTATCGTATAACTTTTTGCCCTTCGCCACGCCGATCTCGAATTTGATATGACGGCTCTTCAAATAGACGCGCGTGACGACGAGGGTCATGCCCTTGATGGTCGCGGCCTGTTCCAGCCTCTCTATCTCGCGGCGGTGGAGCAGCAGCTTGCGCGTCCTGAGCGGGTCGTGGTTCTCCCTGTTGCCGTGAGAATAAGGCGAAATGTGTGCATTAAACAACCACGCCTCGCCATCGCGCACGGCGACGTAAGAATCCTTCAACTGTATACGCCCGCCCATCACGCTCTTGACCTCCGTGCCCAGGAGCGCAACTCCGGCCTCATACTTGTCCGCGATGTGGTATTCATGAAAGACAGAGCGATTCGTCGCCAGCGCTTTCTCTTCAGTTGCTGTAGCCATAATCAAAACTCGCCGCGCAGCGGCCTTTGCATCAAAGCGTCCGCAGCATCTCTCGCGCTCTTGCCTTCATAGAGCACCGCGTGGACCTCTTCCGTGATAGGCATCCCGACTGCGAGCTTATCCGCCAGGAGCTTAACCGCGCGCGTGGTCTTGACGCCCTCCGCAACTTCTCTCATGCCGCTCAAGACTTCATCCAGAGTGCGCCCGCGCCCAAGTTCCTGCCCGACGTAGCGATTACGCGACAGGCTCCCCGTGCAGGTCAAGACCAAATCGCCCAGCCCCGCCAGGCCCATCAACGTCTCAAGCCGCGCGCCCTGCGCCTGGGCCAATCGAGCCATCTCCGCAAGCCCTCTGGTAATCAAGGCCGCGACGCTGTTCGTCCCGAGGCCCAACCCGTAGACCATCCCCGCCGCCACCGCCATCACGTTCTTGACGGAGCCGCCCAACTCCGTGCCGACTACGTCCGCGTTCGTATACACGCGCAAATTCTGAAAACTAAAGACGGCCTGCGCGAGTTTGCTGTCATCAACACGACTGCTGGCGGCGACGATGGCGGTCGGTTGGCCGTCCGCGACTTCCTGCGCGAATGATGGACCGGAGAGGCAGACGAAGCGCGGCTCGAATTTCTGGACCAGCACCTCTCGCGTGACTTCCGAGATACGCTTTCCCGTCTCTATCTCGATTCCCTTCGTCGCGCTCACAAAGAGCATCTCAGGCTCAACGAAGGACAGCATGCCTGTCAACAACTCTCGCGTGGCATGCGAGGGCGATGCGAGCAGGACCAGTTCCGCTCCACTCACGGCCTCACTCATCTCGCACGTCGCGCGTATAGTTTCCGGCAGCGCGTGCGCCTCCAAGTAAGCGCGGTTGACATGCTCGCGGTTTATCTCTTCAACCACAGCCCTGTTGCGCGACCACAGCCGCACCTCATGGCCCGCGCGCCCCGCGACCACACCGAGCGCCGTCCCCCAACTGCCTCCCCCTATAATCGCAATGCGGAGCATAAAAACAGGAGTCAGGAGTCAGGAGCCAGGAGCCAGAAGAAAAGCTGTTGAATAGTCAGTCGGATAGTCATTATGTTGTGAGTCAGAATAACAAGCTGTTCCGGCTTTACCTCCTGGCTCCTGGCTTCTGCATTTACTTAAACTTGCTCTCGGTTCCTTGCAATAGTCTTCCGATGTTGGCGCGATGCATAAAGACTATGAGCGCGCCGCATGTGAGCGCCGCCGTGATGACGGGTGGCAGCCGCTCGACCGGCTTGAAGTAGATGCTCGACAGCCAGACGCACAGGGGAAAGACGAGCGTGGCCGTGATGGACCCGAGCGACACATAGCGCGTAAGCCAGACGACCAGGATAAAGACTAAGCCCGCGCACGCGACCGCGAGCGGAGAGAGTCCCAGGAAAACTCCGA
This sequence comes from Blastocatellia bacterium, assembly GCA_034665545.1. GTDB lineage: Bacteria > Acidobacteriota > Blastocatellia > Pyrinomonadales > Pyrinomonadaceae > DASYML01. The sequence goes on from JAXDFO010000320.1 coordinate 9,708, forward strand.
TGCCCGTCGCCACGCCCTTGCCGCCGCGAAACCCTAGCCAGACCGGAAAACAATGGCCCACGACCGCCATCAACGCCGCCGCCGCGACCCACCAGTTGATGCCCCCGTCATCAGCCAGGAGCCAGCGCGCCAGCCCCACCGCGACTGCTCCCTTCAAAGCGTCCAGCAGCAGAGTCACAACGCCCGCCACTTTGCCCGCGCGCCTTGAGACGTTCGTCGCCCCCGTCCCGCCCGAACCGGACTCGCGTACATCCGAACCCTCTTTACCGCGCACGATCAGATAACCGAA
>JAXDFO010000321.1:0-2773 GCA_034665545.1 Blastocatellia bacterium
GATAACCGAAGGGAATCGAACCCAGCAGATACGCAGCGATGAGGACGAGCACGGGTCGCATTATGAACACTGAGAACGCCTCAGCGTGGGAGATGATAGCCGAGCAAGATTCAAACTATACCAAGCAATTGAAGCGCACGACAAGCAAGAGTAAGTAGAAAGGCGTTGAGATGAAGGATGAGAGTGTGGCTATTCAACCGTTCAATAGTTTTTCTCTTATCCTTCCTCCTTCATAATTCCGACCTGCTCTCAGATGAGTCTGCGCCGTAACAGGTCCAGGGCGGCCTGGGATGCGCGCCAGCGAATCAGTTGACGGTCGCCGGGGAGCATGAACTTGCGATGCTCCGTGTGCGCGTCGTCGGCGAGGGCTATGTAGACGAGGCCGACGGGCTTCTCTTCCGTCCCGCCGCCTGGTCCGGCGATGCCCGTCACGCTGAGCCCGAAGTCCGTATCTGAGCGTTGGCGCACGCCCTCCGCCATCGCTTCGGCCACCTGCGCGCTGACCGCGCCGTAGTTCGCAATCAAATCCTCATCAACGCCGAGCGAGCGAATTTTCGCGTCGTTGGAATAGGTGACGACGCCCTCCATAAAGTAGACGGAGGAACCCGCGACGTTCGTCAGCCGCTCGCTGATGAGTCCGCCCGTGCAGCTTTCCGCGACCGCGAGCGTAAAGCCGCCGACGGCCAGACGCAGCCCGACGACCTCCTCCATCATCTCGCCGCGAAAGGCGAAGATGGCATGGCCCAAACGTTCTTCAATCTGTCCCGCAAGGCCATCGAGCAAGAGTTCCGCATCGGCTTCGGTCCTGGCCTGCGCCGTAAGATGAATCTCAATCTCGCTCTTGTTGAAGAGGATGGTCGTCTGCGGATTTTTATACTGCGTATAAATCGGCGCGATCTTTTCATCAACCGCGCTCTCGCCCAGACCCGACACGCGCAACACGCGACGCGCGACGCGGACCTCGCCAGCCTTAGCCACGAGTTTGCCTTGCACGAAATTTTCAAACATCGGGCGCATCTCTCGCGGTGGTCCGGGCAGCAGGGCGACGGCGCGTCCATCATGCTCTATGTACATGCCGGGCGCGCTCCCGTTCGGGTTGTCCAGGACTTCCGCGCCCTCCATGACCATCGCCTGGCGCGAATTAATCTCAGGCATCTGCCTGCCCCAGTGCCGGAACTTCTCTCTTATCGTTTCCAGAACTTTTTCGTTGAGCAGGAGACGGCGGCCCATCGCGCGAGCCGCTATCTTGCGCGTGATGTCGTCCTCAGTTGGCCCAAGCCCGCCCGTCATGATAACGACGCGCGAACGTCTCAAAGCATCCTTGATGGTCTCTTCGAGCCGCGCATCATCGTCGCCGACGATGGTCTTCAGCTTGACCTCTATGCCGATGCTGTTCAATTTTTCCGTGAGCCACAGGCTGTTAGTATCCGTGCGATCCGGCGTCAGCAATTCGGACCCGATGGCGATAATTTCAGCAGTCAGCATAAATTAAAGAGGGTTTCAGATTTCAAATTTAAAGTTTAAGGTTATAGCATTCTTCAACCTCGAACTCTAAACGCTAAACCTGAAACTTCAAACCCGAAACTCGAAACTCTTTCAAGGCTCTTTGACGGCGTAGGTCTTGACCTCGCGGACCCACATGACGAAGGGACGATTGGCCGGACCTTGTTGCGCGGGCTGGAAGATTCTGGCGCGTGTGATTGTGACGGGAGCGAATTCAAAGGCGGTGCGGTCGTAATCTTCGCCCGCATTGAGGTCGGAGATGGAACGCCATTCGCCGTCGTGTTCGTCCGGCACCTGTAACTGAACATGCCGCGAGGGCATGAAGCGGTTGCGGTCGAAGCCCCAGTAAAGATAGACGGAGGTGAGTTGCACGGGACGCTCAAAGCTGAACTCTATCCAGTGTGGTCCGGGCGTTTCGGCTGAGGCCCAGTTGCCCGCGTTATATCTCTTCCTGGCAATCTCCCGCACGTCTATCTCGCCGTCCGTCAGGGGCGCGGCGCTGTAACCGTCAAAGCTGGAATCAACCTCTATGTGCGACGGCTTCAACTCAACGAGCGAGGGATTGCCGGGCACCGGCGTCGGGGCGAGCGTAGGGGGCGCGGGCGGCTCGACGGTTGAGACGGCTGGACCAGCAACGGGCGCGCTCGCAGGCCGCGCGTAGTAAACGATGCCCGCGATGAGAGCCAGCGTGAATAGAGCGAGGGCGGCCCAGAGGCCGACCCTGTGTTTGCTTTCCTGGACCAGAGCCTCCTGCCTGGTGAGCTTGGCCGTGGCGGGCGAGGCATTCAACTCGTGCCCGCACTCAGGGCAGTGCTTATCGTCGGGCGCGGAGTTTGCGCCGCACGCTCCGCAAATCAGAGCCTTGATGGGTTGCGTCACGTACGTCTGGCGGGCCGTCTCATCGCCGTGCTCAACAATCGTGCTATCGTAAATCTCCTGTGTCCCGACATGAGCACGGGGCGGCGTCTGTTCGGTCTCACAATCCGGCAGGTCGCCCGTGTCGCGCCCGCGCGCGTGGCGTATGGCGCGCAGGAATTCGGTCGCGGTCTCGAAACGTTTATGCGGCTCCTTCTCAAGCGCGCGGAGAATCGTCTCTTCCAACTGCGGCGTGATGTCAGAATTCTTTTGTGAAGGTGGCAGGGGCGTGCGTTCAACCTGCGCGCGCAAGACTTCTGTACGCGAGAGGGGCGCATCGCCTTCGTCAAAGGGCGGCTTGCCCGTGAGCATCTCGTAAAGGATGATGCCGAGCGAGTAGATGTCCGAACGCTGG
>JAXDFO010000322.1:0-10446 GCA_034665545.1 Blastocatellia bacterium
CCTCAACATCTCGACGCAGATAAAGCTATTGCGAGTGCTGCAAGAGAGAGAGTTTGAACGCTTGGGCGGGACCGAGACCATCAAGGTCAACGTCCGTCTCATCGCTGCGACCAACAAGGACATGGAGAGGGCCATCACCGAAGGGCAGTTCCGCGAAGACTTATACTATCGTCTCAACGTCTTCGCCATCTTCATGCCGCCCTTGCGCGAGCGCAAGTCGGACGTGCTCCTGCTGGCGGACCATTTTCTGGAGAAGTACGCGCGCGAGCATGGCAAGAGCATCAAGCGCATCTCGACGCCCGCGATAGACATGCTGACGAGCTATCACTGGCCCGGTAACGTGCGCGAACTTGAGAACATCATAGAGCGCGCCGTGCTGGTCTGTGAAACGAACGTCCTGCATGGTCATCACCTACCGCCGACCTTGCAAACAGCCGAAGGCTCAGGCACTGTGACGCGCCTCTCGCTGGAAGCGGCGGTCGAAGCCTATGAGCGGGACATCATTCAGGATGCGCTGAAGACGACGCGCGGCAATCGCAAGAAGGCCGCCAAGCTGCTCGACACGACCGAGCGCATCATCGGCTACAAGGTCAAAAAATACTTGATAGACTGTGAACGCTATCGCTCTTGAACTGATGGGCCTTATTCAAACTCTCTCCGGGTAAACAAAGCTTGACAGGTTTTCCGAATCTTGCAATAGTGCTCTTAGCCGCTCAACTGCGGCGAGCAATTATTGTTGGGCCAATAACTCTTGATGCACAGCACACCGTTTTATTACTTCGCTTTTACTTACCGCTTCTTCTTCGGAAGGGCGGGCCTGGCGAAGCATGATTGCGCGAGATGCTGATGAACTGAAGCTCAACGACGCGACAAGGTTTCAAACAGAGCCAGCCGTAACTTCCCTTAAAAGTTGCGGCTGGTTTTTTATCTTCAAAAGGAAGCGAACGAGATGAGCATTCAAGACCGGCGAGCAGAGATAGACGCGATTGATGCCGAGTTGCTGCGCCTGCTCAACATGAGAGCGCGGCTGGCCGTCAAAGTCGGTGAAACGAAGCGGGCCGCTGGCCTCTCTCTCTGCGACCCTGCGCGCGAGCGTGAGGTCATACGGCGGGTGTGCGGGGCCAACTCCGGACCACTCGATGAGCAGGCCGTGGCGCGTCTCTTTCGTTGCATCATACGCGAGTCGCGGCTCGTCGAAGCGAGCGTGATGGAGCATGCGGGCAATCAACAGGAAGTGTCGCCGCGATGAACAAAGAATTGGTCCAGCCGCGCGTCGCTTTCCAGGGAGAGCGCGGAGCGTTCAGCGAAGAGGCAGCCCTCCGGCTGCTGGGCGAAGCGATTCAGCTTGTCCCTCGTCCGACCTTCGATTCCCTCTTCGCGGCCATCCCGGAAGGCGCGGCGGATTACGCGCTCGCGCCTCTTGAGAACAGCCTCGCAGGCTCCGTCCAACGCTCTTACGATCTGCTCTTGGAGAGCGAGCTCAACATCAAGGGCGAGGTCGTCATACGCATCAGCCACTTTCTCATCGGCTGTCCGGGCGCGACCTTCGACCGTGTCGAGACAATCGAATCGCATCCGGTCGCGCTAGCTCAATGCGTTCGCTTCCTGGCAGAGCACAAGCGCTTGCGCCCGCTCGCCACGGAAGACACAGCCGGTAGTGTCGCGCAAGTAATCCTGAGCGGAGACAAGACGCGGGCCGCCATCGCCGGAAGACGCGCGGCGGAAATTTACGGCGGCCACATCCTGCGCGAACATCTGGAAGACCACCGGGAGAACTACACTCGCTTCGCTCTGCTCTCATCATCAACCGAAGTTGATGATGAGGCGGACAAGCTCTCGCTCGTCATGAGATTGCCGCATGCTGCGGGCACGCTCCAACGCGCGCTTGAGCCGTTCGCGCGTCGCGGCTTGAACCTTCTCAAGATTGAAAGCCGTCCAGTTATGGGCCGCCCGTGGGAGTACTACTTTTTTCTGGACCTGCAATCCTCCATCAAAGATGCGAGGGTCGCGGACGCGCTCTCCGAGTTAAGAGGGAGAGCGTGCGAGGTTCGCATTCTCGGTTGTTACGCATCTTCTGCGCGCACGGGCGCAAACTGAATTCTCGAAGACACTGATAAGGGAAGTAGGAAGCAAGCTTATGATTCTCATACTGACGCCGGACATACATCCCGAAAGCGAAACTTACAGGCAGTTGATGAGCCATCTCGCCAGGCTGCATAACATACAGTTGCGCGTTCATCGTGAACAGGGCGCGGAACAATCTCTGACCGAAATCTATCTCATCGGCAACACGGCGGCGGTCCCGCTCGATGAGATGAGAAGCCTGCCGGGCGTCGAGCGCGCGGTGCGCGTCTCCGAAGAGTATCGCGTGCTCGGACGCCACAAGGGTGACGACCGCGCTGCGCACTTCGATTACAGGGGCGTGCGCTTCGGCCAGGACACGCTCAACGTTTTCGCTGGCCTCTGCGCCGTGGACAATCGCGCGAACGTGGAGCGAATGATGCGCGCGCTCAAGGAAAACCATCAGGTCTGCACGCGCATGGGCGCGTACAAGCCGCGCACCAGTCCTTACTCTTTTCAGGGACACGGGCGCAACTGCCTGCCCTTCGTCTTCGAGCTTGCGGGCAAGTACGGAATCAAAATCATTGCGATGGAGATTACGCACGAATCGCACATCTGCGAAATTCAAGAGGCATTGCGTGAGACGGGCAACCCGACGGGAGTGATGCTACAGATAGGCACGCGCAATACTCAGAACTTCGAGATGTTGAAGAAGGTCGGTCGCCAGCAAGAGTTTCCGGTCCTGCTCAAACGCGGATTCGGAATCACGCTCGACGAATCCTTGAACGCGGCGGAATATCTAGCCAGCGAGGGCAATCATAAAATCATCTTCGGCCTGCGCGGTATCAAGACCAACCTCGGAGACCCGCATCGCAACTTCGTAGACTTCGCGCACGTCCCCGTCGTCAAGCGTCTCACGAGGATGCCGGTCTGCGTGGACCCCTCGCACGCCGTCGGCTCGCGCAGTCGTGGCCCGGAAGGCATCCTCGACTTGATGCACACGACCGCGCAGGGAGTCATCGCGGGGGCCAACATGATTCTGGTGGACTTTCACCCGGAGCCGGACATGGCGCTCGTTGATGGACCACAGGCTCTCTTGCTGAGAGAGTTGCCGCACTTTCTGGAAGACGTGAGGATAGCGCGCGAGGCTTATGAGAAACGCGCGGCATTAGCCGAACGCTATGCGAATAGCTCAAGCGAAGATGTGGTTGAAGAGTCTGGCGAGTTGCAACTTCAGGCGGCTGACCTCGCCTGAGCGATGACCGTCGCCAGGTGATGCTCAAGGACTACTTCGAGCGCGCCGCCGAGACCTGCACCCGTCGGCTCGCCCGCTTCGACAGACCAAGAGGACAGGCGACCGGCCATCGTGCGCGCGACGGCTTCGCGCACAGGCGTCTCTATAAACTTCCAGCCGTAGACCAGACGCCCGCTCACGATGACGTGAGAGATGCCAAACCCACAGATGACATTGCCGATACCGATGCCCAAATATTCTCCGGTGCGCTCAAGCGTCGCGCGCGCGCGTAGCTCTCCTGCCAGCGCACGCTCGACTATCTTCACAAAGCTCAGAGGCTTTTCGCCTCTGGCCTTTCGCCGCTCGCCAGCGTAGAGCGCGGACGCGCTGGCGGCAGATGCGTAGCGTTCCCAACAGCCGCGATTACCGCAGGCGCAAGGCTTGCCGCCCGCGACAATCGTCATGTGGCCGAACTCGCCTAGAAGGCCGCCGTCCGTCCCCGTCCCGCGATAGACTTCGCCGCCCAGGACGAGCCCGACGCCGATGCCCGTTCCGGCCCTCACAAGCACGAAGTCTTCATGCTCTCCGTCTTGAGAATTTCGCAGCCGTCTTCTAGCCTCGTAGAGCGCGGCGGCGGTCGCGTCGTTTTCGACGATGACATGCGCTTCGCGCGTGCTCGTCCGCGCTCGCTTCCCTTCTCTGAAACGCAAGGCTTCCGCCACTTCAACATCACGCCATCCGAGTTGCGGCGCGAAGAGCAGGCGCGTACCCCCCGCATCAACCGGACCAGGAACGCTGACGCCGATAGAAGCCAGGATGCGCGCGGGCAAGCGCGTGCGAAGTCTCTCAACGCTCGCGCGTATGCGCGCCAGCGCGTCCGTCTCGACGGCGGGCGTGTCAAAGCTTTCTTCGTCCAGCAAGCGGCCATCAACGGACGCCGCGCCGACCTGGCTGCGCCGGACGCCGATGTTGACGCCTATGAAGAACGCGCTCTCGTCGCGCAGGGAGAGACCGATGGGCGGCCTGCCGATGGAGGCCAAGCCCTGCTCCGGCTCCGCTTCGCACAGGACGCCGGACGCGAGCAGAGGCTTGACCATCTCCGTCACGGTGCTGCGATGAACTTCCAGACGCCGCGCCAGGTCAGCGCGCGAGATGGGCTGCACCGCGCGGACGATTCGCAACATCGTGTGCGCGGCGCTCACGGAAGCGACCGGCATTTTTTTCAGGGCAATCTCACGTATCGTTGGCACTTACATTCTCCTTCTCAGAACCTGATGATGTGCAGGTTCGGCACATACAGATTAAAGCAAGCCGCGAGCCAGATGATTGAAAGAAGAAAAACAGCGCATCTTTAAGCATTTTATGGACCAGTTATCATGAGCGAGCTTCGGAGGATGAAACGAACGCTGACAATCTTGTATGAACCACGAACAGATCGGACATAAATGTCGCCGCGTGCTCAACCAGATTTCACGTTTCCGGGAGCGGGGATAGCATGTTGGCCCAACGTTCTGTGCGAAGGTGAGAGAGCACGAAACATTTTTGTAGGCTCAAGGATTGTGAGCGACTAATTTGTAAAAATCGGCTATAACAACAATCCTATGACACTTCATACTTCAACGAACGACCCGCGCTCGCTGCTCGAACCCCTGCGCCGTTTGCACTTGATGATAAGGCGCGCGGTGGTCGAAGCCTGCGAGCGTTCCGCGCTGGAAACGATGTCGGCAATCGCGCGCGAAGAAGAGGGCGATACGATTTATGCTGTTGATTGCATCAGCGAAGAGTTGTTAATCGAATTCTTCGAGCGCGAGGTCGCGCCCGCTTCCCCGCTCGTCCTCGTGGCGGAGGGTCTGCCTCAAGGCCAAATCGTGCTGCCCAGGGATGCCACGGAAGCTGACGCCGTCTGGCGCATCATCGTTGACCCGATAGACGGCACGCGCGGGTTGATGTACCAGAAACGAAGCGGCTGGATTCTGACCGGCGTGGCCCCTAATCGCGGCGCGGACACTTGCCTCACGGACATCTCGCTGGCCCTGCAAACGGAGATACCGCTCGTCAAGCAGCATCTCTGCGATGTCGCGTGGGCCGTGCGCGGGGAGGGCGCGCGCGCGTTGCGCATCAACCGCCTGACGGGCGAGCAGATGCCGCTCGTCCTGCGTCCCTCGCAGGAGCCTTCAATCGCGCACGGCTATGCGCAGGTCTCTCGCTTCTTCCCAGGCGCGAGAGCAGAGCTTGCGGCGATTGACGAGGAGATAGTGTTGGGCATTCTTGGTCCTGTGCGTCAAGGCAAGGCCCACTGCTTCGAGGACCAGTACGCATCGAGCGGTGGACAACTTTACGAACTCGCCTGCGGGCACGACCGCTTCATCGCGGACCTGCGCCCGTTGATGGAAGAGTCTTTGCGCGCGCGCGGACTCGCGCTGGGCATCTGCTGCCATCCCTATGACATCTGCACGGAGCTTATCGCGCGCGAAGCTGGCGTGCTCGTGACAGGCCCGGACGGCGGCCCCTTGCGCGCGCGTCTCTCTGTCGAGCCGGACGTGGCCTGGGTCGGCTACGCCAACGCGCAGGTGCGCGCCCAGGTAGAGCCTGCGCTGCGCGCCGCGCTGGCCCGCCGGGGGCTCTTGCTTGAAGATGAAGCGGAGGGCAGCACGCCCCATGTTTAGAATCGCATCCGGCACATCTCATGGACTGGCGGACACGCTTCACTTTATAGAATTGCTAAACGCTCTGCCTGCATCTCTGTCATCGGAGCACGGCGCGTTCTTCGATAGCCCCGGCGAGTTGTTCCTGGCGCGCGCGCCGGGCAGGCTAGACTTGATGGGCGGCATCGCTGATTACTCCGGCTCTCTCGTCTTAGAATTTCCTATCGCCAGCGCGACGCACGTCGCCCTCCAACTCCAACAGCGATGCGCGCTCAGCATCGTCAGTCTGCCCGCCGTTGATGACGGGCAGCCGCGCCGCTTTGAAATGGCCCTCGAAGACTTCATGGACTCAGGTGGGCCCATTGATTACTCAGCCGCCGCCGCGTATTTCAATCGCCAGCCGCAGCATCACTGGGCCGCATACGTCGCGGGAGCCTTCCTCGTGTTGATGCGCGAAAGAGGATGCGAGTTCGACAAAGGCGCGCGCATCATCATCGGCTCGAACGTCCCGTTGGGAAAGGGCGTCAGTTCTTCAGCCGCGCTCGAAGTGGCGACCATGCGCGCCATCATGGCCGCTTACCGAATCGAAATGTCGCCGCGTGAGATGGCGTTCCTGTGTCAGAAGGTGGAGAACATGGTGGCGTGCGCGCCGTGCGGCGTGATGGACCAGATGACTTCCGCCTGCGGCGAGCAGGACCGATTGCTGGCCCTGCTGTGCCAGCCCGCCGAGTTAAAAGGAACGATACGATTGCCGGAAGAGTTAGCAATCTGGGGCGTGGACTCAGGCCTTCGCCACTCGGTCGGCGGCGCAGACTATGGCACTGTCCGCACGGCGGCCTTCATGGGCTATCGCATGATTGCCGGGATAGCGGGCCTCTCATACCGCGAGACAGCGACGGCGGGCCACGTCATGATTGAAGACCCGAAGTGGAAAGGCTATCTAGCCAACATCGCGGCGGATGAATTCCTGGACCACTACGCGATGCACCTTCCCACCCGCATGCCGGGCGCGGAATTCCTTGAGAAGCACAAGGGAATCACGGACCCCGTGACGAACGTCAAGCACACTATCTTGTATCCGGTTCGACAGGCGACCCGGCATCCTGTATATGAGCATGACCGCGTTGTAAAGTTCGCTTCTATTTTAAATGACTGGCAGGGTCCGGGTCAGGCAGAAGAGTTGGGCGAATTGATGTACGAATCGCATAAGAGCTATTCGGACTGCGGGCTCGGCTCGGAGGGGACAGACGAAATTGTCAGGCTCGCGCGCGAGGCGGGAGCCAGCGAAGGAATTTACGGCGCGAAGATTACGGGCGGCGGGAGCGGCGGCACGGTCGCTATTCTCGGCGAGCGTGAAGCGTTGACGACAGTCGAGGCAATCGTCAAGGAGTATGCGAGGCAGACCGGCTCTGCTCCGCTCATCATGCAAGGCTCTTCGCCCGGCGCAGCCGTCTTCGGTCATCTCAAATTGGTCAGTCGTGCTTGAAGATATTTCGCGCGCCGAAGTGGTCAAACCGGAAGGATAGAAGCTTATGGTCTGGGAGGAGAGATGGCATCCGCTCCGTGAAGAGTGGGTGATGATTGCGGCGCACAGGCAGAACCGTCCGTGGAGCGGCGGCACAATCGAGCACGCGAAAGATTCTGGTCCAGAGTATGTCCCGGACTGTTATCTCTGCCCCGGAAATTTGCGTGTCAGCGGCAGTCGCAATGCGGATTATAAGAGCACGTTCGTCTTCGATAACGACATGCCTTGCGTCAGCACGGACGCGCCGCAGGAGTTGCCGGAGCCGGTCGGGATTTATCGCAACCGTGCCGCGCGAGGCGTCGCGCGCGTCGTCTGCTATAGCCCGCATCACAGCATGACGCTGGCGGAGCTTGAGCCGCAGGAGGTCGAAGAGTTGCTGCGCGTCTGGCAGGAGCAGTACAGCGAACTTGGCAGCCGCGCGGAGGTCAAGCATGTGCTCATCTTCGAGAACAAGGGCGAGGCCGTCGGCGTCTCAAACCCTCATCCGCACTGCCAGATTTACGCGACCAACTTCGTCTTCAAATACATAGAGACGGAGGCGCGCGTCTCTCAAAAGCACCTGGCCCAAACCGGGCGCATTCTCTTTCAAGACATCATCGCCGCCGAGCAGCAGGACGGGCGGCGCATCATCTGCGAGAACCGGTCGGCCATCGCCTTCATTCCATACTTCGCGCGCTACGCCTACGAGGTCTACGTCGCGCCGAAGGAGACGCGCCCGCACATCGCCGCGCTCACGGACGCGGAGCGACGCGACTTCGCCGAACTGCTCCAACGCGTGCTCATCAAGTTCGACAACCTGTGGCGGATACCATTCCCCTACGTCATGCCTCTGCATCAAGCCCCGACGGAGGGCGGCGATTACGCGGGCTTTCACTTCCACATAGAATTCCACCCGCCACTGCGCAGGCCCAACCTGCTCAAGTATCTGGCTGGACCAGAAATCGGCGGCGGTAACTTCCTGAGCGACACGTCCCCCGAAGAGAAGGCCGCAGAGTTACGCGCGGCCCCGGATGTTCATTACAAAAAATCTTGATTAAGTCGCTAAAAGAGAATGGAGCGCAGAACGGAATCCCCGCCTGCGCTCCACGTTCGTTGTTAAAACTATAGGGTGATTATCCCCTGCGCTGCCTGTCATGTCTCTGGTGACGAATGCCACGGCTCTCGCGGTTGAGCCTGCGATTGAGACGACGACGCTCGCGGCGCGTGAAGCGTCCATCGGACAGCATACGCGACTCGGTGCGCTGAATCCTTCCTTCTCTGCGTTCAAGATGCCGGGCTTCGCGTTGAGTCAAAGAGCCGTTTCTGACTCCTCGATTAATGCGCCGCTCCTGCCGCTCTTGACGACGGTCAACTCCCTGGTCCTGCTGCACTGGCCGCGTGCGTGCGGCGACGGGCAGCGCGAGCGCGCCGAATAAAGCCAGTGGGGCTAGAATAGCTGCGAGCTTTCTCTTCATTATTTTCTCCTTCTTCCTCATCTTATTTGCCAACGGGAGAGTGTGCCTTAGCTTTTCTATCGCAAGGTCTGTGCCACCTGCCGATTAACGAAAATGCTCGATTTATTTAGAGCAGCCGAGGCCATTCTGATTCACAACGGACCATCAGGCGGGGCATCTTTGCACGATTAGCATACCCGCCACATTCGCATTGGGAAGAGAGGGCAGCAGCCTCGCTGTGATAAACTCGCCGTCAATAAAGTGACACGAGAGGGCTGGCGATTCTTTACAGGCAATAACGTGCGAAACTTGATTTCATTAACAAGCTATCCTCCCTTGCATATAAATAGTTATGACGATGTGTCCCGCTATGGGGTTTTCGCGTCCACTTGAATGAGACGACAATCCTGGCTGGCGGTCGTGGCCTTGTCGGCGTCTACTTTTTGCGGCGTGACATCTTTATAACAAACGGATTTGCCCGGAATGAACTCGGCTGTAAAACTGGAATTGAACCAGAGGGCCACGAACTTTCCGCCTGCCGCGAAGAAGTCCTTGTCCGCTTTGTTCACGATGCATTCCTTCGCGTCACCGAAATTATTATAGGTTCTTTGCTTGAGGTCTCTGAAGGTGGCGCGAGTCTTGTCTGTTACATCGGAGGCTTTGGTGATGTACTTGTTGTCGATTTTTATCGGCGGGTCATTGCGTTGAATCACCGCGTAGCAGGTTCCTGCGAGAACGGATTTCGCTCCGAGGGCCGCGCGTATCTGGTCCATCGCTTTCGGGCTGGTCCCGACACTGCACCCGCGAAAATCCACCACGTTCGGAGCATTATCCGCCGGGAGCTTGCCCTTTAGCTTGGCGGCAATGTCGGCGGCGTCCGTATATTTCTCGTCTTTGCCGAATCGCAGCGCGCCGCTCGCCGCCGAGTGTGTCACGATGTACAGAGTGCCAACTGGAAAATTAATCTTGGCGAGTTCCGCAGCCGCTTCGTCCACGCTCTTCACTTTAATGACCTGTCCGCCCTGACCCAGCACGCGGGATAACTCCTCGCCACCGGCCCAGTCTTCACCAACGATAACAACGTCCTTGCGCTTCTGTTTGTCATCCGGCGTCCTCTGAATCTGAGAAGTGGATGTTGAGCCTGTCTGCTGCATCACATGCGTCAGTTCATGCGCGAGAAGCCTCTGCCCCTCCGTCGTGCCGGGCGCATATTCACCGGGGCCGAACACTATGTCACGCCCGACCGTGTATGCGCGCGCCTGCACAGCCTGCGCCGCCTGCGCCGCCTGTGCGTCCGTATGAACCCTGACCTCACTGAAGTCTTGACCAAACCGCGACTCCATAAACGCGCGGCTGCCAGAATCCAAAGACTGGCCGGATGAACCTAACACTTCCTGAACAATGGGCGGTGCGCTCATCTTCGTGGAGCCGTTCGCCTGAACGTGCTTGGCCTGCAGGTGCTTGTGCGTATCTTCCTGATTCTGGCAATCGAGGCAGCTACCGCCGCATTTGCAAGCGCGCTGTAGTTGTGGCTCGCGCATGCTCATC
>JAXDFO010000323.1:0-5687 GCA_034665545.1 Blastocatellia bacterium
CACGGTCGGGTCGCTGGCCGAACGTTTCCGGCAGGAACAGAGCGCGCCCCTGTCATTTCAAACGCAGCAGCAGAGGGCGGAGAGCGCGAAGAAGGCCACCAGGCGGCGCAGGAATCTCAGGCAAAGACAAGAGCCGTTGATAGAGCCGGAAGGAGTCGAGCATGGTTGACCCGGAAGCCTTTGACGATAGCGACGAGATAGCCGTCGTCGGTATGGCGGGCCGTTTTCCCGGCGCGAGAAACATCGAAGAATTCTGGTCCAACCTGAGAGACGGCGTCGAGTCCATCTCTTTCTTTTCGGAGCAGCAGTTGGACCTCGAAGGCGTTGATGAGTCTCTCTTGAAAGACGGGAGATTGGTGAGGGCCGGAGGCGTGCTCGATGATGTGGAGTTGTTCGACGCCGCCTTCTTCGGCTTTAACCCGCGCGAGGCGGAGATTACGGACCCGCAGCATCGCCTCTTTCTTGAGTGCGCGTGGGAAGCCCTGGAACATGCCGGTTACGATTCCGCCAGGCACAAGGGTCTCATAGGAATGTTCGCTGGCGTCAGCATGAACACCTACCTGCTCAATCTATACACGAACCGCGACCTCATCAGGACGGTCAGCAATTTTCAGATAGGCATCGGGAACGATAAGGACTTTCTAGCCACTCGCGTCTCTTACAAGCTCAACCTCAAAGGCCCAAGCCTGACCGTCCAGACAGCATGCTCGACTTCGCTGGTCGCGGTTCATCTGGCCTGTCAGAATTTGTTGGACGGTCAATGCGAGATGGCCCTCGCAGGCGGAGTCTCCGTGACAGTGCCGCAGAAGACCGGTTACTTCTACGAGGAGGGCGGCATTCATTCTCCTGACGGCCACTGCCGCGCCTTTGACGAGAAGGCGCAAGGGTTCGTGAGCGGCAACGGCGTCGGCATCGTCGTGTTGAAGCGGCTCGCGGATGCTTTGAGAGACGGCGATTGCATCCACGCCGTCATCAAAGGCTCTGCTATCAACAACGACGGCTCTTTGAAAGTCGGCTATACCGCGCCGAGCGAGATAGGCCAGGCCGAGGTCATAGCGAGCGCGCTCGCAATGGCGAATATAGAGCCGGAGACCATCGGCTATGTAGAAGCGCACGGGACCGCGACCGCGCTCGGCGACCCGATTGAGATAGCCGCGCTGACGAGAGTCTTTCGCGCCAGCACTTTGAAGAAAAACTTCTGCGCCGTCGGGTCCGTGAAGACGAACGTCGGGCATCTTGACTCTGCGGCGGGCATCACAGGCTTCATCAAAACCGTGCTCGCCCTCAAGCATGGTTTGATTCCGCCGAGCCTGCATTTTGAAAAGCCCAATCCGCGAATTGATTTCGCCAGCACGCCTTTCTTCATCAACGGCACGCTCTCGGAATGGAAGACGGGCAACGCGCCGCGTCGCGCGGCGGTCAGTTCCTTCGGCATCGGTGGGACCAACGCGCATGTGATTCTGGAAGAGGCTCCGCAGATAGAATCACACAGCCCTTCATCTACAACACATTTGCTGGTCCTGTCTGCCAAAACGCGCCCCGCGCTCGAACGCGCCACCGCTAACCTGGCCGACTATCTGCGGCGGCATGAAGATGCAGAACTGTGTGATGTGGCCTACACGTTGCAGGTCGGAAGACGGGCCTTCAATCATCGTCATGCGATTGTTTGTGAGGACACGGCGGGCGCGGCGCGCGAGTTGGAGGCGATGGACTCGGCCCAATCGCTCAACGTCGCGGGAGAGCGAAGCGAGCCGCCAGTGACCTTCATGTTCTCAGGCCAGGGCGCGCAGTACGTCAACATGGGCCTGGACCTGTACAGGTCCGAGCCGGGCTTTCGCGTTCACGTTGAGAGATGCGCGGAACTGCTCAAGCCTTCGTTCGGGTTCGACTTGAGAGATGTGCTGTACCCGCCGCCGGAAAATGTCGCAGAGGCGCGCGAGCGACTCAAGCAAACATCAATCACGCAACCCGCTCTCTTCGTCATAGAGTACGCGCTGGCGAAGATGTACATGAATTGGGGCGTCGAGCCGCAGGCGTTCATAGGACATAGCATCGGCGAATATGTCGCGGCCTGTCTGGCGGGCGTGCTTAAGCTGGAAGATTCCTTGCGCCTCTTGAGTGTGAGGGGACGTTTGATGCAGGAGTTGACGGCGGGCGGCATGCTCGCCGTGTCGTTCAGCGAGGAAGATGCGCGGCAATTTATCGCGGGCAGAAATTTGTCGTTGGCGGCAGTTAATGGTCCAAATGATTGCGTTATCGCGGGCGCGTGTGAGGCGGTCTCGGAAGCGGAAGCCGCGCTCAAGAGTGCGGCGATAGAGTGTCGCGGGCTTGAGACCTCGCACGCGTTTCATTCCGTGATGATGGAGCCAGTCATAGAACCTTTTGTGAGAGAAGTGTCGAAGGTCAAACTCAACGCGCCGCAGATTCCTTTCATCTCCAACGTCACCGGAAACTGGATTAAGGATGATGAAGCGCGCGACCCGCATTACTGGGGGCGACACTTGCGAGAGACCGTGCGGTTCAGCGACGGCATCCAGACGTTGATGAGAAAAGGCTCGGAGATACTGTTGGAAGTTGGCCCAGGCCAGACGCTCAGCACTCTGGCGAGACGGCAAAACGGCGAGAGGGATATTCAAATTCTCTCGACGCTCAAGCATCCGAAGAGCGACGAATCGGACATCTCTTATTTACAAAAGACGGTGGGCCAACTCTGGATGCGCGGGGTTCGCGTTGAATGGGAAAGGATGCACGCGGGAGAAGGACGGCGGCGCGTGGCCCTGCCAGCTTACCCGTTCGAGCGAGAGCGTTACTGGATTGATGCCGCGAAGGGTGATGGCCCGCAACCGAAAATTGTTGGCCGGATGGAGAAAAGAAAAGAGCTCTCGGAGTGGTTCTATGCGCCCGTCTGGCATGAGACGATTTTGCCGGAAGAGGTTGAGAGGCATGCTATAGAGAAAGAGAGTTGGTTGCTGTTTGCGGATGAGTGCGGGCTCTCAGATGAGTTGGTGAAAGTTCTCGCGGAGCGGGAGAGGTGCGTCGTCGTAGTTAGGAAAGGAAGTCAGTTTGTAAAGCTTGAAGAGTCCGCGTATGAGATTAACCCGCATCGGCGTGGGGACTATGAAGAGTTGTTGGGCCAATTGCAGGCGGCGGGCCAACTTCCAGAAGTGATAGTTCACATGTGGGGCGTGACGACGGCGGAGCGCGCGGAAGTTGAAAAGGAGAGCGCGGAAGCTGACGAGGAAGCGGGCTTCTATAGCTTGTTATATCTGGCGCAGGCGCTCGGAGAGCAGAGCCTTTTGCGAGGAGCCGGAGAGCGCGGCGAGAGACCGGCTTGTCAAATCTGGGCCGTGTCGAATCACATGCAGGAGGTCACGGGCGGCGACCTGTTGTGTCCTTTGAAGGCCACGATTCTTGGACCATGCCGCGTCATCCCGCAGGAGTATCCGGGCATCACCTGTCACAGTGTTGATGTGGTCCTCAAGGCTTCTGAAGGCAGGCAACTTCGCAGGTTAATCAATCTACTCATCTCGGACATTTCGGCGGAGTCGCCGGAAGCGGTCATCGCTTACAGGGGCGGCCATCGTTGGGCCCAAAGCTTCGAGCCTGTTCGCATGGATGGCAAGAGCGGGCGGGCCGCGCGCCTGCGTGAAGGCGGCGTTTATCTCATCACCGGCGGGCTCGGAGGCATCGGGCTTGAGATAGCCGCGTATCTTGCGCGGACGACGCGCGCAAAGTTAGTGCTCGTCGGGCGCACGGCGTTGCCCGCGCGCGAGGAGTGGGAAGGATGGCTCGCCGCTCATGATGAACGGGATGAGACGAGCGGCAAGATACGGAGAATACTGGACCTGGAATCGGCGGGCGCGGAGGTGTTGATTGCCAGCGCGGATGTCAGCGACCGTGGGCAGATGCGTGCGGTGATAGATGATGCTTACCAGAAATTCGGCGTGATGCATGGAGTCATTCACGCGGCGGGCGTTCCCGGCAAAGGTTTGATTCAATTGAAGACGAGAGAGGGCGCAGCCGCAGTGCTGGCTCCGAAGGTAGCCGGGACGCTCGTGCTGGATGAATTGTTAAGGGATGTGCCTTTGGATTTCTTCGTGCTCTTCTCGTCGCTGCGCGCTGTGCAGGGCGGAGCCGGGCATGTGGACTACTGCGCCGCGAATGCTTTCATGGATGCCTTCGCTCGTTACAAGAGTTTCAGTGATGAGACCTTTACCGTTGCGATTGACTGGGGCGGCTGGCGGGAAGTGGGCATGTCCAACCGTTTCCTGACGCAGCAGGAATTGGACCAGGAATCGTCAGACGTGGATAGCATGTCGGCGGCGCAGGGCGTAGAGGCGTTCAGCCGCATCCTACACGGCCAGTTGTCGCAGGTCATCGTCGCGCCGCGCGACCTTCAATCGCTCCTGTCCGAGAGCAATGCGCCCGCAGACTTCGCGCTCGCAGGAAAAATAACGGAGGCCGCGCCCGAAGGCAGAACGCTGCACCGGCGACCGCAACTGAGAAATGAGTATGTCGCCCCCGTGAGTGAAGTCGAGCGGATGATGGCCCAACTGTGGCAGGAACTTCTGGGCGTCGAGCAGGTGGGCATCCATGACAACTTTTTCGAGTTAGGCGGCGATTCCATTCTCAGCCTGCGCATCCTCGCCAGGGCCAACCAGGCGGGCCTTCAACTTTCCACCAGCCACATCTTTGAATGTCAGACGATAGCTGAACTCGCAGCAGTCGCGGGCACGACCGAAGGCGTGCGCGCCGAGCAAGGCTTGATTACTGGACCAGCCCCGCTCGCTCCCGTCCAACGCTGGTTCTTTGAACAAGACTTTCGTGACCCGCATCACTGGAATCAATCCCTACTGCTCGAAGTGCGACGGCCCGTTGATGCCTCGCTCATGCAGGAGGCGGCACGACGCATGCTCTCTCATCATGATGCTTTGCGACTGCGTTTCAAAGAGGGCGCGACGGGCTGGGAACAAACTTACGCGGCGCAGGCGGACGTGACATGCGAGACCGTTGACCTCTCATCACTGAACGAGACGGAGCAGGACGCGGCGATAGAGTCAAAGGCAAACAGGGCACAGCGCGCGCTCAACTTTTCCACTGGACCATTAATGCGCCTGGTGGCTTTCAAACTCGGCGCGCGCAAAGGTGAGCGGCTGTTGGTGGTCGTGCATCATCTGGCGATTGATGCCGTCTCGTGGCGCATCCTGCTTGAAGATTTGGGCGCGGTTTACCTGCAACTCGTTCGCGGGGAGAAAGTGGCTTTGCCGCCCAAGACCACATCCTTCAAGCAATGGTCCGAGCGGTTGAGAGAGTATGCACAGTCCGAGTCTTGCAGGGCGGATGCTGCGTACTGGCTGGCCGGGCAACATCGTATCAATCAACGCCTGCCGCTCGATAATCCTTCGGGGGCTAACACAGTGGCTTTGGCGCGCACGGTTGCGGTGGGGCTTGATGAGTCGGAGACTCTCGCGTTGTTGCAGGAGGTTCCGCCGGTCTACCAGACTCAAATCAACGATGTGCTTATGACCGCGCTCGCGCAGACCCTCTCGGAGTGGACGGGGAGCCGTGCGTTGGTCGTTGAGATGGAGGGTCATGCGAGGGAAACGGTCTTCGACGCGGTTGATTTGACGCGCACGGTCGGGTGGTTTACCTCCGTGTTCCCTGTGCGCCTGGAGTTGACGGGCGAT
>JAXDFO010000324.1:0-8007 GCA_034665545.1 Blastocatellia bacterium
AGCTTTATTGAGTCAATCAGAGCATTGGCGCGATGACATCTACGACATCCTTCGATGGAACAACCGGAATAATCTCGAATTCCACGAGGTCTTGCCACTTTAAAATCCACTGCTGGAAGAGGCGCGGGTCATCACATTCCATCAGTTGAAAGCAGCGGTCGAAGTTAGGCTCGATCCAGCTTCCTACGTACTGCAAGCCGTCCGGTGTCATTCGTCCCTGCTCCCGAAACCGCCTGTATATCGCCACGGCGTCGCAGTTCTTAAAACGCTCTAGTACCATGAACAACATTCTGGAATTCGCCTTTCATTTATTGGTCCAAGATTAATGCGAGGCGGCTTGCTCCGGCGGCAAGTGTTCTCTTAAATACCTCGTCAATAATTCAAACAAGTGGCGGGTAGTATTCTCGCCTTCAAAGATGCCGTGCGTGCGGTTGGGATAAGCCATCATCGTGAACGGTTTGTTGGCAGCGATGAGAGCATCAATCAATAATTCTGTGGCCTGGTAATGAACGTTATCATCGCCCGTGCCATGAACTATCAACAAGTCGCCCTTTAACCCGTTGACGAAAGTGATAGGCGAGCCTTGCTTGTAATCATCCGCGTTCTCCTGCGGAAGTCCCATGTAGCGTTCCGTGTAAATCGTGTCGTAGTAGCGCACGTCGGCTTCGGGCGCGACGGCCATGCCCATGTGATAAAGGTCCGCGTGACGAAACATCGCGTTCAAGGTCGAAGTGCCGCCGCCGCTCCAACCCCACACGCCTATGCGCGACGGGTCAACGAAAGGCATCTTGGCTTCAATCGCTTTGACGGCGGCGGCCTGGTCCTCTGAATTTATCACGCCGTTCTTGCGGTAAATAATCTTGCGCCAGGCACGACCGCGCGGCGCGGGCGTCCCGCGATTATCCACGCTGGCGACTATATAACCCTGCTGCGTGAGCATTAAATGCCACAAATAATTTGTGCCGCCCCAGTTATCCGTGACGGTTTGCGACGCCGGTTCTCCATAAACATAAAAGAGGACCGGATATTTTTTGTGAGGGTCAAAGCCCGGAGGCTTCATCATCCAACCGTCAAGCGTAACGCCGCTTCCGATGTCAACGCGGAAAAATTCCTGCGGTCCTTTTCTTAGCTTGTCTATCCTGGCTTGGAGTTCTGCATTGTCTGTCAGCGTGCGCGCCGCCGTTTTGGTTGTGATGTTGACGAGTTCAAATCTGGGCGCGATGCCGAAGGCCGAGTAATTGTGAACAGCCCAACGAGCGTTCGGTGAAAAGTTATAACTGTGCCAGCCCTTTTGACTGTCAGGTGTGATTTTTTCCGCCGCGCCTGTGCCGTCCAAACGGGAGCGATATAGATAACGCTGCGTGGCGTTGTCGGGTGAGGCTATGTAATAAAGCCAACCGCCCGGTTCATCAATCGCTTGAATAGCTGACACGTCAAACGCCCCCGGCGTGATTAGTTTAGTGTTCGAGCCATCGCGCGAAACCTCATAGACATGCTGCCAGCCATCGCGCTCGCTGAGCCACAAAAAACTCTTGCCCGCTTTCAGCCAGCGCATCCTGGGCGTCGTCACATCAACCCAGGCGTCGTCCTTCTCAGTCAAAACGGTTCGCACGGCTCCCGTCTTCGCGTCGGCAAACATGACCTCGTCCGTATTTTGCAAACGATTCAAATGTTGAAGCACTATCTCGTCAGAATTGTTGGCCCAGTCAACCATCGTGATGTAATTATTGCGCGGGTCGCCGGGCACGTTGAGCCAGAGGGTGGGCCCACCATCCGCGCTGACGACTCCGACGCGAACCGCCGCGTTCGCGGTCCCGGCTTTCGGATATGGAATCTGTGTCAAAGTCGGATAGAGGCCGGTCGTATTATTGAGCAGGAGAAAATCTTTGATGCCCTCAGCGTTAAATTGCCAGTAAGCGATAGACTTGCTGTCGGGGCTCCAACGCCAGCAATTGCGCAGGTCGAACTCTTCCTCGTTGACCCAATCCGAAGTGCCGTTAATCAACGTTCGTGAGCCGTCGCTGGTCAGCCGTGTAATCTTTCCGTCAGACAGATTTTCCACATACAAATTATTTTCTCTGACATAGGCGATGCGCTTTCCGTCCGGCGAGAAGCGTGCAAACATCATCGTCGAGGGTTGGGCATCGCCGCCGAGCTTGGTTAGTTTGCCGCTCGCAATATCCAACAGCCAGTAATCGCCGCGCGTGTTCAATCGCCACACTTTTTTTGAATTAGTATAAATCAGTAACTGCTGGTTATCCGCAGACCACTCGTAATCCTGAACTTGCAGAGGCGCGGTCGCGCCCTGCGGGATAAACTTCTCTGCTGCAATCAACACCTCGCAGTTACCTGTTTCGGTATTGCAATTGACCAAATCCGGGCCGCTCTTACCGCGTTGGAATCTCGTGTAAGAGTCGCCGGATTTGAGCCAGCGAAAGACGCCCGGACCCTGCGCGCTAAAATCATTTGTAGTAAAGATTCGCTCAAGACTGAGTTGCGAGGGGTCAGTCTCCTGACCATAAATAAAGACGGGGACGCTGACCAGCAATAAACAAAGGAACAGGATTCTGCTACTGCGACGAGGGCACATGATTTTCTCCAGAAGAATTTGAGTGGTTGCCTGAAATAACAGATTGTTCAATATATCAAAATCGCAGCGCAATTTCTAAAGACCGTCTAGCAAGATTAGAGCGGTTCCAAATTGAATGTTGTGGCTGACCATACATTCAATTGAAAACCGCTCTCACCACTTCGCATAAGCTCAACCCTGGACGTTGCCAGTGTGGTCATTCAAGCAGTCAAGCGGGAACCTGGTCTTTAGTCTCCCGGCTCCAATGCCGGTGCTGGGCGATGGCTTTGATGAACTCCGCCGCAGCCTTGCCAGCCTGCGCATCCTGGGCTGTGACAAGCCCCTCGTCCGCGACAACCTTTTTAACGCCGGAGGCTGCCTCACCTTGCTCGACTGCGCCGATGTAAGAAGCGCGCAGCACATCAACGCCCGTCCCGGTCGCGGCAATCGCCTTGCAGTGTTTGTACGCCTCGTTGATGAAGTGCAGGGCATCGGCTTCCGCCTTGAGGGCTGCCGCGCTCTGTTCTCCGCCGGGGATGTAAACGGCGTCGAAGAGGACGGAGGATGCGGTCAGGAAGCTGAAATCAATTTTGACTTCCGCGCCGTTCGCCCCGCGCAAAAAGCCTAGCCTCGGAGCGATGATTTTGACCTGCGCCCCGGCATTCATCAGGGCCTTCTGCATCGCCGCGAGCGCGGCGTCATCGAAACCGTCGGCGGCGAGCACGGCTATCTTGCGCGTCTTGATGCTGTCCTTCGGCGTGTTCGCCATACTCAAAGCGGGCGACGTTCCCGCTTCTTTATCAACGCGCCTGGGCTGAAACTGTTTGGCGTTTCCATCCGCAGGCACGCTCATGTTCAAAGGCCCGTCAATCTTCGCGGGCACTTTGATGCCGAGACCTTCCGCGACGCGGCTCGCCAGCGTCTTATCAACCTGGGCCAACACGTAGACCATGCGCTCTCTAATCGCGGGCGTTTCAACCTTGCCCAGTTCAAAGCGCAGGGCTTTGACGATGTGGTCTTGCTCAGGCTGAGACTGGCTGTTGTAAAAGAGCGTCGCCTGGCTGAAGTGGTCGAAGAAGCTCGCGCTCCGCGCGCGGACTTTCTGCCCGTCAATCTTTTCGGCGTAACTGATGAAGCCGCCCATGTCCGCACCGGCCTGCATCGGACAACCGCCGCCGAGCGAGTTCGGCTCATAGGCGACGCGGCCACGATTTATCTGTTGGCGCATGTGCCCGTCGCGTTGATGATTGTGGACACCTGAAATCGGGCGATTGATAGGAATCTCATGAAAATTCGGGCCGCCCAGTCGTATCAACTGCGTGTCCGTGTAAGAGAAGAGGCGACCTTGCAGCAGAGGGTCGTTAGTGAAATCAATTCCTGGGACGACGTGGCCGGTATGAAAAGCGACCTGTTCGGTCTCCGCGAAAAAGTTGTCGGGGTTGCGATTGAGCGTCAGCTTTCCGATACGTTGTACGGGCACGAGTTCTTCCGGAATTATCTTCGTCGGGTCTAGCAGGTCGAAGTCGAACTTGTGCTCGTCCTTCTCTTCGACGATTTGCACGCCGAATTCCCATTCGGGAAAGTCGCCGTTCTCGATTGACTCCCACAAATCGCGGCGGTGAAAGTCCGGGTCTGTGCCGGAGATTTTTTGCGCCTCGTCCCAGACGACCGAGTGGACGCCGAGCAGTGGCTTCCAGTGAAACTTCACAAAACGCGATTTCCCCTTTTCGTTGACGAAGCGGAAGGTGTGAACGCCGAAGCCTTCCATCATGCGATAGCTGCGGGGAATCGCGCGATCCGACATCACCCACATAATCATGTGCGTGGATTCGGGCATCAGCGAGATGAAATCCCAGAAGGTGTCGTGCGCCGAGGCGGCCTGCGGGATTTCGTTGTGCGGCTCAGGCTTGACGGCGTGGATGAGGTCTGGAAACTTGATAGCGTCCTGAATGAAGAAGACGGGTATATTATTGCCGACCAGATCGTAATTGCCCTCCTCTGTGTAGAACTTGACGGCGAAGCCGCGCACGTCGCGCGCGAGGTCCGTCGAGCCGCGCGAGCCTGCGACGGTCGAGAAGCGGACGAAGACCGGCGTCTTGACATTCGGGTCTTGAAGAAACCTGGCCTTCGTATACTGGGCCATTGATTCGTAGACCTGAAAGAAGCCGTGGGCCGCCGCGCCCCGCGCATGCACGACGCGTTCGGGGATGCGCTCGTGGTCGAAGTGCGTAATCTTCTCACGGAGTATGAAATCCTCCAGCAACGTCGCGCCGCGCTCGCCCGCTTTGAGCGAGTTCTGGTCGTCGTTGACGCGCACGCCCTGATTGGTCGTGAGCAATTCGCCTGTCCCATCCTCAGTAACTTTCGACAGGTCATCTACCTTGTCATTGCTTGCTTCCTGTTTAGCTTTTTTCCCTTGCCCTTTACCTTTGCTCATAAGAATCTCCCTTGATGCGTCAATGCTTAACCTTCTACAGAACCACTTGATGCGCCGCCTCGTAAGGCCAGATAGTCGTCTGGCGTGTCCACATCATAAGCCGCTTCGGGCACGGCGATAATCGAGCCTGCCGCCTCATGGCGCGCGATGATGCGCTTTGCGCCCGCCGCCCCGCGCAACTCCATCAACTCCGCGAAGAGCGCGCGACTGAAGAGCGCGGGAACGCCCCGCGTCTTTCCACCTTTCGTTTCATACTCGGAGGCGACAAACAAGGGACGCTGCGCGAGATATTCCTGGACCAGCCGGTTGATAACGCCGCTCGTGATGAAAGGCTGATCGCAGAGCATCAGGATTGCCGCTTCCGTATTCCCGCTCGTCGCGGTTTCGAGCGCGTGCAGCCCGCAGCGAATAGACGAACTCATCCCCTCGGCCCATTCCTGATTAACGACGATGCGCGTCTCCATTGCGGGCAGTGCCTCTTGCAGAGTTTGCGCCTGTGAGCCGAGCACGACGATGACGGGACGGTATTGTGTTTCAAGCGCAGCGCGCACGGCGCGGCTGAGCAGCGTCTCGCCCTCATACTGCAGCAGTTGCTTGGGCTGGCCCATGCGCGAGCTTGAGCCGGCCGCCAGCATGATGATGCCGATGACAGGTTCGCTCAAGACAAATGACAGGCGACGACAGGCTCGCTCTCAGACGTGGAAGCATAAGGTTCGATGGAAACTTTCATCGCAGCAGGCTCAGGCACATGCTCAAGCATGTTCTCACGTTCATCGTGAATCGGCGCGTTGCGGTCGCGCAGAAAACCGCCGCCGCGCGCGGCGCAGACCGCTTTGATTTCAGAGATGATTGACAGCGCAATCTCTTCCGGCGTCTCCGCGCCGAGGTCCATTCCGATGGGGCTATGAAGCCGCGCGAACTGCGAATCGGCAAGCCCGTGCGTGTCCGCGCTAATTTCTTCAAGCAACTTAGACGTGCGCTGCTTCGGGCCAAGTATTCCCAAGTAACAGACGGGCGATGGCAACAAAGCTCTCAGGAGTTCAACGTCAACGAGGTAGTTGTGAGTCATCACGACTGCCGCCGTCTCCTCGGTCAAAGAAACGCGCGCGGTTATCTCTTCTGCGCGACAGAGCAAGACCTCGTCGGCCTCAGCGAATCTTTCCCTCGTCGCGTCACGCGCGCGCGTGTCCACAACTGTGACGTGCCAGCCCAGCGTTCGCGCCAGATGCACGAGCGGCAAGGCGTCGTGCTCCGCGCCGAAGACGACGAGCGGGCGCGGCGGCGTAATCACATCGAAGAAGATGTCGGTGCGCCCCTGGCCCGCTTCGTAAGAGCGCGTTGCCGAACGCTTGCCCGCGAGAATCTCAAGCGCATCTTCGCGTATGCGAGAGGCAAGCTGAACGTCCGTGAGTGAAGGGCCGCAGATGTTCAACTCCGCATCGAGCAACAGGCGTTTGCCAACTGCGACCGGGCCATCTTCGCAACGCTCATTGTTCACATCTACGGCGATGACAGTGGCTAGCACGCCGCTCTTGCGCGCGTGCAAACAATCCCTGATGAACGGCAACGCCCGTGCGCCGTGGCTTCCCGCGTGCAGACTTTCGAGCAGAATACGGACGACGCCGTGGCATCCAAGCCCAAGCCCCCACACTATGTCTTCGCTGCGGCGCGTGTCGTACTCTATGATTTGCGCGACGCCGGTTTTCATCACCTGCGCGGCGCGGACGCTGACATCACGCTCAAGACAGCCGCCGCTGATTGCGCCCGTCGTGCGTCCGCTCTCTGTAATCAACATGCGCGCGCCCGGACGCCTGTAAGCAGAGCCTTCGACGCCGATGATTGTAGCCATCGCGGCGCGCTCGCCTCGCGCTCGCGCCTCATCGAAGGCGGCGACGATTGATTGTAGTTCGTTCATGCGAGCGCACCTTTCCCCATGAGCTTATCGGGCGTAATCGGCAGGTCGCGCACGCGCACGCCCGTCGCGTGATAGACAGCATTGGCGATGGCCGCCGCCACGCCCACGATACCTATCTCGCCCGCTCCCTTAGCCCCGATAGGACTGGCATATTCGTCGAAGTTCTCCAACAGCAGGACATCCATATGTGGCACGTCCGCATTGACGGGCACGTGATACTCTGCGAGGTCACGATTAACGACATGGCCCAGATTCTTATCGAGCACGGTCTCTTCCATCAAGGCCATGCCTAGCCCCATGACGATGCCGCCGCGCATCTGCGATTCGGCCAGCTTCATATTCATCACGCGCCCTACGTCGAAGACGCCGCCGAAGCGCGTCACCCTCACCTCACCGAAATCAGGGTCAACTCGCACTTCGGCGAAATGCGCGCCGAACGAGTGCGACGAATGAGTCTTCTGTTTGTCATTAAACTGCATGTCGAAGGCGCCCTCGATCTCTTCTATGCCAGCGCGCGAAAGTATCTGCGCGTAGGTTTCGCCCTTCGCCGGATTGTCAGCGTGCGAGAGACGCCCATCTTTTGCGACGACCTGTTCGGCAGTCGCACTATAAAGCTGTGAACTCTTGTCAGCGCGCGCCATCTCTTTGAGTTTGGTGATGGCCGCGCGCGCCGCGCCCTGGATGGCGCTGCCGACAGACATCGTGGTGGCCGACCCGCCGGAGACGAAAGCTTTCGGCAGGTTGGTATCGCCTATGTCAACGCGCACGCGCTCCATTGGCAAGCCCAGGGTTTCCGCCGCGACTTGCGTCAGCACCGTGTACGCGCCCGTGCCGAGGTCGTGCGTACTGCTCTCGACGATGGCCGTTCCGTCCTTCCTTATTCGGGCCCGCGCCGAAGACGGAAAATGATTGACAGGATACACGGCGGTCGCCATCCCCATGCCTACTAGATAGCGTCCATCGCGCATAGAGTTGGGCTGCGGCTTGCGCCTGGACCAGCCGAATCGCTCCGCGCCTATCTTATAACTCTCCTTCAAGAGCTTTGTGGACCAGGGCAGTTTACCGTCCGGGTCTGTGTCCGCGTGA
>JAXDFO010000325.1:0-12881 GCA_034665545.1 Blastocatellia bacterium
CGAGACGAAGCCCGTCGTCGCCTGTTTGTACTCCGCTATGACCTCGCGCGTCGGTCCATTTTTGATAAGCTCGCCGCGCTGCATGAGCAGCACGCGGTCGCATAAACGTTCCACCGCGTTGAGGTCGTGAGAGATAAAGACGATGGTCTTGCCCGCCGCCTTGAGTTCCATGATGCGTTGCAGGCACTTGCTCTGAAAGGCAGCATCTCCGACAGCGAGCACTTCATCGAGCAGGAGAATGTCAGGGTCCAGGTGGGCCGCGATGGAGAAGCCCAGGCGCACGTACATGCCGGATGAATAACGCTTGACGGGCGTGTCTATGAACTGCCTCAGTTCGGCGAAGTCAACGATGCTCTCAAGTTTCTTCGTAATCTCGCGGCGACGCATGCCGAGGATAGAGCCGCTCAAGTAAACGTTCTCGCGCCCGCTCAGTTCCGGGTGAAAACCTGAGCCGACTTCGATGAGCGCGGAGAGACGACCGCGAATCGCAATCTCGCCAGAAGTGGGCGAAGTGATGTTCGAGAGCAGTTTGAGAATCGTGCTTTTGCCCGCGCCGTTGTGCCCTATGATGCCTAGAGCCTCGCCGCGCGGGACTTCAAAGCTCACATCTTTAACGGCCCAGAAATCCTGCGCGCGACGACGCAGGGCTTGCAGCCTTCGCACGAGCGCGCCCTGCCCTGCCGCGCCCTCGCTCTGTTGCCAGACGCGATAACGTTTCGAGACGCCCTTGAATTCCAGGTCAATATTGCTCATGTGGTTCAGCTTCGTTTCCTAAATCACGTCCGCGACCGTCGCCTCGACGCGCTTGAAATAGACGTAAGCCGCGACGAGCAGCAGCACGGAGATGAGCGTCGAGAGACCGAGCAAGGTTAAATCCGGCGGCGCGCCATAGAGCGTGACTTGCCGAAAATTTTCTATCAGGCCGACCATCGGGTTCAACTTGTAGAGCCCTTGCAAGCGCGCCGGAACTGCGCTCAAAGGGTAGACGACCGGCGTCGCAAACATCCAGAGTTGCAGCAGCAGAGGCATCGCCACGCCGATGTCACGAAAGCGCACCTGCGTCGCGGAGAAGAAGAGAGAGATGGCCGTCACGAAGCACGTCAGAATCAAAATAATCGGAAGGACGTAGAGCGCGCGCAGGGTGAGCGCGACGTGGTAGTAGAGCATCAAGCCCGCGAAGACGCTCGATGCGATGAGAAAATCGAAGAGCGAGGCGATAACGTAAGTGAGGGGGAGAATCTCGCGCGGAAAGTAGACTTTGGTAATCAGTTGGGCATGAGTCACGAGGCCGTTGGTGGCGTTGACGAGCGCGGTCGAAAAAAAGGTCCAGGGCAAGAGCGCGGCGTAAGCGAAGACCGCGTAGGGCGTGCCGCCCGTCGGCATCCTCACGATGAGAGAAAAAATCAGAGTGTAGATGAGCATCAGCGAGAGCGGTTGAAGGATGGCCCACGCCGCGCCCAACGCGGACTGCTTGTAACGCACCTTGATGCGATGGACGCTCAAGGTATAAAGCAGATCTCTATACTGGACCAGTTTCGAGAGGTCGCCCGCGAGACCCTTGAGCGTGAGAGACGGCGCGCGGATAATTATCTCGCGGCGCGGCGCATCCGTTGATGCGGAGCGCGCGAGCATCTCTTCAAGCTGTTCGGCTGTGGTGTTGGAAGACATCTTTGAAACGAAAATTCCCTCGATAGCTTATCTGACAAAATCTCTCCGGGACGCTCAACGCGCGCCCCTGTAAAAATGCTTGCCGTAGAAGAAGCCCGCCAAGTCCCAGACCGCGAGTTCATGAGAAAAGCTCTGTCCCATATCGCCGTTGCGGCCCGCGAGCGATTTGACCTTTCCGGCCAGACCGCGCGCCGCGCGACCGTAGAGCCAGCGCGGAACCCCGCACAGGTAGACCGCCTGCTGGCGATGCTCTTTATCGAGCATGCCCATCCCGACGCCGCGCCAGAAACACCAGCGACGATAATATTTCTTCGTCAATCTTTCGGGCGGAATGTAATGGTAGATGCGCAGGTCCGGCAGGTATAGCCCGCGCGCGCCCGCCGCCAGCAAGCGGTGATACATGTCATCGTCCTCGCCTCTCAACAACAACTTCGCGGTTGGCCCAAGCGCAGTCGAGTATGGACCGACACGCTCAAGCATCGAACGTTTGACGACGGCGTTGCCGCCCATCAGGATGCCCGGAAAATCTTTTCCGTAAGCGAGCACTTCATCGCCGCTATCAACCCAACCGATGACGCCCAGGTAATCCATAGGCAGCCAAGCGGGTTGCGCCGCACCCCAGCGCGGCACGTATGGCCCGCCTATAAAATCAACTTCGCCCTCGCTGAAAGCCTCGTGAACGCGCGCGTACCATCCCTTATCAATCTCTTCATCGTCATCAATCATCCCGACCAGTTCGCCTGTGGTCGCGGCGATGCCCGTGTTGAGCGCGTAGGATTTTCCGGCCCGGCCCTCGAAGAGATAAGCGAGCCGCCCGTCGAACTTCTCCATCTCTCCTTCGACGACTTGCCGGGTGTCATCCCTGGAGTTGTTATCAACGATGGTGACGCGCACGCTCAAGCCTTGCGGCACGTCAGCCGCGCGCAGGCTATGGAGCGTGCGCGCGAGTAACTCACGGCGATTGTAGGTCGGAACTATGACATCCAGTTGCATAGACTTCACACGGCGGCGGTCGCGCCTCGCATCAAGCGTCTTTGATAAATGTGATAGATGCGCCGCATCAGTCTCGGCGCGAGACGCAGGCTGAGGAGCGCGAGTTTGAGTTTGTGGCTATCGTAATAAAGGTTCGCGCGTTTCAAGGCTTCCGCCGCTTGGGCATACTGCCCGGCCATAATCTCTCGTTTGCCCAGATGCAGGGCCAGGTCCGCGTTGCATCTCTCCATCTCTCTCTCGACGGCGCGGCGTTCCTTAGTCGTAAGATTTAAAGTAGCGAGGAGTTTTTGATAGACATCAATCTGGCTTTCGTAGAGAGCCTGCGCGTTCGCCGCGAGGCTCGCGCCGTGAAGGCGACGATGGCCCAGAACTTTATGCTGGTAGGCGAAACGCTCGCCCCTCTGCGCGAGCCGCAGCCAGAGATCGTAGTCCTCCGAGCGCAGGAATCTCTCATCGAAGAGTCCGGCGTCAATCAGGGCTTGCTTACGCGCCACCACGCACATGGTAATTATCGCGCACTGCATGCTCAGGAGTTTTTCAAACGTGACGGGTTCCTCGGACGGCCAACGCTGCATGAAAGTCTGCGGCGAGTGGACGGATTCGCCGAAGAGTTGGGCGTCGGCGCAGACCAGCGCGAGAGATTCATCATCGCGCAAGGTCTGGACCTGCACTGCCAAGTATCCGGGCATCCATAAATCGTCGCTATCGAGAAACGCGATGAACTCGCCCAGGGCTTTTTTGATGGCCTCGTTGCGGGCCTTGGCGGGACCGCCGTTCTCCTGTTTGAGATAGACGATGCGGGACATGTAAGGGGCCAGCACGCGCTCAAGCTCAAGGGTGTCGGGCGAGCCGTCGTTGACGACGATGACCTCGTAATCCTTGAAGGTCTGCGCGAAGACGGAGTCCAGCGTCTCGCCTATGAAGTTCGCGGTATTGTAGGCGGGGATGATGACGCTCACGACTCTTTGCGACGCCGCGCGCCTTGCATCTACGCTTTGAACTTCAGTCTGTAACATCAGCTTGTTTCTTCACATCCGCTTGAGCCGGAAAAATCATCGCGCGAGAACGGCTGGTTGGCCCAACGTTTCATCAACCGCGATTGTTTGCCGGTCCAATTTTTCCGTGTTGATTCTCTCCGCGTCCGGCCTCGTCTCGTAGAGCCTGCGCAGGCAGACGGCGTAGCCCACAATGTAATAGACGTTCCAGACGTAGGCGACGGAGAGAAAGAAACTGGTAATCATATAGCAGACCAGGCTCGCCTGTAATCCGACCGCCAGGTAGTAGTAGCGCGAGGCGCGACGCGCGGCGAACGTCTCGCGCTCGATGCGACGCAATTGCTTGATCGGCACGACCATGAACATCACGTAGATGACGAGCGCGGCCATCCCCATCTCCGAAGCCACCTGCGTGTAGGCGTTATGGCTGACCTGTCCTCTCGGCAGCAGATTGTGGTCGTTGCCCATGCCGACGCCCAGCACCGGATGCCTGAGCGCGATGAGGATGGAGCCGTAAAGCAGTTGGCGACGCGCGGAGGCGGACATGTCGCTGTTCGGGTCCGTGATGGAGGCGATGCGCGTCGCGTAGCCTCCGGGCGCAATCGCTATCGCGGCCCCGACGCTGACGAAAATCAGCAACATCACGACGAGGCGGCTGCGACGGCTCAACTTCCAGGCGAGGACCAGCCCGCCGCCTATCAGGCCCAGGAATGCCCCGCGCGAATAGGTCACGAAATTTCCGGCCAGCATCAAGAGCGCGCACGCTCCGTAGACCAGTTTCATCATCGGGTTGCGCGTCTTCAAAAGAAACGCGATGACGATGGGAATCATCGTCACCAGATGAAGTGCCATGTCGTTCTCGTTGCCGAACATGGCGAGACCTATGTTGCCGACGACGCGACGATAGGCCGCCGGGTCGCCAAGCCCCGCGCGAAAGTTATTGAGCGCGCTGATGCTAATCACGCAGCCGATGGAAATGGCTAGATAAATCATCCATCTCAGTCGTCGCTCTGTGCGCATCGCGTTGACCAGCACGATGAACATGATGACGGCTTTGACGAAGATAAAGTTGAATTCGTTCCAGGCATCTGCCGGGCTGAGGGCCAGGGGAATCGAGAGCACCCCCAACAGAAAGAACAGGAGGATGAGATTGACTTCGCGCGGGCGAGCCGTGAACGTGCCTTCTAGGACGAGTTGCGAGGGAAGAAACGCGACGAGCGTGAAGATTGCTATCCAGTATGAGAGCGAGACCAGCGAGGGAATTTGAAAGATGTCCGCCGGGCGATAATAGATGACCAGCGTGTAGAGGAAGAGGCCCGCGAAACTAATCGCATGACCGCGCCTCTCGGACCAACTCACGCCCTGCGACGCGACGGGCGCAGCGGTCACGACAGGCTCGCCGTCAGGTCCAATAGCTTTTCCTTCATCAAGATGAGAGGAAAGCTGTTTCACCTTCTCTTCGCGCGTGGGCCAACTTTCCGTGACCTCTGCGTTCTGCTGCTGGCGCGAACGCGCGCGCCCGGAACGCGTGACGGGTTCGTAGTCGAAAATTTGGCGACCCTTTGTCATGTGCGGCACTCTTCGGCATTTAAGGGCCAACCTTCCGAATCTTTCGAGCGAGGGCAATCGCTCGATTGAACAGGCTGGCACGCATCCTCTTCGTCAACACTGTAGGCATGGACGCGAAGAAGCGTCAAGAGACCGGGGGCTTGAAATTCAAACTCCGGTCTCAAGTCTCAAAGGTCCACTGCTATGAGCGAGCCGGACGCTGCTATACAGGGACGCTCTCTTCGTCGCCCGCGAAGACCAGGGCGCGCACGCGCTGGCGCAGGGCCATCTCGAAACGTCTGGCCTCTTCGATTTCCGTGAAAGAGAGGGCGCGCAATTCCTGTTCGATGCGGCGACGATAATCGGAGACGAGCGAATCGGAGACGCCGAGCGCGGCGGCGACTTCGAGTTGCGTCGAATGATTCGGGCTTAAGTAGCAATGCCAGAGGACTCCGAGCATGCGATTATATTGTTTGACTTTGCCGCGCACGGTCTCGCGCAGGCTCTTCAGAAATTGGTCCACATATCCGGCGGCCTCACGCTCAGACTCGCGCCTCAGCAAGCCCTGCTCAGGATTCTCCTGCACGTCAACCGGCTCGAACTGGTTGCCCTGCTCATCGGGGTCATCGCCGCCGAGCGGGACCAGATAGATATCCATCACCGGCAGCCTGGACATAACCAGACTTCGCAGCGTGCGCACGTCAGCCGGAGAGTCCGCCGCGTCGAGCACGGAGATAATCAAATCTTCGAGGTCTGAATTGCTGATGACGACCTGCGAATCTCCCGTGCAGCCGACCATCCGCGTGTCTCTCTGGCGCACTGGAATCATCTGTATGCGCTGCTCAAGCTCGTGTGTTTCGCGCTTCTGCTTCTGGTCTGTCCACTCGGATAACCCGTAAACGCGGTCTGCGAGGCGGCGGTGCGGTTCGTCCGCGATGCCGCTCGAATCGAAGCGGCGAAAGTTCGCGCTCGATTGGATGAGCGTGGAGATGCGGCGCGCGAGGCGGTAAGATTCCGGGTGACGCTTGCGTAGCTCAGCCGTCAACAAGTTGGTCAGTTCAATCTGTCCGATTTCGCATTCGATCTCGGCGTCCGTCATCTCCGTGTCGAGGTAATGCTGGAAACGGCCTTTGCTTAAAAGCTGGACGAAGAGTTCCTGCGTCAGGTCCGTGTAAGCGTTGTGCGCGCCCTCTTCGACCAGCAGGCCCGCGCTGCGCGAAGCGCGCACGAGCGGGTGATGGCAGACGATGCGATGCAGTTCGGCCCACAGGCGGCTGACATCCGAAGAGCGCAAGCTTTCGACCCACTGGCCGCTGTTTCTGCTGTGGCGGGTAGCGGCCTGCTGGCGCGGGGCGGGGGATTTTTCCTCAAGTGCGCTCATCATGGAATCTTTCAGGGAATTATCACTGGCGGATTTCACAGTATTAAGACAGTGTCTGTCAAACTAAGGTCAGAGATCAGAATTTGTTTCGGCTTGGCATAGGGAGCGGCGGTGGAGCCTGGCAGTTGTTTTAAGAGGGAACGCACGCGCGTGTCTTGGGAGAGCGGCTTTCGTTCGCTGTACCTCTCAACCGAAAGAGATAACCTTCCGTTGCCTCCCTGGCCTTGAGATGTCTTGGAACCTTGCTGGGCGTTTGCGCCGATGACCGCAAAAGGGGGAAATGGCGCGGTCAACCGAGAAAGGAACTCAAGGAGCTTGCTCGCTCCCTGACTGACGGAAAAGATGTTATCAGCAAAAACCTTTTTGAGCAACATCTTTTTACACCCCGCGCAAAATACTGATAACGCTTAGCAAAAAAGGGCTTTGCCATGTCACAAACTTATGGAAGAGACGGCCTATTAATGCTTTATCTTTGATGACCAGGTGAAGAGCCAGTAAAGATCGTCCGTGGCTCGCGCGTAAAATTTCGCCCCTTATCCTTGCAATTCTCCGGTCTCGGAGTCGCCAGCGAGATTGCCTGCTCATGCGCTCTAAGATCGAGTCTATAAGTGTGCGGATACTGGGGGAGGAGCTATGAACTCTGCATTCTCTAACTTATTTTCTAAGCAAGTCACCTGCCCTTCTTCAGAAACTCTCTTAGCCTATGGCGCATCCGCACTGGCAGCATCGCGGCAGATGAGCATCGCAGAGCACCTCGCCTCCTGCGAATTTTGCGATGCGGAACTGAGCCTCCTCGCCGAACACTTTCCCACTGAAAGAGAAGAGTGCCCATCTACGACCATCCCACTGGATTTGCGCTGCCTGGCCGAAGCCATCCTCAGCAGACACCCTCTGAACCTGGAAAGCTTCACCGGCGTCGTCTATGAAAAAGAGGGTCTCACCCTGACGGATGCCTGAGCCAGCCCAGGCCAGGCCACGCTCGACCTATAGCATCACTCTCAACTTCCCCGCGCCTTTCAGGCTCTCAAGTGGAGCCGTATAGCTCTTCAATTATTGGCCCATATTTTTCATCAACGATGCGGCGTTTGACCTTGAGCGTCGGGGTCAGTTCACCGCCGTCTATCGAAAACTCATCGGGCAGGAGCGCGACGCGGCGCACTCTCTCGTAGTCCGCCAGGGGAGCGGTCAAAGCGTTGACCTCGCGTTGGACCAGCTTGACGGCTGGCGGGTATCTGCTCAACTCTGCGTGCGTCTTCGGCGTGTTCGCATCATCCGTTGCAAGCGATTGGCGCAAGGCTTCCCAGTCCGGGACGATGAGGGCGACGGGATGCTTGCGGCCCACGCCGAGGACGACGACCTGGCTGACAAGCTCGCTCTGTTTGATGAGGCTCTCAACGAGTTGCGGCGCGATGTATTTGCCGTTCGAGAGTTTGAAGAGGTCTTTCTTGCGGTCTGTGATGTAGAGATGACCGTCTTCGTCCATGCGGCCCACGTCGCCGGTCGCAAACCAGCCGTCCCGCAAGACCGCGTCGGTCGCCTCCTGGTGCTTGTAGTAGCCGCGCATGACGTTGGGCCCACGGACCAGAATCTCTCCGTCTTCAGCTATCCTGACATCTATGCCGGGAAAGGGCAGGCCGACGGAGCCGACGCGATTATCGTCTGGGCGATTGGCGGTCACGATGCAGGTCTCGGTCATGCCGTAGCCTTGCAGGATTTGGAGGCCCGCCGCGTTGAAGGCGTAAGAGAGCGCGGGCGAGATGGCCGCGCCGCCCGAAACGAAATAACGCAGGCGGCCTCCGACGCCCTCGCGCCATTTCTTAAAGACGACGCGGTTCGCCAGTTCCTGTTGTAATAAGAGGAGCGGCGGGACGGGCTCGCGCTTGTCCTTCAGTTCCGCGTAGCGTTGGCCCACGGCGAGGGCGCGCATGAAGACCCGGCTCTTCCAGCCTCCCGCGCTCGTGCCCTTCTTGACGATGCGCTGGAAGACTTTTTCAAAGAGACGCGGGACCGCCGTCATGATGGTCGGGCGGACTTCGCGCAAGTGTTCGCCGACCTGATCGAAGGAAGCGGAGTAGTAGACGGAGACTCCGACGGCGCAGAAGAGATAGAAGGCCGTGCGCTCGAAGATGTGCGAGAGCGGGAGGACGGAGAGCGCGATGTCGGCGTTCGTGACGGGCAGGGTCGAAGCAATCGAGAGCACGTTCGAGACGAAGTTCGAGTGCGAGAGCATGACGCCCTTCGGCTCGCCCGTCGTCCCTGAAGTGTAGATGATGGTTGCCAGGGTCTCGCTGTTGAGGCGTCCCAACAGCGCGTCGTAGGCTGAAGGGTCTTGACGGTCAAGCTCTCTGCCGCGCTCTTCAAGTTCGGAGAGCGACATCGCGTTCTCCATCCCTTCGACGGCTTCCGCGTCGAAGAAGACCAGCCCTTCGAGTCCCGCGAGACCCTCGATGCCCGCGCGCGCGTGCTTGAAGACCTTGCGCCCCGAAACGAAGATTAAGCGCGTTCCCGAATCTTCCAGAATATAACGCACCTGCTCGACGGCCTGCGTCGTATAGATGGGCACATTGACCGCGCCCAGGCTCAGGATAGCCAGGTCCGTGATGGACCACTCCGGGCGATTCTCCGAGAGCAGCGCGACGCGGTCTCCCGCCAAGATGCCCAACTCCGCCAGCCCTAACGCGACGGCGCGCACGCGCTCTGTAAAGTCGGAAGCGGAAATATGGACCCACGCCTTACCCGGCTTATGATTCAGCGCATCCGCCTTCGCATACTCGCGTATGGCTTCCAGGCAGAGCTTCGGCAGCGTCATCACAGCGCCTTCCTTCACGCTCGCCTCTTCCCTGCTCATCTCACTCTTTACTGAAGCCATGCCCCACGACATCTCCTTCCAAATTTTAAACTGAACAACTGAACAGCAAGTCGTAAGTATAACTGTTGAAGGATGAGAGGAGAGCTATTGAACGGTTGAATAGCTCTCCTCTCATCCTTCATCCTTACTCTTCAGCGCGCTGCCGGGCTTGAAGGCCAGGGTGCAACGCGAGACGCAGACGAGACGCTGGCGGTCGTCGCGTATCTCTATCGCCCAGACGGTCATCTGCCTGCCCTTATAGACGGGCGTGGCTTCCGCCGTGACGGTCCCGCTCGACACAGAGCGCAGGTGGTTGGCGTTAATCTCGACGCCGACCGGAGTATAACGTTCGAGGTCCGTATTGAGCGCGGCCCCGATGGAGGCGGCGGTCTCTGCCAGGACCACTGAGACGCCGCCATGCAGCAACCCCGTGTACTGGTGAACGCGTTCGTCCACGGGCATAGAGAGCACGACCCGCTCGCTCTCTGCAGACTCGACCTTGATATTGAGCGTGCTCAGCACGGTCTGCTCCGACCGGCTTCGCATCATGTCCAGTAAGTTCGTCATCATCATCAAACTCTAGGAAGCGACAACGCCTTCGCCTTTCGCTTCCATTCGTTCATCGCTGGTCCTGGAATTGTGGCTGCGGTGACGCCTGCGGCGACGATGGCCGCCATGCTCCGCCTGCTCGACGCGGCCCCTTAATGTGGCGAGCGCGGCCAGCATCAAAAAGAGCAGCGCGTTGGCCGTCGTGTGCAGGGTGAAATCAAAAAAGCTGTGGACCAGCACGGCGAAGCAGCCCGCGAGCGCGCCCATCGCCACGCCGCGCCTGTATGTATCCTCAGATTGACACTGGGCCAACCCCATGCGAAAGAGCGCGATGACGAAGAAGAGTCCGAGCGCGAGACCGACGATGCCGCCGTCCGAGACTATCTGCAAATAATCGTTATGCGCCTGGTCCAGCCTGTACATCCCGTTGCGCGTATCGTAGCGCGTATAGACGACGCCGAACGCGCCGAGGCCCGTGCCCAACACCGGATGATGCCGAATGATGTCCAGCGTCACGCTCCAGAAATGCGCGCGGCCCGTCGTAGGGTCTTCGGCGTTGACGGTTCCCGTGAACCTGCTCAAAGCAGACTCGCCGCCGAGCAGGACCGTCCCCAACAGAAACGCCATCACCAACGCCAGCGTCAAAGTCGCCCTCACCAGCATCCCTCTATGGCCCGCGCGCCCCTCACTTTCATGACCATCTCGCTCCTTATCCTTGCGCCTCCGACCGAGGCCCGTCAACGCCAGCAGAAACAGCACCAGCGCGCCCAAGCTGATGATGCCGCCGCGCGAACCCGTCATCACCAGCGCGACTCCCATCAACGCCGCCGCGAAGATATAGAGCACGCGTTTATCTTTTTCAATCGAGCCGGAGAAGAGCATGCCGAGCGGAAGCGCGAGCGCGAGTTCCATGTAACCGGCGAAGTGATGGCGATTGATAAATGGACCAAAGGGCGTGCTCTGCTGTAGCTCTCGCAGCCAGTAAACTTTGGTCGGGCTGGTGAAAGATTGGATGAGACCGAAGACGGCGAGCACGAAGCCGAAGATGATGATGGTCCGCACGAGAAGGCGAAGCCGCCTGGGGCTGTCAGTGAAAGAGAGGGCGGCGGCGAAGTAAATAAAGAGCGAGAGTAATTGGACCAGCACGAGGCGCGTCGAGTAAGGGTCAAGCGAGAGACTTCTCACCGGCCCGTCTCCACCTGACAACAACGCGCCCGTCTCTCCCGCATTGCCGCCGCCGAGCGGGAGCAGTTGAAAGAGGCCGAGCAGGAAGAGACCGCCGAGAGGCCATTGCAGCGCGTTGCGGCTGAAGCGTAACAGTCGGCTGCGCCAGGCATCAATGGCCCACAGCAGGACGATGAGCGCGGCCCCGAGTTGAAAGACCGCGAGCGACCAGTAGTGGACCGTGCCGTAGGCGAGCGTCGAGAGGACGAGGGCAGCGCAGAGAATGAAAAAGATAAAACTGCTCGCCAGCGTATGGACGGCCTTAACGCGCGCCCGCGTCTTTGGCGTCGCCTCTACTGCTGCTGCTGTTATGTCTTCCTGGGCCAGCACCTGCGTTACCGCGTTGGAGATTGAAGTCGTCATACCAGATCGTGCCGAAGATGGGACACACGCTGCCCTCCATGGAGCACGGCGCGCGTCCCGTGCGTACCGTCACGGCCTCCGTCTTCGCCGTCGTTTTAAAGTCAACGACGAGAGGCTGCCAGTCGTTTGTGCCGATGGCAAGCGGGCTGCTTGCGGCAACCACGCTGCCATCCGTGCTATCCACGACCTCTATGAGGGGCGCGCCCGCGCTCTTTAACTCGTCCGTCCGAACATAGCATTCAAGGCGGTACTGTGTCGAAGGCTCAACCACGACCAGTTGCGAAACGTTATCGAAGTTGAAAGCGTTGGAGGCGTTGAAGGTGACGCGCAGGCTGCGCGCGCCCGCATGCTTGTGTCGCTGGTCCAGTGCAATCTGCGCCTGCGGCACGGACCTCACCTGCCAGCCGAAAGGATTCACAACCGCCGCGCCGCCCGTCCCCGTTATCTCGTTTTCAAAACCGCCGTTCTGAAATTGGCCCACCTCCGCGCCTGCTTCCGCAGACAAATCGCGGAAGAGGCCGAGAGCGCGTCTATAACTCTTCGCGCTGACGAGCGCGCTCATCAACCCCTCGCCTACTTCGCGCTGCTCCGCTTTCTCCGTCTTGCTCAGACTGGACCATAAATCCAGCGCGTCGTCCGTGCGCCCGCGCCCCGAAAGGTACGCGGCCAACGAGCCGCGCGCCGCCGCCGATTCTCCGACCGCCGCTTTCATCTCAGCAGCGTTACCGCCGTACACCTGCCACGCGAGATTAAAGATTTGCGGGCGGTAGGTCGCGGGGTTGGCATCTCCCGCGCGACGCAGTTCAGCGAAAGCCTCGTCGCGGTTGCCCGCGCGCAGGAGCAGGTTTCCCAAAAACCAGCGCGGGTCCGCGTATGACGGGGCGAGTTCGACGGCGCGACGCAAAGCCTGCTCGCCGCCCGCCGCATCGCCCGCCTGCTCGCGCGCCACGCCCAGGTCCATCCACAAACGATAATCGTTCGGCGAGAGACTCACGGCCTCTTCATACTGCTTCACGACATCCGGCAATAGCTCCGGGTCAAGGCTGCGCCGCTCCAATCCCGCGACGGTCCAATGCGCCAGTGGGTCATCCGGCGCGAGCGTCATGCCGGAGCGGGCCGTCTCCAACGCGCCCTCATCCAGGCTCGGCGCATACTCCACAATCGTATTGCCCACGTACCAGCGCAACGCATACCAAGAACACACCAGCGCCAACAACACAGGCAACAAAAGAAGCGCGCGCCCCAACCACGTCCGCACCTCTATAAATTTCAACTGGTCAGAAGATGGCATAACAGAAGGCAGGGAGTCAGG
>JAXDFO010000326.1:0-5068 GCA_034665545.1 Blastocatellia bacterium
TGGAGTCCGGCCCCACGCGCCACCGCCTCGAAAATTTCCACGAGGTCGCTCTTGAGGCGCACAAGGATGGCCTGCGCTTCAGGGTCTCCAAAGCGGACGTTGTATTCGAGCACGCGCGGGCCGTCAGCCGTCAACATCAACCCGACGAAGAGGACGCCGCGAAAAGGCAAGTTGTCTTCGAGCGCGCCGCGCAGGGTTGGTTCGATGATTTCACGCCGCGCGCGTGCGAGAGTTTCGTCGTCAATCACGCCCCTGTCAGTAATCGCTCCCATCCCGCCGGTATTTGGACCGGTATCATTCTCGCCAACGCGCTTGTGGTCGCGCGCGGGCGGCATCAACGCATACTCGCGCCCGTCCGAGAAGAGCAGCAGGGAGGCTTCCGGGCCTGCGAGCGTCTCTTCTATGACGACGCGACGGGCGGCCAACGCGCCTGCGGAATGTTGGACCATTAAATCATCTATCGCCTGCAAGGCTTCCGCGCGCTCGCGCGCGACGACGACTCCCTTGCCCGCCGCGAGGCCGTCGGCCTTGACGACGACCGGCGTATCTTGCGCGCCGAACTCGCCTCGACGCAGGATGTCTTTGGCTTCGCTGGCGGAGTCCGCGATTTTATAACGCGCGGTGGGGATATGGTGGCGGGCCATAAAATCTTTGGCGAAAGCCTTGCTCGATTCGAGCCGCGCGGCGGCGAGGGTCGCGCCCGCGATTGCCAGCCCGCGTCTCTCAAACTCGTCAACGATGCCCGCCGCGAGCGGAGCCTCGCCGCCGACAATCGTTAAATCTATCGCTCGCTCTTGCGCCAGTTGGGCCAACGCGCCTGTGTCCGTGGCGTCGCAGGGAATGACGGTCGCTAACTGCGCGATGCCGGGATTGCCCGGCGCGCAGAAGAGTTGGAGAGACCGGCTTGAAGTTTTCCGCAGCACATGCAAGAGCGCGTGTTCACGACCGCCGGAACCTATCACAAGGATGTTCATGAAGGATATGCTTTCCCTCTCTTCGGATTCGCTCAAACTGACGGATGATGACGCGTGCGCGGATGCTGTCACCTGAATGCACGCGCTGTCAAGCGGGCCGGGAAATAATTGGACCAGTGAAGTCGGACGCCGAGACCTTGACACATTTTCGTGATAGTAATAAGTTGACAGATAATGTGGCTGTCGTTTCCAGTTTACTGGAATCGTCCCGAACAGCCTGTCGGGGTGAGAGGACATCACGTCAATGAGCGTCATAGGTATCGCACCGGCTTGGCAATCGTTCAAGCGCCGCCCTATTTTAAAAAGGTCTTACCTTGATGCTGAAGTGACCAAGCTTTCACTTCAAGCCCAGTTCATAAGCGCATCTGGCGCGCCCGCGACTTCGGTTCGTTGCGGAATATTTATTGCGGCCACCTCGCGAGCTAGCATTACATTAACCGGATAGGTTCTGGCGTTCGGCGGCTTCTTCTCAAGCCAAGGTTTTGCCGCCAGCGCGGGAAGAGCATACAGGTGGGGGGTTATTTCATCATGGCGCAAACACAAGTGACGAGTGAGACCAACGGAAAGTGGGGGCACACGGAAACGGAATTTGAAGATTTCATGATTAAGTGCGTGGACTGCGGCGAGAGCTTCGTCTGGACCGCCGGAGAGCAGGTCTTTTTTCATGATAAGGGTTTGAAGAACGAACCCAAGCGTTGCAAACCATGCAAGCAGGCCAAGAATGAACGCCTCGCAGCGATTGCCGCCGCGCAGGCTTCAGGAGTCCGCCAGCGCATAGAAGTCTCCGTCCAGTGCGCGCAGTGCGGGCAGGAGACCACCGTTCCCTTCTATCCCTCGCAGGGTCGTCCAGTCTTCTGCCGCTCCTGCTTTCTAGCCAGTCGCGGCACGAACGACAGCAGCAGCAACGACTGACAACTGACGAGAGGAAAAAGAGAGAGCGGATGAGAGAATGAGAGATAGCATATCTCTCATCTCTCATCTCTCATGCCTGTCTTGAGCCTGTCGCCTGTCTCCGGCGTGTCGCCGCTTTTAGTGGTCCAGGTGATAGGGAACGTTCGTGACGACGATGCCCTTCTTGAAGAGGAGCGCGCCTTTGAGGATGAGCGAGCTCTGGGTGCGCAGCAGTTGCTGCCACCGGCGGGCGGGGACGAAGTCAGCCAGCACGACCGTCACGATGTCTTCATGCGCGCGCCGCTCGACCCTGTCTATGTAGCGCAAGTCACTTCATGCGTCGTGTAGTAGCGTATGAAGCCGTAGACGATGAGGGCGAGCCTCGAAAAGATGAAGAGGTAAGTTGGACCAGCATGCGCTTGATTGATGTGACCAAAGTTTTTACTTTCTCCCTCTGCTTGTATTATCCGCCGACGTGTACGACGGGGCGACGCTCCGGGTCGTCCTCGGCCTGGCGCAAGACCTCATGTGTGACGGGCGCGGTGTCGCCCTCGCCAAAGGCTATGTAACGAAAGAGGAACGCGAGCGGGTTGCCTTCGCTCCAACCGAAGTAAGCGTGCGGCAGTTGGCCCGTCTTGTTGCGCAGGTGCAGGAGCAGCGCGGCGATGGCGTTGGGCACGGCTGAGCTTTCCGTGTGGAGCACGCGGTAGCCGTCAACGTGCTTGCCCTTCACCTTCAGGACGCCTATAAACTCAGAAGCGTCGCAGGGTGTGACCTCCAGAAAGATAACAGGCTCCTGCGCGGGGATGTGATTGTCCGCGCGCTTCTCGCGTTCCTTCTCTTCATACTCGCTCTTGTCGCCGCGATCACAGCGGTTGGCGATGATGCGAATCGTGCCCCGGCTCGCCTCCGCGATAATCTCCTGCGCCGTCTGGTCCAATTCAACTTTCTCCACGCGCAACTCCGTCGTCCGCATGACGCGCGAGATGAGCGAAGTCAGGATAATCGCGCCGATGAAGAACGAGGCTATCTTGATGCCTTCGGGTCTTTCTATGATATTAACGACGGTCGTGTAACCGAAGATGAGCGCGATGAGCAGGAAGGGCCACCATGCTTTCCCCCTGCGCCACACGGAGAGCGTCACGGCGACCGCCGCCGAACTCATCAGGACCAGCACGCCGGTCGCGTATGCGCCGCTCTGGTCGTCCACGTCCGCGCGGAAAATAAGCGTCACGGTGAAGGCGATAATCGTATAGACGATGACTAGGGGCCGCGTCGCCCTGGTCCAATCGGGGGCCATCCCGTAGCGCGGCAGGTAACGCGGAACGATGTTGAGTAGACCCGCCATCGCGGACGCGCCCGCGAACCAGAGAATCGTGATGGTGCTGATGTCGTAGACAGTGCCGAAGCCGTCGCTGAAAAAAGTGTGGGCCAGGAATGCGAGGGCGCGGCCATTGGCTTTCCCACCGGGCGCGAATTCCTCGGGCGGAATCAGCGTCGCGGTGACAAAGCTGCTGGTGATGAGAAAGATACTCATGATGAGGGCGGCGGTTCGCAGGAGTTTGCGAGTATTGCGAATGCGGCCTTCGAGGAGCGTCTGAGCAGAGGGCGGCGTCTCGCGCTCGCTCCTGGTTTCGTGAATCTCTTCCAGTTGCCTCTTCGTCAATTTCTTATCGCCCTGCATGAGCGGCATGACGGCGACGCCAGTTTCAAAACCTGATAGGCCGAGCGCGAGTTTCGGAAACAGGAGGAGCGCGACGCCTATCATCAAGAGCGGATTGCCATGCACGCGCGGGTCAGCGAAGAGCGCGTTCTTCCAGGCCGGAAGATGTTCCGGGTGCGCCAGCACTTGATAAAGCCCGTAGCCCACGACGACAAAATTCAAGAACAGATAGGCCGCGACCAGAATGACCGCCAGGCCGATGGCTTCCTTAAAGCCTTTGAGGAAGACCGCGCCGAGAATGGCTATGAGCACAAGCGTGATGCCGACCTGATGCTTGAGGATGTCGGGCGTGAATGGATTCTCTATCACGTGGGCCGTGGCGTCCGCCGCAGAGAGCGTGATGGTGATGATGAAATCCGTCGCCACGAACCCCAGTAGGACCAGCACGAAGAGCTTGCCCTTCCAGCGCGAGAGCAGGTGTTCGAGCATCGAGATGGAGCCCTCGCCGTGCGGGCTTTCGGCGGCGACGCGGTTGTAGATGGGGAGCGCGCCGAAGAGCGTTAAGAGGACCAGGATTAAGGTGGCGATGGGCGAGAGCGCGCCAGCCGCTATGAACGCGATGCCCGGCTGGTAGCCGAGCGTCGAGAAATAATCAACGCCGGTCAGGCACATCACCTTCCACCAGGGATGCTGGTGGTGCGTGTGGCTCTCTTCCTGGTGAGAGCCTTCGGCCTTCTTGATGCCCTTGAACAACCAGAGCTTGAGCCGTCTTTTGGCCTTCTTCTCTAGAATCGCCATAGTGACCTTTCCATAAGCCAAACCAACAGGGCTTTCGACACGGAGCCAGGCGCGCGTCTACGGGACGCGCGCGGCCCGTCCGGCGGGGGCTAGAAAATCAGAGCGAGACAGGAGTTGAAGTACGGCTAAATATAGCATGACGAGCTTCCCCTCCGAATAGATGCGAACAGACGCCGGACAGACGAAGGCCACGAAGCGCAACCGTTAAGCGAGCGGCGCACCTGTGGCCCTGACCTTTGGAGTGTGGATATTTTAATCCCTGGTTCCTTCCGCTCACGCCGACGAGGTTAGCTGACGGGCTAGGGCCACGGAAGTTGCCCTTCAAAGCCTGCGCGCGGCCCACCTGCGAGAGCAGGCCCGCCCCGTTTGATTCGCCCCTGCTATGCGCGCCGCTCATGAGACTCCTTCTCGAAGCGCACGCCATGCGTCTGGTTCCCCCGTATCCGTCTCGCCAACAG
Source organism: Blastocatellia bacterium (assembly GCA_034665545.1). Taxonomy (GTDB): domain Bacteria; phylum Acidobacteriota; class Blastocatellia; order Pyrinomonadales; family Pyrinomonadaceae; genus DASYML01. The sequence continues at coordinate 4,785 of JAXDFO010000326.1, forward strand.
AAGTTCGAGAACAGATTTAGGCCACGAATTTTTTCAAGCCGAAAACGGCGACGCGCGCCCCCGGCCCGGCGCCGCCAACGTGTGATTTTACGCTCATCTGCCCACGCGTCAAGCGCGCACATAGGCCCAAAAAAAATAAGCGGGCGGGAGCCTCCCACAGCCCCCACCCTAAGGCCACGTGTCCTCACCCCACGCGACCACTTCGTTCACCGGGGAGGTGAACGCAGACGGGATTATGCAACAGTCCGACTAAACTTTCAACCACTTGAAACAGCTTAGAATCG
>JAXDFO010000327.1:0-4787 GCA_034665545.1 Blastocatellia bacterium
GGCGTCACGTAGCGTTCGACCGGCAGGCGTCGTTCGTAGGGTTGCAGGTATTGCCCGATGGTCATGATGTCGCAAGAGACCGCGCGCAAGTCCTTCATCAACTCGACCACCTCATCAAACTCTTCGCCCAGGCCCACCATGATGCCGCTCTTGGTGAGCATGCCGCGCGCCTCTGCGTCGCGGCGTCGCGCGGCGCGTTCGAGCAAGGTCAGAGTCTGCTGGTAAACAGCATCGGGGCGCACGCGCCTGTAGAGCCTGGCGATGGTCTCCGTGTTGTGATTGAGCACGTCCGGCTGCGCATCCAGCACAGTATTGAGCGCGGCCTCGTCGCCGTTGAAATCTGGTATCAGAACCTCCACCTTGCATTGCGGGTTGAGCGCGCGAACCTGCCGTATGGTCTCGGCCCAATGAGCCGCGCCGCCGTCGGGCAAATCATCGCGGTTGACAGATGTGATGACGGAGTGGGCCAGGTTTAGATGACGCACGGCCTCGGCCACATGACGCGGTTCTTCGGGGTCGAGCGAGCCGGGCGTGCCCTTGCCGACCGCGCAGAAACCGCAATGGCGCGTGCAGATGTCGCCCGCGAGCATGAAGGTCGCGGTGCGGTCCGACCAGCACTCGAAGATGTTAGGGCAGCGCGCTTCCTGGCAGACCGTGTGCAGGTTCAAGCCTTCTATGAGCTTGAGCACATGATTCTGGTTAGTCGGATCGCCTATGCGAATCCGCAGCCATTCGGGTTTCGGCTGGCGCGGTCCCTTGCGCGTGGTATTGATGACTCTTAATTCGCGGCCCACTTAAATTGAACTCCAAAGGTTGATTGATGAATCATTCTATCATCAAGGGCGCATCGTTGTCGCTTCGGCCAAATCTTCGTCGCTGGACAGTTGTGGCGAAATTGTGTTACGGTTTCGCACATGATGAAACAAGCGGGCTATGGAGTTCGCTTGTTTTTTGTTTTTGTGGTTCTTTCGGCGCACCGCATCAAGGATGCAAGCCCCCAACTCCGGTTGACCGTTGACTCCTAGAGCCGGAGGTCGAGTTATGGGAAAGAATGGACTCGCGCGTAGCGTCGTCGAAAGACTGGAGACCTCGGACAGGAGACCCGAACAAGATGAAATCCCTCTTTGGCGGAGGCGCAGTCTTTGCGACTGCACTCTTGACTGCCTCTGTGCTTTTCTATGCACACCCTCTGGCCGCCGAGCCAGCTTTTCAAGACCAAACCAAACAGCAACAACACAGAAAGGAATCAACCGCCGCCGCGCCCGCCGATAAAGCTTCGGTCAATGCTGCGACGGAGACTACGGACACGCTTGCCGCGCAGGCGATTGAGGGCGAGACCGCCGTCAACCTCTCTTTGGATACTCTGGACGCGCCGCCGCTAATGCTGCCCGCGCCCGCGAAATCCGACGATAAACCGAGTGATAAAGATGTGACTAAAATAACCGTCGCCGCCGCCGCGCCGCAGACTTACCTGGCGACGGCTTACAACCTTTCAGGACGAACCGCGAGCGGCAAGCCCGTCAATAAGGGAATCATCGCGGCGGACCCCGGCGTGCTGCCTCTGGGCACGCGCGTGCGGCTCGAAGCCGGACCATATAGCGGCGAGTATATAGTCGCTGATACGGGCGGCAACGTGCGCGGGCTCAAGATAGACGTGTGGGTTCCGACCACGCGCGAAGCCTGCCACTTCGGTCGCCGCAGCGTCAAATTAACCGTGCTCGCCTACGGCGGCAAACGCCCGAAGGCAAAAGTAAAAAGGTAAAAGAGTAAAAAGGTAAAAGAGTAAAAAGGTAAAAGGCCAAGGTAAGCGATAAGGTCAAAGGCGAAGGTGAGGACGGGGACGAGCCGCTTCACCTTTGCCTTTTTCCTTTTGCCTTCTTAGTTGATAAGATGCCCGTTGCTTATGAATAAAGAAGAAGAGAATAGAGACATCCCAGTGCCGGAGCCTCTGGTCGAAGTCAGGCGCGGCGCGCTCACCGAATCGCGCCATCGCGGGCATCTGGTCGTCTTAGACTCTGCGGACGAAGTGCGCGCATTCTTGGGCGTGCCCGAAACCGTGACCTACCTGCGCTCTTCTGCCAAGCCCTTTCAGGCGCTCCCGCTCGTCGCAAGCGGCGCGGCGGATCGTTTCAATTTCACGCCCCCTGAGATAGCCGTGGCCTGCGCCTCTCATAACGGCGAGCCAATGCACACAGAGACGGTCGCCAGCATGCTGCGCAAGATAGGCTTGGAGCCGGGCGCGCTCAAGTGCGGCGTGCATGAGCCTTTCAGCAAAGAGGTGACGCTCGCCTTGCGCGAACATGGTGAACAACCAAACGTGCTACAGAATAATTGTTCCGGCAAGCACGCGGGGATGCTCGCGCTGGCCCTTCACCTGGGCGCGCCGACAGAGACCTATGATCAGCCGGACCATCCTGTGCAACTGATGATCGGGCGCACGGTCTCGCAATTCTCCGGCGTGCCGATAGAAGATATAGCCGTCGGCACGGACGGCTGTGGCGCGCCCGTCTTCGGCATCACAGTGCGCGCGATGGCGTTGATGTACGCGCGGCTCGTCGCGCCGCCGCAGGAGTTTGACGAGAAGACGCGAGAGGCTTGTCTCCGCATCGTCAACGCGATGAGAGAAAACCCGGAAATGATTGGCGGCGGGAGCGCGACCGAGCAGCGTCTGGACACGGAGATGATGCGGGCGTCGCAGGGACGCTTAATCTCTAAAATCGGGGCCGAGGGCGTGTACACGGTTGGAGTGCTGCCGTCTGAGAGATGGCCTCTGGGTTTGGGCCTCGCGCTCAAGATAGAGGATGGAGAGGACAGAAGAGCGCGCCCGACGGTCGTCATAGAAGCCTTGCGGCAACTCGGCGTGCTGGAAGGCGAGGCGTTGGACGCGCTCGCGCCTTATGCAAGGTTTCCCGTACGCAATCACAGGGGCGAAGAGGTGGGCGAAGTCCGTCCTTCATTTGAACTCAAACTGGTGGGAAGTAATTAATGGTCCAACTCGAACAAGCTGATATGTCAAATTCCAAATCGGAGACAGAGACGGCAAACACGAATGCGCCGCCGCCGCTTGAGCGCGATGAGCAGGGGGAGATTAACGTCGGCTCGCTGGCTAATCTGCTGCAATGGTTTCTTGATTATGACGGGCGCGTGGCCGTCATACGCCACCCGCACGTCGAGGAGATTTTCCAGTGGAAGCAGGAGGAGAGCAAGCGCGAGAGCGAGGCCGTCTATCTCTTCAACCGCGCGGAAGACCGTCTCGCTATAGGCATCATGCAGGCGCTCGCGGAGCACGACACGGAAGCGGGGCTGCACGAATGGATAGGCCAACTGCTCGCCGCGCTCGAAGATGCGTCGAAGACGAACGAGGAGATAAGCGAAGCTTACAAGCTTGATACGAAGGAGCATTCGGCGGTCAGCGAAGCCGCGAAAATTCCGACCGCGACGGGGCGCGCAGTCTTTCTCACGACCTGCTGGCTGGAAACTCTCTGCACGGCGGAAGTGCGCGTGCTGGGCTGGGTCTACCAGGAGCTTTACGGCAGGCCGTTTCATCCGAACAATTTTTGAGTTGAGCAAGGCCAACAAAGGTCTCTATGAATAGCCAGCTTCGCGCGCTCTTTCCTCTGACGGAGCGCGTTGTTTATTTGAATCACGCGGCGGTTTCGCCTCCGCCCACGCGGACCATCGAAGCGGTCACGGCGCAGTTGAAAGACGTAGCCGAAAACGGTTCGCTCAACTATCGTCGCTGGGTCGCGGTGAGGGAACGCGCGAGACGACTGGCCGCAGACATGCTGGGCGCGCGCCCTGAGCAGGTCGCCTTCATGCGCAATACTTCGGACGCGCTCTCGACCGTCGCCAACGGCATAAGCTGGCGCGCGGGCGATAACGTCGTCACGTTTCGCGGTGAGTTTCCCTCGAACGTTTATCCGTGGCTGCGCCTTCGTGATGCATACGGCGTTGAGGTGCGTATGTGCGAGGAGCACAATGGTCGTATAGAACTGGATGAGTTGACGGGGCTGATTGACCAAAGGACGCGCGTGGTGGCGATTAGCCAGGTGCAGTACGGCTCAGGTTTCAGGGCGGACCTCGAACGCCTAGGCCGCGCGGCGCGTTCCAAATCGGACGCCCTGCTCGTCGTGGACGTGATTCAAGCGATGGGGGCTTTGCCGATTCAGCCTGAGTCTGAATGGATAGACGTGGCGGCGGGCGCGTGTCACAAGTGGCTGCTGACGCCGGAGGGAGTGGGGCTGCTCTATCTCTCTGACCGCGCGCGCGAACAGATTGAGCCGACGCTCGTTGGTTGGACCAGCGTGATGAACCCGGAAGATTACGGGAACTTCGAGCAGGAGTGGAGGGAGGGCACGCTGGCCTGGGAGACGGGCACTGCGCCGACCGCGCTGCTTCACGGACTCGAAGCCAGCCTGCGCCTCTTGACCGAAACGGGCGTCGAGCGCATCGCCACACACTTGAATGACCTGACGGACTATCTCTGTGCGCAACTTCAGCGCGGGCGCGATTATGAGATAGTCAGTTCGCGCGCGGCTGGCGAAAAGTCTCAGATAGTCTGCATACGCCATCACAGCCGCGAATGGTCGCCGATGGCCCTCTACGCTCATCTGCGAAAACAGAACATCGTCGTCGCCCCGCGCGGCCCCCGCCTGCGCATCGCCCCCCACCTCTACAATACAACCGCAGACATAGACGCCCTGCTCAAAGCCCTGCCCTAGAGCGGTCAGTAAAAGAGTGTATGGCGCGCAATCACACTAACTGCTGTCCGCCTTCCGAGCATGAGC
>JAXDFO010000328.1:0-5399 GCA_034665545.1 Blastocatellia bacterium
TGTCCCACAAATCGTCGGGGATGTGCCATAGCGTCTCAAGAGTGGTCTTGCGTGTCATGACTTTGCTTCTCCAAAACAAAGTCTAAAGCATTCAACGACCGCTCTCTAATTTTGGGATAGCCTCTTAATAGGACGCCTCGAAGGGTGAGTGTTTAGTTGGTGGGCGGCGGTGGTGGGTCGTGTTGGTCTTGGTCGAGTTCGAGGATGATGCCGTGGGTGGTTTTGGCGAGGGAGTTGTAGATGAGGGCGACGAGGGCGTAGGCGATGAAGCCGAGAGGAGTGTAGACCAGGGGGATGGCGAGCAGGAAGTAGAGGAGGGTTGTGGTTTGGAGGTTGCCCGCTCGGAGATAGGCGAAGGTGGAATAGACTATGCCTAGAAAGATGGCGAAGATGAAAGAGTAGAGGGCGTGCCAGGTGGCGACGCCCATGACGCTGACACGCTTGAGCCTCATCCTGGGCATGTGATTGATCCTCTGTGTGAAAGTTGGGTTGGACTTCCGGCTTCGGACATAGGGCGTATGACGGATGAGCGATTCAGGCGCTGGCACTGATGGCGTAGCGTTCGAGTTTGAGATAGAGGCCGCGACGTGTGAGGCCGAGTTCGCGTGCGGCGCGGGAGATGTTGCCCGCGTGCTTGCGAAGGGCTTCGGAGATCATGCGGCGTTCGAGGTCCGCGATGGCGTCTTCGAGTGTGAGGTGCTGGTTCGATGGACCGTTGAGGACGCTCAAGGGAGAAATGCTATTGGGCGTCGTGGAGGCTGGCGCGGACATGCGCTTGAGCTCTGGCGAGAGATGGTCCGGGTTGAGTTCCGTGCCGTCTTCGGCGCGGGCGACGATGCGTTGGACTTCGTTGCAGAGTTGGCGGACGTTGCCGGGCCAGTCTGAGACCATCAAGAGGTCCACGGCCTGGGGCGTGATAGAGATGTCGCGGCGACCGAACTTGGCCGAGTAGTGATTGATGTAGTAGCTAACGATGGTCGGAATCTCCGAGCGTCGTTCGCGCAAGGGGGGCACGCGCAGGCGTATGACATTCAGGCGATAGTAGAGGTCTTCGCGGAAACGTCCCTGCGCGACCATCTCTTCGAGGTCCGTATTGGTGGCGGCGATGATACGCACGTCAACCTGTATGGGCCTCTGTTCGCCGAGCGGTTGTATCTCGCCCTCTTGCAGAAAGCGCAGCAGCTTCGGTTGCACATCGAGCGGGAGGTCGCCTATCTCGTCAAGAAAGAGCGTGCCGCCCGCAGCCGTGCGGATGACGCCTGGCGAGTCGTTCATCGCGCCCGTGAAAGAGCCGCGACGATAGCCGAAGAGATAGCCTTCGGAAAGCTCCTTCGGCACAGCCGTGCAGTTGAACGGGACGAAGACCTTTGAACGCCTGGACGAGATGGCGTGAATGGCGCGCGCGACCAGTTCCTTGCCCGTGCCCGATTCGCCAGTGACCAGCACCGTGACATCCGAAGAACGAATCTTGTGGACCTCTTCGACGAGGCGCGTCATCGCCGGGCTGGAATGTATAAAGCCGGGCATGAGGCTCGTGCCGGTCAATTCGTTCTGCGCCTGCGCTTCCTTGCTGGCGCGGGTGTGCGCGCGCAGGGCGCAGACATCCATCGCCAGTTCGACGACGCGCAACAAGGGTTCTATGGAGAGATTGCCGGGCAGCGTGCTCGCCGTGCGCGGCGAGATGAAGAGGGTCGCTGCGGGCGCGTTCGCCGCGTGCAAAGTCACTATGTAAGCATCATGCTTGAGCGAGAACTTCTCTCTTCCGGCGTTGCTCTTCAACTCGTGAATCTCTTTCGCCAGACGCACGCCCTCATCATGGCCGCAACCGTGCGCGACGGCTACCTTCGGCTGGTCCTCTTCGCCCGCTTCGACGACGAGGATACGGCGCGCGTTGGTCTCCTGATGAATCACCGCGACCAGTTCGCGCAGGAGCAGTTCGCGCGAAGCGACGGCCTCTGCGAGTCGCAGCGTGAGCAGTTGCGTAACGGCTGAATGGCCGCGCTGTTGTTCCGGCTCATCGCGGTCCAGGCGCGCGAGCGTCTCCTCCGCGCGATTGAGGTCGAGCATCGCGCCGAGTTCGCGGAAAGAATGTGCGGCGCGCGAGAGATGTTCGATGGCGCGTTCGGGGTGCGCGTGCTTGTAGGCGCAGCCGAGGTCGTAGTGAGAGCGCGCGCTGCGATAACGGTCGCCGAGCATCTCGAAGATGGAGATGCAGCGACCGAAATGTTGGGCCGCGAGCGCGGCATCGTCCTGGCCCAGGGCGAGCAGACCGAAGAGACGTTGCGCCTCTCCGGCAAAGTTCAGGTCAGAGACCGAATCCGTAATCTCGTTCGTCACCTTCTGAACGTGGGCCTTGCATTCCTCCGTCCTGTTGCAGCGCAGTAAAGCTTCCGCCAGGAGCAGGTGCGATTCGCAGACGGCATAGCGGTCCCCTATGCTCTCTGCGGAAGTGAGAGCCTGCTGCGCATTCTCAAGCGCGCTCTCGGCGTCGTTCAGCGCAAGCTGGCAACGACCCATCGTGCGCAGGCACTGGCCTGAGTACCACTTGTTGTTACCCTGTAGAGAAAGGTCAACGGCCTGGCGCAGATGGCTCATGGCCCCTTCCAGGTCGCCGCGCAGCATGCACAACTCGCCGAGCGAATCGAGGGCCATCGGCAGACGGTTGCGCTCGCCGTCGGAGAGCGCGCAGAGTTCCAGCGAACGTTCCAGGGCTACCTGCGCGCGGGCCCATTCGCCCACGAGCAGAAGGTTGATGCCGAGGTTGTTATAGCCTTCGGCAGCATTGCCCTTATGCTCGGTTGATTCGTAATAGCCGACGGCCTTCTCAAGATAACGTATGCCCTCGTGAGGTCTCTTGAGGAACCAGCAGTCAGCCGCCATGTTGGTGTAAATCTTGCCGAGCAGGTAGGGCGCGGGATTGTCTCCGATGAGTTTGAGAGCCTGCTCGAAATTTTCGAGCGCGGGCACGTAGTTGCCCTCGAAGGTGTCGGCCATAGCGATGCCGAAGTAGGCTTCAGCGAGGCCGCGCCAGTTGCCCGTGTGCCTGTAATGCTCCAGAGCCTTTTGCGAGTGGTCGCGCGCGATGGGGAATTCGCTGATGATGCGATAGACGCGCGCCAGCGCAACATAGACAGAGCCTATCTGTTCGTCCGTGCCTTGCTCTGCAATCTCGCGCAGCGCGGCGTTCAAGAGCGCGATGGCCTTCGGGCAATCGCCCGTGCCGTAGTAGGCGAGACCTATGTGGACGCGTAATTGGGCCAACGCCTCCGCGCTCAAACCTTTCTGCGATTCCGGCGTCGCGTACATCGCCAGAGCCTCGAAAGAGTCTCGATAGCGGCCCTGCATCTCAAGCGCGGCGGAGAGCATACAACGCGCCTCTGCCAGCAAGGAGGGGTCGTGCGCGATGGCTCCCATCAGAGAGGTGAAATGTGTTTTGACTTCGGAGGCGCGGCCCTGGTCCAGCAGGACGCGCATCTCTTCCAGGTCGCTCTCAAGCATCTCACGCGAGCGCGTTCCTGGGCGTGGGCGGACTTTGAGCCGCGAGCGCGCGGCCTCCAGGTCTACTACTCCCGGTCCTGTTTGTGTGGGGTCTTTGGGGGTCATCTCTTTCGTGAACTACACGCGAGTTCGCTTGTCCAGGTCAGTAATATAAAAGCCTAATCCACAGACCATTTCAAATTCAGTTGTGTTCTAAGGAATGGAAGGTCGGGCCGACGGTAGCTGCTCCCACAAGCTCGCGCGTCTCTCGCATCAGACTTGAACAGTGATGAATCTAACACACGACCCCGCAAAAAGAGAAGAGCAGAACAGCAACAATTGACCTGTTAGCAATCCTCTCATCAACTATCAATCAACAATTGGACCAATCAATTTGGACCACCCGCCCGCGCTCTTCACTTCCACCCTCCGCCCGCCGACTTCCCGCTTGCCCTTCATCCCCTTGCCTTGACATGGTTTGCGGCCCCCGTTATCATCTTTGTTTTCGGCTCTGCACGGTGAGCCGCTCCTAGTGCTGTATGTTCGAGTCTTTATCTGACAAACTGAAGCGAACGCTCAAGAACCTGCGCGGCGAGGGTGTCTTGACGCCGGAGCATGTGGACGCGGCCCTGCGCGAAATTCGCCTGGCCCTTTTAGAGGCGGATGTCAATTACAAGGTCGCCAAAGATTTCATCGCGTCCGTTAAGGAGAAGGCGGAAGGTCAGCATGTCTGGCAGGAACTAAAGCCTTCGGAGCAGGTCGTCAAAATCGTCTACGACGAACTGGTTGACTTACTCGGCGGCACGTCTTCGCGGCTCGTCTTCACGAAGCAGATGCCGAACGTCGTGATGGTGGTCGGCCTGCAAGGCTCCGGCAAGACGACCTCGACGGGCAAGATCGCGCGCTGGCTCGCCAAGAATCAAGAGCGCAAGCCGCTCCTGGTCTCCGTAGACGTTTATCGCCCGGCGGCGCGCGAGCAGTTGAAAGTCATCGCCAGGGCCACGGGCCAGCAGATATTTGAAAAGCCGGAGACGAACGACCCCTTAACGCTCGTCCGCGAAGCCTTCAAGCACGCGCAGCAGACGGGCTTCGACACGCTCCTGATAGACACGGCGGGCCGCCTTCATATTGACGACGCGTTGATGGAGGAATTGGTCCAGATTAAGCAGGAGACGAAGCCCGTCGAAGTGCTCTTCGTGGCCGACGCGATGACGGGCCAGGACGCCGTCAGAAGCGGCGAAGAGTTTCATCGAAGAATAGGTATCACGGGCGTCATCCTGACGAAGATGGACGGCGATGCGCGCGGCGGCGCGGCCCTCTCCATCAAGCAGGTGACGGGCCAGCCCGTTAAGTTCGTCGGCGTCGGCGAGAAGTATGACGCGCTCGAACCGTTCTATCCGGATCGCATCGCGCAGCGCATCTTAGGGATGGGCGACGTGCTCTCGCTCATCGAAGAGGTCCAGTCGAAGGTGGACCAATCGGAGGCCGAAGAGCAACTCAAGAAGTTACAAAAGAACGAGTTCACCCTTGACGATTTTCGCGGGCAACTGCGGCAGGTCAAAAAGCTCGGCTCCTTCTCCAAAATCATGAAGCTCTTGCCGGACCAATTATTGGGCGGCATGGGCATGCCGGACTTGGACGAAGAGCAGACCAGGCAGATGGAGAAGGAACTCAAGCGCACCGAAGCCATCATTGATTCGATGACCAATGAAGAGCGCAACGACCACAAGATTTTGAATGCTAACCGGCGTCGCCGCATCGCGCGCGGCTCCGGCGTGACGGTCGCGGAAGTCAACGCGCTCATCAAACAGTACACGGAGATGCGGCAGATGATGCGGCAGCTCTCCACTTCGGGGATGTTCGGCGGCAGCGGCCTCAAGGGCAAGCTGATGCGCCGGATGGCGGGAATGTCCGGCATGCCC
>JAXDFO010000329.1:0-7047 GCA_034665545.1 Blastocatellia bacterium
TCGTCCGGCGCGACCATGCCCGCGCGCGCGCCCGCCTCTATGCTCATGTTGCAGAGGGTCATGCGCCCTTCCATAGAGAGCGCGCCGACGGCTTCACCCGCATACTCTATGACGTAGCCTGTCGCGCCATCGGTCCCTACCTGGCCGATGATGACGAGCGCGAGGTCTTTCGCGGTGACACCGGCGGGAAGCTGGCTCTTCACTTTAACTTGAAGACGGCGCGGCTTCTGCTGCGGCAGGCATTGCGTGGCGAGGACGTGTTCGACTTCGCTCGTGCCAATGCCGAAAGAGAGCGCGCCGAATGCCCCGTGCGTGCTCGTATGGCTGTCGCCGCAAACAATCGTCATGCCCGGCTGCGTCAGTCCCAATTCTGGACCAATAACATGAACGATGCCCTGCTCCGCAGAGTCTATGTCGAAGAGGCTGATGCCAAACTCCTGACAGTTGCGCCTGAGAGTTTCCATCTGCTGCGCCGCGATGCGGTCAGCAATGGGCAGGCGTCTATCGGTCGTCGGCACATTATGGTCCACCGTTGCGATGGTCAACTCTGGACGACGCACGCGACGGCCAGCCTCGCGCAAACCATCGAACGCCTGCGGCGAAGTGACCTCATGGACCAGATGCAAATCAATGTAAAGGAGAGCGGGTTCGCCCGGCGGCGCACACACAACATGCGCGTCCCAGAGTTTATCGAAAAGAGTTCGCATAAGATGGATGTTATAATGATGAATATTATAACGATGAATGTTATAACAACTACTTCAAACCGCGTGATACGCATGACGCCGGTCTGCGATTTCGGCCAGGGCTTCGACGACGACCGCGCCGAGCTTTGAAGTCCCACAAGTATAGTTATCTGCCTCGTCCTTCAAATCGGGCGTGCGATGGCCCTCTTCGAGGACAACGCGGATCGCTTCTTCAATGTCCTGCGCTTCCTGTTCAAGATGAGCCGTGTGTCGCAGCAGCATGGCCGCAGAAGCTATCGCGCCGAGCGGGTTCGCCAGCCCGCGCCCCGCAATGTCCGGCCCGGAGCCATGCACAGGCTCATACAAATCAACTTCACCACCGATGCTCGCGGAGGCCAGCAGGCCCAGCGACCCTGCGATGACCGCCGCCTCGTCCGAAAGAATGTCGCCGAAGAGATTCTCCGTCAAGATTACGTCGAAGCGGCGCGGGTTCATCATCAAGTGCATCGCGCACGCATCAACGTAAAGATGTTCGAGCGCGACGGTCGGATAGTCTCCGGCCACGCGCGTCACAGTCTCGCGCCAGAGTTGCGAAGTCTCCAACACGTTCGCCTTATCTACGGAAGCGACCCTGCGCCCTCTCCCTAGCGAGGCCGCGAAAGCGACGCGCGCCACACGCTCTATCTCAGCCGCAGTATAACGCATCGTGTTATACGCGCCGGGAGAATCGCCAGCGATGCTTCGCCCTCGCGGCTCGCCGAAGTACAGGCCGCCTAAAAGCTCGCGCACGATGAGCACGTCCGCGCCCGCGATTATCTCCGCGCGTAAGGGCGAGCAGTTCGAGATAGGCTCATAACATTTAACCGGGCGAAGGTTCGCGTAACCGCCCAGTGCTTTGCGCAAAGTGAGCAGGCCCGCTTCAGGGCGTTTCGCAGGAGGGAGCGCGTCAAACTCAGGCGAGCCGACCGCGCCCAATAACACGGCATCGCTCTCAAGACAGTCATCCAGCGTCGCGCTCGGCAGCGGCGTGCCCGTCTCTTTGATAGCAGCCCCGCCGATTGATTGTTCACGATACGAGAAATCGTGCCCGTAGGTCTCGGCTATCGAATCGAGCACGCGCACCGCCTGCGCTATCACCTCCGGGCCAATGCCGTCGCCCGGAAGCACGGTAATCTTTAGTCTCATGTGGTCTCTTAAGCTCCGGCGGGCAGAAATTCAACCGCCTCGCATTCTCTCAACTCGAACTGTTCTTTCGCCCGCGCGTCGTTTGAGAGAAGCGAGAGCAAGTCCTGATCGTAGATTCGCTTTTTGCGGTCGGCCAGTCTTGTGAAGAGTAGATAGGTGGCATCCAGTTCCGCGCCGTTGAGGAAGTATCCTAGCTCCGCGTATCGCTGCGAGAGCGCGTGTCGGCCCGAATGCTTGCCGAGCACGAGGCTGTTGGCTGGCACGCCGACAGACTCCGGCGTCATAATCTCATAACAGAGCGGATTGCTGATGACGCCATGCTGGTGTATGCCCGCTTCGTGTGCGAAGGCGTTGCGGCCCACGATGGCCTTGTTCGGCTGCACACCGAAGCCTATGATTTCCGATAGCAACTGGCTCGCAGGATAAAGCTCCTGCGTCCGCACTCCGCAATCGTAGGGCAGATAGTCCGCGCGGACGTGCAGCGCCATGACGACTTCCTCAAGCGCGGCGTTACCGGCGCGTTCGCCGATGCCGTTGATAGTGCATTCGACCTGTCGCGCGCCCGCTCTAATGGCGGCCAGGCTATTAGCCACCGCGAGGCCCAGGTCGTTGTGACAATGGACGCTGATGGTCACGTCGTTGGAGCGCACGACCTGCTCGCGCACGCGCTCGATAAGACTTGCGAACTCCGTCGGCGTCGTGTAGCCGACGGTATCAGGGATGTTCAATGTCGTCGCGCCCTCCGCGACGGCGACCTCAAGCACTTCGCATAAATAATCAACATCGCTGCGCGTCGCATCCTCCGCAGAGAACTCCACATCGCCTGTCAGAGAGCGAGCGAGCCTCACTGCCCGGCGGGTCATTTCGAGCACTTCACGGCGGCTCTTTTTAAGCTTGTGTTCGAGATGTATGTCAGAGGTGGCGACGAAGGTATGCAGGCGCGGTCGCGTTGCGCCCTTCACAGATTCCCAAGCGCGCAGGATATCCGCTTCGGTCGTTCGACAGAGCGCGGCCACCTTGACGCCGCGACATTCAGCCGCCACCGCCTTGACCGCCTTGAAGTCACCCTCCGATGCGATGGGAAACCCTGCCTCTATGACATCCACGCCGAGAGTTTCAAGGCGACGCGCCAGCCGCACCTTCTCCTCCAGGTTCATAGAGCAGCCGGGAGACTGCTCCCCGTCACGTAACGTCGTATCGAAAATTGTTATTCGACTATCAGATGCCATACGCGCTCCTCTCAAAAGTAGCGCATCGTATGAGCTACATGGGCGGAAGTCAAAGTTATAGTTTTTATACTCCGATAAATATAATTTAGTAGCCCTGCTGATAAATCGGCTGGCGACGTTTTTGTTCTTTAATTTCTTCAACGCAACAAAAATGTCGCCGCGACTCGTCTCCTGAAAAATCGAAAATCATTATTGGACCAGCGAAATCCGCATTCATTCTCACATCAGGCTGACATCTGCTGGCACGGTATAGGGCTTGCTAAAAAGAGTACGTAGAGTACGGGTTTTCGATGGCCGGTCTGTGGTGACGGCGAAGCGCGGATGCTTCCGATGATCGAAGAGATGAGGTAAAGGAACAAATGTCGTTGTTACTTAAAGGCGGAGAGTTTATCGCTACAGAGGCATTGAGCGCGAATGTTCTGAAGGGGTTGATGAGCCTTGCGCGGCGGCGACCGTTGCTCCTCAACGGGATGGAATTTCACCCGGAGGATTTAGCATCGCTGGCTGAAGAAGCTCAGCAGACGGGCCGTCCCGTCTGGCCTCGCGCCGCTCTGAAGAGGGCTATTCGTCAACCCTGAAGACTCACGGGCCCACTCGCCGCATCGAATCTTAAACTCCGGCTCTCGTCATACGCACGGTTCGCTCCCAACGACCTTACGTGCTGGACCAAGACGGGCTGAAGCTCTCGGAGCCTATCATGCCGTCTGGAAATCTTTCTTGATAATGACACCCTCTTCGACGCTCCGTTTGCCTGGCAAACAATTCCCCGGTCCATGCTTTATCACCTAGTCATCTGGACACGCTGGCTTCCGAACTCTGAGCTTAACAATCTCCGTGCCAGCATGATGCTGCATCTGGACGCGCAACCATCCGAAAGCCCAAAGCCCTTGAAGTCGAGAAATTCAGCGACTGCTCAAACCTACATCTTTGTCACCTGCTGAAGATGGAGCGACAAAACTGTAGAGTTTTTGGTAAGAAGGTTTCTGGACCTTTTAATGAAAGATGCTCGTGCGATAATTAGCGTTGATAAAATCCGGCGATGATGAAGGCTATGATAGTATCCCTCGATGGAAAGGTAAGCACCACGCATGGAACTGACTCAGCTTGAGTTCTTCATCTCCGTCGTTGAGGAGGGCAGTTTCTCTAAGGCCGCGCTACGCGTCTTTCGCACCCAGCCCGCCGTCAGTATCGCCATCCGCCGTCTCGAAGACGAAGTCGGCGCGCCGCTCTTCGAGCGTTCCCAGAAAACACCGAGGCTCACGGAGGCTGGCGAACTCCTCTTTGATTACGCCAAGCGCATGCTCGCCCTGCGCGACCAGGCCCAACAGGTCGTCGCAGAGTTGCGCACCTTTCAACGCGGACGCGTCCGCATCGGGGCTAACGAGAGCACCTCGCTATATCTCCTGCCTCAACTCATTCTGCGATACAGGGAGCAGCATCCGAACGTCAAGGTCGAAATCTACAGGCACGTCTCCGAGCGATTGCCGCGCGAAGTGTTGGACCATAATGTTGACTTCGCGCTCCTGGCCTTCGAGCCGGAAGACGGCGACCTCCAATCCTTCCCCATCCTGCGCGATGAACTCATCCTCATCATGTACCCGGAGCACAGGCTGGCCGCGCGCGAAGCGTTGACGGTCAAAGAATTGGGCCAGGAATCCTTTCTGGCGCACAACGTCAAGACGGCCTCGCGTCATAAGGTGATAGAGGTCTTCGCGCAAGAGCACACGCCGCTCAACATCACATTGGAACTGGCGACGGTGGAAACCATCAAGCGATTCGTGCAACAGCAGATCGGCCTCGCCTTCGTGCCGAGGATGTGCGTGCGAGAGGAATTGGAACGAGGGACGCTCGCCACAGTGACCGTGCGCGGGTTGACCTACAGGCGGACGCTGTGGGCGACGCACCGTCGCGGGATGACGTTCTCACATGCTGCCGCAGCCTTCCTCGAAGTCCTGCGCCACCATGAAAAGACGCCGCCTGCCGCTCAGTAATAAGAAGGGACCACGAGAGTCGCTTGACAAGGTCTCCGGCTGACCGTTAAGGTACGTCCGTCTTTAGCGTAGTTGATCTTTTAATCAATGTAGAGGCGCGATTCCCAAGAGTAGCCGGGCCGTAGAAGATTTGAAGGATTCGATGATGGCTTGAGGAAAGGGGCGAATCGCCGAAGCTCGACCGGGTGTCCTTCATCGAAAGTCGGGTTGGTTGCTGCGGCTAAATCCGCAGGACTGTCACCGTAAATTTAAACGGTGGAGGGCTACGACCAGTTGGAGCCAGGGCGCGCCGGAGAGGGCTTTTTTTGAGCGCGCTCGCTTTGATTTCTTTAACAAAGAGGCCGGTCGTGAACACACACGACCGGCCTCTTTTGTTTGTCAGGCGAGCGGAGTGGAGCCTCCCCTTCAGCTTTTTTTGACAGGCACTCTCGTTCAAATGTTTTAAGAATCATGATGTCTACGATAATGAAATTTGGCGGCACGTCTCTCGCGGATACGACCGCTTTCGAGCGCGTCTGTGAGATAGTAGGCGCGCACTCGGCGGCGCATCCGGTCGTCGTCGCTTCGGCGATGAGCCGCGTCACGGATGCCTTGTTGGAGAGCGTCGAACGCGCAGTTGAAGGCCAGGCGATTGAGGCGGCTCATTTTCTGGACCAACATTTCGAGCGACACTTGCGCGTTGCTCACGCGCTCTTGACGGAAGAGACGCGAGCCGCTTTTGAAGTGACCATTGACAACGCGCGACGCGAAATCTCCGAACTGCTAAAGACGGTCGCGGCGGATTCCATGCCGCGCCCGGTCCTGCAAGATATCATCGTGTCATACGGCGAGCGGCTTTCCGCAAACCTGCTCGCGGCGGTCCTGTTTGAAGCGGGGCTGCCCGCTCTCTATGTTGACGCGCGCCATTGCATTGTGACGACCGCCGAGCACGGGCGGGCCGAACCGTTGGCGGAAGAGACCGCGCGGCGTTCGCACGCAGAGCTTCAATCAATCATCGAGGCCCGGCGGATCCCTGTGCTCGGCGGTTTCATAGGCGCATCCGTTGACGGCCTGACGACGACGTTGGGGCGCGGCGGCTCTGACTACACGGCGGCGTTGATAGGGGCCGCGCTCTCGGCGCGCGAGATTCAAATTTGGACTGACGTGTCGGGCGTCTTGACGGCGGACCCGCGCGTTGTCAAAGGGTCGCGCACGATTCCGCGCATGTCCTACGCGGAGGCTGCGGAGCTAGCCTACTTCGGCGCGAAGGTGCTCCACCCGAAAACGATTCAGCCCGCCGTAGAAGGGCGCATCCCCGTGCGCATCTGTAACTCGCGCGCGCCGCAAGACGCGGGCACGCTCGTCGGCTCGGAGACAGAGATGTCGCCGCGCACGGTCAAGGCCATCGCGCACAAGACCGGCATCACCATCGTACAGATTAGCTCCGCGCGGATGCTCGGCGCATACGGTTTCCTGCACGCGATTTTCGACATCTTCAATCGTCATCGCACGGTCATTGACGTGGTCACGACATCGGAGGTGAGCGTCTCGCTTTCGCTTGACGACGCGAGCGCGTTGCCCGCCATCGTCTCCGAGTTGAAGCAACTCGGAGCGGTCCAGGTCGAGCAGCCTCGCGCCATCATCTGCATCGTCGGCGAGGGATTGCGCGACACTCCCGGCATCGCGGCGCGCATCTTCAATAGCCTGTCTGACATCAACATCTCTCTCATCTCGCAGGGCGCGTCAAGCATTAATCTCACTTTCGTCGTCACCGAAGACGACCTGCACGAAGCCGTCAACAGGCTTCACGCGACGTTCTTTGAAAGCGACAAGGCGGAGGCATGCGAGACCGAACTTTTGGAGACAAGCGAGACGGCGCGTTGAAGTTCAGAGAGCCTGAGAGTGTGAGCATATGAACCTGAGCGAATTAACCAGACAACTGATAGACATCCCCTCCGGCACGGGCGAGGAGATGGC
>JAXDFO010000330.1:0-30436 GCA_034665545.1 Blastocatellia bacterium
CAGGCGCAGGATAAGCCTCTTCGCAAGAACAACAGGGCGAACACGGGCGCGCAGTTTCTTGCTGCAAATTATAAACCTCAGAGCGCGACGGCTTTGAAGAACAACTCTTCGACGGGAACCGCAACGACGCTTCCCGTGAAGCCCGTGGAGGCGGAGTTGCCCGGCGAAAAGAGCTATCTCAAGACCATCGCTTCGCTGACCACGGCGATTGACTCGAACAACACTTTGACCATGCAGCCGACCCTGCGCGCGGAGTACGAGCGCAATCTGGCTCTAGTCAACCAGGCAATCTCCTCTACTCGTCCCCTCGCGCTCAGCAAGCCGGGAGACCCTGCGGCAACGCAGTTTTTATACTCCGCGTACCAGAGCAAGATTGAACTGCTCAGCGCGGTCGCGGATCGCCAGTCGGAGGCCATCGCCAGGAGATAAAATTTTTGGACCTGAAATTTGTCATGATGAAATCGAACTCTACATTTAAACTGGCCGCCGTCGCCCTCGCCCTCTTCTGCTGGGGCGGGGCCGCGCACGCGCAAAAGGCCAAAGAGAAAAAGGCCGTGGTCGTGAGCGTCGAGCCGCAAGTGACGGTCGTGTATGACCAGAAGATGAAGATCAAGATCGCGCCCGTGTCGAAGGTAACACCGGCGACGAAGGTGATGCCTGCTCCGCGCGCGGAACGCGCGGCGTTCATCTCGGAGCAAACGATAGCGGCGGACCAGAACGTCATCGTCTCGCTCTCGGTTCTCTCAGGCTCAATCACCGTTCACGGCTCTGACCGCAGAGATGTGCGCGTGCAGACCAACGATGACAAGCGCATCGAACTGCGCCGCAAGGATGGGACCGGCGGCAACGCTCCCGCGACGCGTCTTCAAGTGCTCTTTTATGACCCGGATGAGGGCGGGCAGGCAGAGGAATGCGGCGGCTCTACGGATGTCAAGATGGAAGTGCCGCGTGGCGCGACCGTCATCCTCAAGACGCAGGAGGGCGACATAGATGTTTCCGATATCGCGGAAGCCCGTGCTTCTACTTCAAACGGCGATGTCTCGCTGCGCCGCGTGACGCGCGCCGTCGAGGCCAACAGCAATAGCGGCGACGTGATTCTCAGGGATGCTGGCGGACACGTTCGCCTCAACTCCATCAGCGGCAGCGTCGAGGCCGTCAACGTCAGCGCGATAGACGAGGGCGACTTCGTTCAGGCCAAGACCGTGAGCGGCGACGTGACGCTGGAAAAGATTGGCCCATCGCGCGTCGAAGCGCGGACCATCAGCGGCGAACTGAACCTCACGGGCGCGCTCGCGCCCGGCGGTCATTACGATTTCAACACGACCTCCGGCGACATCACGCTCACCTTGCCGGAGAGCGCATCATTCAAACTAGACGCGCAGGTCTTCACCTCCGGCGAGATTAGCACCGGCTTTCCTCTCAAGCAGACGGGCAAGGCTTCGCCCTTCACGCAACTCGCCGCAGGTCATCTGATAGGCATCTACGGCTCAGGCGACGCCACCATCAATCTCATCTCCTATAGCGGCACTCTCCGCTTGATTAAAAAATAGTCCGGGCAAAGAGCAGTTCAACGCAGAGGACGCAAGGGTTCGCAGAGAAGGTTTAGAACTTCTCCGCAAGCTTGTTGGTCCTCTGCGTTCCCCTGGCGTGAGTTATCCGAAAAAATAAATCTTCTTTCCAAAAAAAGTTGCCACAAACGATTGTGGAGCGGTGTTCTCACAATAGAGCGAAGGAAATGGGCGCACGCGTACCCGGTTAAATTTTATGGCCCGCGATGGCAGGCGAGCCACCGAACGACAGGTGAAAAGATGAAACGTAAATTAATCATTGCATCCATCATGACGGCGCTGGCCTTGACGGTCATGCCGGAAGCCTTGCGGCAATTGCGCGGCTTGAAGTGTCTGGCGGAAGAGCAGGCACGGCTCGGACTCCGTAGCGGTCTCTCGACCATCGTTTACGCGCATGCTGACGCGAGCGCAATAAGCGTTGGCGAGAACGATGCGACCGAAGATGATTTTCGCTGGCAGGGCCGCATCGCGCAGGGACGCGCCATAGAGATTAAGGGCGTCAGCGGCGAGGTTCGCGCAGAGGCCGCGAGCGGCGATCAGGTCGAAGTCGTGGCCCACAAGTCCGCGCGTCGCAGCGACCCGGCGGGCGTTCGCTTGCAGGTCGTAGAACACGCCGGAGGCATTACCATCTGCGCCGTCTATCCCAACGCTGACAACGGCAAGCCCAACGAGTGCAAGCCCGGTTCGGGCGGGCACATGAACGTGCGCAATAACGATGTCAACGTTGATTTCACAGTGCGCGTCCCGCAGGGCGTGCGCTTCATCGGTCGCAACGTCAACGGCGGTGTAGAGGCTCGCTCGCTCGGCGGCGATGTGGAGGCGTACACGGTCAACGGCGGCATTCGTGTCAACGCCAACGGCGTCGTGCAGGCGCAGACCGTCAACGGCTCCATCAACGCCTCGCTCGGTGATGCTAATTGGACCAGCGCGATTGAGTTCAAGACCGTCAACGGCAGCATCACACTGGACCTTCCCGCGCAGACCAACACGCAGCTGGAGGCGGAGACCGTCAACGGCGACATCTCAACTGACTTTCCCATGACGGTGCAGGGGCGTTTCGGACGCAGACACGTCAGTGGGACCATCGGCAACGGCGGGCGCGAGTTGCAACTGGCGACCGTCAACGGCGACATACGAGTGCGCCGCGCACAGTAGTAGTAGCAATAGTAGTAGTAGCAACCATCGCAGCCAGAAAAGATGAGGAAGGCGGCGACCCTTTTTGCGCCGCTTAAGAGAAGAGAATGAATCAACGAAAATTACAATTGATGTTAATCCTGCTCAGCATGTTCCTGGGCCTGTCGGCGGGCGTTCCGGCGCAGAGCAGCGAAGAGCTACGCGAAGAGTTTCACCAGACCTATCCGCTCGCGGTCAATGGGCGCATCAGCCTGGAAAACGTCAACGGCTTCGTCCACATCAACGGCTGGGACCGCAACGAAGTTCGCGTTGATGCGGTCAAGCGCGCCTACACGCGAGAGCGTCTACAGGAAGCGCAGATAATCGTGGACGCAGGCGCGGACGTGGTCCATGTCAGGACCAAGTACCCGGAAGAGAACATGAACTTCTACGGCGACGGGGACCGCCGCCGCAATAATCCCGCGACCGTGGATTACACCCTGAGCATCCCGCGCAACGCGCGCGTCGAGACCATAGAAGTCGTCAACGGTTCGATTGAGATTGAGGGCGTCACGAACGATGTCGTCGCTTCATCCGTTAATGGTCCTGTGAGGGCGCGCGGCCTGGGCGGAGAGGCCAAGCTCTCCACGGTCAACGGGCCGGTCGAGGCGACGTTCGAGCGGTTGCCCGATGCCAGGGCCGTCTCGCTCAATTCCGTTAATGGTCCACTAACGCTGACCATCCCCTCCGATGCCAACGCGCAGCTTAGAGCCAACACTCTCTCTGGCCGCATCACGAACGATTACGGCTTGCCCGTCAACGACGGGCAGTACGTGGGCCATGAGCTATCGGGCATCCTGGGCAAGGGCGGGACTCGCATCAAGCTCAGCAACGTCAACGGCAGTATCTCTATTCGTCATGCCTCTGACAATCGCCCGCTCAGTCCCTCTACGAATCTTTTGTCCAATAAGATGAAGGACAAAGAGAAAGACCTGGCCGACAAGGAGGCCGAACGCGAGGCACGCCGCGACGCCGCCAACGCTAGACGCGACGGCATCAACGTGCAGATTGACACCGAGCGCATCGCCAGAGAGATAAACAACGCGCAGGTCCAGCGAGAGGTCCAGCGCGAAGCGCAGAGAGTCGCGCGCGACGCGCAGAGAGAGACGCAGCGCGCCTTGAGACAGGCGCAGGTTGAGATGTCGCGCGCAGGGCGCGAAGGCGATGTCCAGATAAATGACAACAGCAACATGCGCTTTACAGACCGCGAGTCGAAATCCTTTCCCGTGAGCGGCACGCCGCGCGTTACGCTCAAGACTTTTGACGGGCAGATTATCGTGCGCGCATGGGACAAGCCGGAGGTGATGTACACGGCCATCAAGCGCGCCGGAAGCGAACAGCAGTTGCAGGGCATCAACCTGCGCGCGCAGGCCAACGGCAACGAGATTCAGTTAATCGTGGACTTTAATAAAGCCGCCGAGCAACGCCTCGCGCCCGGCGTCACCAACATCAGCGCGACGGTCAACCTTGAAGTCTTCGTCCCGCGCAGCACGGCCCTCAACGCTTCTTCGGGCGATGGCCGCCTGCTCATCGAAGGTCTTAACGGGGAACTGAATCTGCACACGGGCGACGGCGCGGTGGACGTGCGCGATTCCGGTGGCCGACTCATCGCGCAGACGGGCGACGGCAGAGTTCGCATCACCGGCTTTGACGGCGAGGCGGATGTCAACACGGGCGACGGCGGCGTCACGCTCGAAGGCCGCTTCACCAAACTCAACGCGCGGACGGGCGATGGCCCAATCTCTCTTGCGCTGCCTTCTGCGACGAACGCCACGATTGAGACGGATGCCGAAGATGTGACTAACGACGGTCTCGCTACCAACACTGACGGCGGCGATAGCGAGGACTCTCCCAAGCGCGTGCGTCGCTGGACGGTCGGGAGCGGCGGGACGCTCTTCAAACTTCATACGGGTGATGGCCGCATCACTCTTCGCCGGACCAATTAATTACCGGACCAATTAATTATTGGCCCAATTCTTTCCGGGCCACCGAAAACTTTAAAACTCGAAACGGCTTTTCGGTGGCCCAATCTCCGACGCAGAGAGCGGGAACTTCTCCCTCTCATGAGCGTGAGAGAACCGGCGTGTTCGCCGAAGCTTACCGGACGGCTTGAGACCCTACCTCGCGTTTGAACTTTGATACGCGTATTTCCCAAGAGCTTTACCCGCGCGCGGGGCTATTTCTTCAAACACACAGGAGTCATCAATCATGATCAAGGGTTTGTTGTTTTCCC
This sequence comes from Blastocatellia bacterium, assembly GCA_034665545.1. Classification (GTDB taxonomy): domain Bacteria; phylum Acidobacteriota; class Blastocatellia; order Pyrinomonadales; family Pyrinomonadaceae; genus DASYML01. The sequence goes on from JAXDFO010000330.1 coordinate 4,975, forward strand.
TCCTTCTGCTCGCCGCCGTCCAGACGGCCAGCGCGCAGTCGTCAACGGCTCCCACTCCTACTCCCAGTCCTGAGCTTACGGCGTCAGCTTCGCCCGCTCCGACTCCGAAACCAGCCAGGAGTCCGGCGAAGGCCGCCAGTCCTTCAAGCTCTCCGACAGCCGCGCCTTCATCATCTCCCGCGACCACCACTGCCGCGCCGTCTAAGGCCGAGAAGGCGGAAGGCAAGAGCGCGAACGCGCGCGGCAGAATCGTTTTGCCGCCGGAGAAGACGCAGCCCGTGCGCCTCATCAAGTTTGAGAAGCCGCCCGTGATTGACGGCAAGCTCGATGACGAAGTGTGGAAGGGGGCCAGCGTCCTCAAAGATTTTTACCAGGTCCAGCCGGGCGACAACATCGCGCCCTCGAAACCGACGGAAGTGCTCATAGGCTATGACGCGAAGTTTCTCTATGTCGCTTATCACGCCTACGACGAGACGGGGAAAGTGCGCGCGACCGTCGCCAAACGCGATTCCATCTTCGACGATGATTACGTCGGCTTCTTCTTCGATACCTTCAACGACCAGCGCAAAGCCTACGAGATGGACTTCAACCCGCTCGGCATACAGGCCGACGGCATTCTCACGGAAGGACAGGGCGAAGACTTCAGCGTGGACCTCGTCGTTGAATCGAAGGGGACTTTGACGGAGGACGGCTATATCGTGGAGGTCGCTATTCCGTTCAAGTCTCTGCGCTACGAGGCGGGCAAGGACAAGCTCTGGGGCGTCCATTTCTTCCGCCGCATCAAGCGTCTCAATAACGAGTTGGACATGTGGATGCCCATCTCGCGCGACGTGTCAAGCTGGCTCAGCCAGGCCGGGCACATCACGGGCCTCGAAGGCATCTCGACCGAGCGCACGCTGGAAATCATTCCGAGCCTGACCTTGCAGGAGACGGGCAAGCGCGTCCACTCCTACACGCCCATGCCGCCCGGAATCTTGGACCAGGGACGCATGGTCAATCAACCTCTGGGCTTTGACCCCGGCCTGACCGTCAAATACGGCATCACTCCGACGGTCACTCTGGATTTCACTTACAACCCGGACTTCGCGCAGGTCGAAGCGGACCAGACCGTTATCACTGCCAATCAACGTTTCCCTATCTTCTTTGAAGAGAAGCGGCCCTTCTTCCTCGAAGGCATAGACATCTTCCGCACGCAGATTTCCGCCGTCCACACGCGCGCCATCGTGGACCCTGATTTCGCGGCCAAGCTGACGGGCAAGCGCGGGCGCAATACCTTCGGTCTCCTCGTCGCTTCCGATAATGGACCAGGAAATTTCACGGGCGATGAACGACTCGACCCGGTTAATTTTCATTACTTGAATAAGAACGCGCTCGTCGGGATTCTTCGACTCAAGCATGACATCGGCAAGGACTCGAACATAGGTTTCCTCGCCACGACTTACAACTTCAAGCCGAATGATGAGACCCTGACCGCCTTCGACCTCGCCTTGAACGACCCTTGCAACGCGGAGAAGCAACACGAGAGGGTCAATCAACTCGCGGGCTTCGACGGGCGTTTTCGTCTCAACCCGACGACCACCTTCGACGCGCAGGTCTTAGGCTCTACATCTCATCGTTGCTTCTTCGATGCGGACGCGGGGCGCAACCTGTTTCGCGTCGGCAACGGCGCGGCCTACGCCTTCGACCTGAACGACAATGGCCGTCACTTCGGCTATGAATTTTCCGGCGTCGGGCGCACGCGCGATTTTCGCTCTGATGTTGGCTTCAGCCGCCGGACCAACACCAACGACTATAATCTCTTCATGCGCTACAACTCTGAGCCGAAGCCGAAGGCGACGCTCATCTCCTGGCGCGTCTTCACTTCTCCCTATGTCAACTTCGACTGGCAGGGGCACATCCAGAACTACGGCGACAATAACCAGTTCAGGGCCACTCTGCCGAAGCAGGGCTTTATAGGCATCGGCATAGAGGGCGGCTACGAGCGATTGTTTGAAGAGGAGTTCGGGCCGAAGCGTCTTCCGTCCATCAACGGCGACCCTGCGCGCGCCGGACAGTTTGCCGGAAACGATAACGAACGCTCTGCTTACTACAAGGACGTTTACGCCTACGGCGGCATCACGCCGAGCAAAAAGTATTCGCTCTTTCTGCTGGCGATACGCACCTGGGGCGCGTTCGACCTGGACTTTGGCGCTGGTCCAAAATTCCCGCGCGCCAGTCCCGGCGCACTGCTTGACCCTAACGCGCAGCAAGACCCCGGCGCGGGCAATCAATGGCATATCGAATCGAGCATCACTTACCAGCCGACCAGCGCGGTGCGCACTTCGCTCGATTTCACAAAGGAGCGGCTCGTCCGCAACGACACGGGCCGCGTCGCCTACGACGATAACATCGCATCGTTTCACGCGACCTATCAATTCACGCGCTTCACGTTTGCGCGCGCGCGCGTGGATTACGACACGCTGGCCTCCGACGTGCGCGGGCAGTTCCTGTTGGGCTGGGCTCCGAATCCGGGAACCTCCTTCTACGTCGGCTATAATGACGACCTCAGCCGCAACGGCTACAATCCGTTCACGGGCGACCTGGAACCAGGATTCCGCCGCAACGGCAGGACGTTCTTTATCAAGATGTCTTACTTGTTTAGGAAGAGTTTCTGAAGGGCGAAAGTTTAATCCGGCGAATGAGAGGGCAGAGCCTGGGGGCTCTGCCCGCATTCTATTTTTGGACCGGTTAACATAACGCGGTCGTAAAGTGTCTTAATAAAGCGAGAGGACCGAAGAAGGTAGAGCAGGCGAACAACTCTTTCGACCTCTTTCGTGTCTCTTCGATTGTGTGGTCCATCCGAAATTTCGGAAGTGGTCCGGGATATTGAACGGGGCGAGAATCGTTGACTCTTCATCGCCTTTATCATGAACGCATCATCATCCGAAAATTCGTTTCGGTTGGTCCAAAATGAAACCGAAGCGCGCCTTCAAACGTTAAAGGCTGTACGCTCAAGCAGGACCGGGTGACGACTGTCTCTCCCCCATGAAGAAGTCGCCCGCCAATCTAGCGCGCCGAGCGTCTGAGTCTAAGAAAGCCCAGACACATCAACAGACTTCAGGTCACTTTGATTATGAAAATCATCCTACCGCACCTCGCCGGTCATTCCGGCAGAGTTGATATTTTTCATCGCACATCGTTTCGCATGATGCTCATCATGCTCTTCGCCTACTGCTTCTGCACGGCGGGCGCGCGGGCGCAGGATGCAGGGGGGGCGGTGGCCTTGCGGGAAACGCCGCCGGTCTTAAACTCAACGCGCGCGTCCCTCTCAACGCCCTCGATTGTGGCGGCGACGAAGCGCATCGCGCAGCCCTTGAGCGCGGACTTGCCCGAAGGCTCGCGCGTGACGATTATCTCCGACGCGCCGCTCAATGATTACCAGTCGTACAGGAGCGGCGAGAGCTTCTACGTGCGACTCCCGCATGCCTCCGCAGGTTTTCTCTCGAATGAAAGTTTGCGCGGACGCGGTTTCGATAACGCGCAAGTTGAGAGACGCGGAGACGATCTATACTTTTCCTTTCATCTACAAACGGGCGCGAGCGCGAGCGTCACGCAGAAGTTCAATCGCCTCTACGTCCTCTTCACGTTCGCGCCTGAAACGAGCGCGGCGGCCAGGATAACTGACACTCTACCCGCGCCGGAAGCGAAGCCCGCGCCGCAGGATAAGAAGAAGAAGACCGCCAGCAAGAGCGTCCCGGTCCCGCCGGAAAAAGCGCAACCCATTCACATCGTTAAATTCGACAAGCCGCCCGTCATTGACGGCAAGCTCGATGATGAAGTCTGGTCGCAGGCTCCCGTCTTCAAAGACTTCTACCAGATTCGGCCAGGCGATAACATACAGCCCTCGCAGCCGACCGAAGCGATGGTCGGATACGACGCGCGTTTTCTCTACATAGGCATCCGCGCGCATGACGAACCTGGAAAAGTGCGCTCGACTGTCGCCAAGCGTGATGCCATCTTCGATGACGACTGGGCCGGACTCTTCATAGATACCTTCAACGACCAGCGCAAGGCTTACGAACTCTTCTTCAACCCGCTCGGCGTGCAGGCCGACGCCGTCTTTACGGAGAATGGCGGCGAGGACTTCAGCGTTGACATCGTGATGGAATCGAAGGGCGAGGTGACGGACAAAGGCTACACGATTGAGGTCGCCATCCCTTTCAAGTCTCTGCGCTACGAGGCGGGCAAGGGCAAGCTCTGGGGCGTCCATTTCATTCGCACCATCAAGCGAAATAATAACGAGCAGGATTCATGGATGCCCCTCAGCCGCGACATCTCCGGGACTTTGAATCAAGAAGGCCACATCACGGGCCTCGAAGGCATCTCGACCGAACGGACCCTCGAACTGATTCCGAGCTTCACGGTTTCGGAGACGGGCCGCCGCGCGCCCGGCTTGCCCTCTTCGCCTTTTCCGGCGAGCACGCAAGACCCTTTTACCAACACGCGCATCCTCAATAAGCCGCTCGCCTTCGACATCGGCCTCACGGCCAAGTACACGCTGACCCCGACCATCACGCTCGACTTCACCTATAACCCGGACTTCGCGCAGGTCGAAGCGGACCAGACCGTAGTCAAGGTCAACCAGCGTTTCCCTATCTTCTTTGAAGAGAAGCGACCCTTCTTCCTCGAAGGCAAGGATATTTTCAACACGCAGAACACCGTCGTCCACACGCGCGCCATCATCCAACCGCAGTTCGCCGCCAAGCTGACGGGCAAACGCGGGCGCAATACCTTCGGACTCCTGCTCGCTTCGGATAAGGGGCCGGGAAATTTCAGCGACGAGGAACGCGAAGACCCTAACAACCAGGCCGAGATAGAAAAGTTCGGAGGCAAGAAAGCCTACATCGGAATCGCGCGCGTCAAGCACGATGTCGGCAGGGAATCCACCATCGGAATGTTCGCCACCAGCTACAATTTCATAGAGCGACATAATCAACTGGTGGGCTTCGACGGACGTTTCAAACTCAACCCGGTGACGGTGGCGAGCTTCGAGGTCATCGGCACGACTTCGCGCCGCTTCTTCTTCGACCCGGACGCGGGCCAGAGCTTCTATCGCAACGGCAACGCCTTCGGCTATTCCGCTCACTACGAAGTCAGCAAGCGTCACCTCTTCTGGTTCTTCGATGGCGACGGGCGCACGCGCGACTACCGCGCCGACTTAGGGTTTACGCGGCGCATCAATACCAACCATGAGGGCGTCTACGTCGGCTACAACACGGAGCCGAAGCCGAAGGCGACGCTCATCAGCATGAACTTACATGAATATGTGGACACGAACTTCGACTGGCAGGGACGCTCGCAGTACTACGGCAGCGAGACGCAGGCGAACTTCAACTTTAAACACCAGACCAACGCGGGCGTCGGCGTGAGCCATAACTACGAGCGTCTGTTCGAGGAAGAGTTTGGACCGAAACGCAAGCCGGGCGTGATAAATTCGGGCCAGTTCGCGGGCGATGATAACGAGCGTTCGACCAGAAGAAATAATATCTACCATTTCTTCAGCACGACCATCAGCAAGAAGTATGCGTTCAACTATTTCACGGTCTACAACTGGGGCGCGTTCGACCTGGACTTTGGCGCTGGTCCAAAATTCCCGCGCGTCAGTCCGGGCGCGATTCTCGCGCGCACCGCGACGGCGCAGGGTCTTTGCGCCAGGTTCGCGCCGGACGGCAGCCCGCGCACGCCGCCCGCCATCTGCTTTCCGCAACAAGACCCCGGCCCCGGCAACCAGTTGCACTTTGACGCGAGCGTGACTTATCAACCGACGAACGCGCTCCGCATGTCGCTCGATTACACGAAGGAGCGGCTCGTGCGTCGTGACTCTCAGCGGGTCGTCTTCGACGATAATATTTTTTCGTATCGCGCGACCTACCAGTTCACCAGGTTTACTTTCGCGCGTGCGCGCGTGGACTATGACACGCTGGCGGCGAACATGCGCGGGCAATTCCTACTGGGCTGGACGCCCAACCCTGGCACGGCCTTCTATATAGGTTATAATGACGACCTCAACCGGAACGGCTTTAATCCCTTCACGGGCAATCTGGAACCCGGTTTCCGGCGCAACGGCAGAACGTTCTTCGTCAAGCTCTCGTACCTCTACCGTCGCAGCATCAAGTGAGTTTGTGGTCCAATTAAATCGTCCGCTCGCGGGCGGATAAAGGAAATGACGAATTTAAAATGAGAAATGCGGTCCTCCTCCTTCTAGCCGTTCTAGTCCTCTGTTGCCCGCCCGCCGCTCACGCGCAGCAACAGTCGCTCGAACCGTCTCCCACGCCCTCACCCGCGCCCGCTCTCTCTCCTTCGCCTGCGAGCGCGACGGGCGCACCTTCAACGGCAGCGCGGCCAGCCGAAGTCAAGACATCTCAAATCAAGACCACCGACGCCGTCAGCAACAGCACGAAGGCCGCCATCACTTTGCCGCCGGAGAAGGCGCAGCCCGTGCGCCTCGTGCGTTTCGATAAGCCACCCTTGATTGACGGCAAGCTTGATGACGAGGTCTGGAAGGGGGCCACCGTCCTCAAAGATTTTTATCAGGTCGTGCCCGGCGATAACACGCCTCCTTCCTATCCGACGGAAACCTACCTCGGTTACGATTCGAGAAATCTATACATAGCCTTTCACGCTCACGACGACCCATCGAAGGTGCGCGCGACGGTCGCCAAGCGAGATGACATCCTCGCCAACGACGACACGATACGCATCCTTCTGGACACCTACAACGACAAGCGCAGGGCTTACGTCCTCGTCTTCAATCCCTTCGGCGTTCAGCAGGACGGCATACGCACGGAAGGCTCCGGCGTGGATTTCACCGTTGACATCGTGATGGAATCGAAGGGGATGTTGACGGAAGACGGCTACACGATTGAGGCCGTCGTGCCGTTCAAGTCGCTGCGCTACGAGTCTGGCAAAGGCAAGCTGTGGGGCGTGCAGGTCTTCCGCAACATCCTGCGACTCAACCACGAGCAGGATTCATGGATGCCGCTTTCGCGCAGCGACACGAGCATTCTCAGCCAGGCCGGGCACGTCACCGGCCTCGAAAACATTTCGACCGAGCACACGCTTGAATTGATTCCCAGCCTGACTCTCTCCGAGACTGGCAAACGCGCGCGCGCCTACACGCCCCCGCCCAGTGGCATACTGGACCAGGGACGCTTCGTCAACGAGCCTCTCAAATTTGACGTGGGACTGACGGCGAAATACGGCATCACTCCGACCATCACGCTCGACCTCGCCGTCAATCCAGACTTCGCGCAGGTCGAGGCGGACCAACTCGTGGTCACGACCAACCAGCGTTTCCCGATATTTTTCCCCGAACGTCGTCCCTTCTTCCTCGAAGGCAAGGAGGTTTTCCAGACGCTCTTGACGGTCCTGCACACGCGTGCCATCGTGGACCCTGATGTGGCCGTCAAGCTTTCGGGCAAGCGCGAGCGCAACAGCTTCGGATTGCTCGTCGCTTCGGATAATGGACCGGGAAACATCGTCGGGGATGAAAGGCTCAGGCCGAGCAACTTCCGTTATCTGGACCATAATGCGAACATTGCTGTCCTGCGCTTGAAGCGCGACGTGGGCAAGGAGAACAACCTCGGCTTGATTGCCACGAGCTATAACTTTGTGGACAAGCACAACGAGGTCGGAGGCTTCGACGGTCGCTTTCGTTTGAACAAAATCACGACGCTCGATTTTCAACTGCTCGGCACGCACTCGCGCCGTTTCTTCTATGACCCGGAGCAGGATAAGAACGTTTACCGAACCGGCAACGCCATGGCTTATTCCATCTCCTACGATGTCTCCGGGCGCAATTGGGGAACGACCCTCTACGGCGAAGGTTACACCAATTATTACCGCGCCGAACTGGGGTTCAACTCGCGCGTCAACACCAACTTTAGCAGCTTCGATATACGCTATTTCTCCGACCCGAACCAGAAGAAGAAGCTCGTCTCATGGTGGGTCGAGAGTTTTCATCACTTCGATTACGATTTCCAGGGCCGCTCGCAAATCTGGGAAAGCGACGCGACCGTTGGCTGGAATTTTCAGAACAGCAAAACGTTCTGGGTGGCATACAGGCGCGGCTATGAACGTTTGATTGAGGAAGAGTTTGGAGCCAAGCGGACGGCCACGCAGGACGGCATCTTCTTCGGTTCGAGCGAACGCTCGACCGCCAAGCAACACTTCGTCGCCTCATATTCAACATCGCAGAAGAAATACGGCGGCACTATCAAGACGGCCTATCGCATGGGCACGTTCGATTTTGATTTCGGCGGCGGTCGAAAATTCCCGCGCGTCAGCCCCGCCTTCTTTCAAGCGCAGCAGGCAGAAGCCGCAGGACTCTGCGATGTGGATAACCCGCCGTCCATCTGCCAGGAACCGCTCGACCCCGGCGCGGGCAATCTGCTGGACATCACGGGCAACGCTTATTACCAGCCGACCAACGCCCTGCGCCTGACGCTCAACTTCACCAAGAACAGGCTCGTCCGCGACGATAATCATCTCATCGCCTTCGACGATAATTTATACTCGCTGCGCGGGACGTACCAGTTCACCAGATTCATCGCCGCGCGCGCGCGCGTTGACTATTCCACGCTCTCTGCGCGCGCCCGCGCCCAGTTTCTTTTCGCCTGGACGCCGAACCCCGGCACGGCCCTCTACATTGGCTATAACGACGACGTGAATCGCAACGCCTTCAGCCCTATCAACGGACAACTGGAGCCGGGCTTTCGTCGCAACGGCAGAACTTTCTTCATCAAGATGTCCTACCTCTTTCGTCGCAGCTTCGGAGGATAGAAGAAAAGTTGGAAGGGCGAAAGCTGTGTCCTCACTTTCACCCTTCGCCTTTCGCCTTTCTACTTTATGATAGCTTGCATGTCGGAACCCGTTATTGGTCCATTACGATTGCGCTTGACGGTTCGTCTCGCGGTGGTCTCTGGCCTGTTGATAGTCGCGGCTTTAACTTGCGCGGCATGCAAGAGCGGCTATCCCGCGTCGTCGAGTCAAAATCCGGCGGGCGATGAGAGGGGAGCAGTCAGGCAGGTCAAGACGGCGCGCGTCACGGAGATGCCTGTGGGCCAGACCGTGACGGTCAACGGCACGCTCGCCGCTTACGACCAGACGACGGCGAGCGTTAAAGTGCCGGGACGTTTGCGCAGTATCACGATTGACCTGGGCACGGTCGTGCGTCGCGGCCAACTCATCGCGCAGGTGGACCCGACCGATTATCAGTTACGCATAGAACAGGCCGGGGCCGCGTTGGCCCAGGCGCGCGCCCGCGTGGGCCTCTCGCCTGACGGCACGGATGACCGCGTCAACCCTGAAGAGACGGGCACGGTCAGGCAGGCTCGCGCGTTGATGGATGAGGCGCGCACGACGCGCGAGCGCGCCGTGACGCTGGTGGAGCAGGGAGTCATCGCGCGCGCCGAGTATGAATCGGCTGACGCCGCTTACAAGGTGGCCCAGAGCCGTTATCAAGATGCCATCGAGGAGATACGCAATCGTCAGGCTTTACTGGTCCAGCGTCGCACGGAACTCGCGCTCGCCAGTCAGCAGTTAGCGGACACTAACGTCTACGCCCCGATGGACGGCATCGTGCAGGAGAAGCGCGCGAGCGTCGGTGAATATCTGGCGGCGGGCGCGCCCATCGCCAGCATAGTGCGTATGGACCCCTTGCGATTGCGCGCGGAAGTGCCGGAGCGCGCGGCCCATGATGTGCGCGTGGGCCAGAGCGTGCGCATCACGGTCGAGGGCGACCCGAACGCTTATCTGGGTCGCATTAAACGTCTCAGCCCGACCATCACCGAACAGAATCGCGTCCTCGTCGCGGAAGCCGACGTGAGCAATAACGGCAGCTTGCGTCCCGGCGCGTTCGCGCACGCGGACATCATCACGAATGACGCGGGCATGGCTGCCACCGTGCCCACCAGCGCCATCGTCACCTTCGCGGGAATCGAGAAAGTCATCATCGTGCAGAACGGCAAGGCTCTCGAAAAGGCCATCACGACCGGAAGGCGCGCGGCGGATTGGACCGAAATCCTCTCCGGCGTCAACATAGGCGATGCGGTCATAGTCAATCCGGGTAATCTACAATCGGGCCAGGCGGTCGCCGTCACGGAATAAAGTCCAGACTCCAATCGTTATGCAGAAGCTCGCGGAAATTTGTATCAAGCGTCCGGTCTTTGCGACGATGATTATTCTCGCGCTGGCGGTGGTCGGCGCGGCGAGTTATTTCCGGCTCGGGGTGGACCGTTTCCCGTCCGTTGATTTGCCGACGGTGAGCGTGCGGACGAACTTGCCGGGCGCGTCGTCGGAAGAGATGGAAACTCTCGTCTCGCAACACATCGAAGAGGTCGTCAATACGGTTGACGGGATAGACCAACTGCGCTCCGTCTCCGCGCCGGGCACATCCATCATCATCGCCACCTTCAACTTGAACCGCGACATAGACACGGCGGCGCAGGACGTGCGCGACCGCGTGAGCACTGTGATACGCGACTTGCCGCCGGATGTCAGGCCGCCAGTGGTCCAGAAATTCAACAACGACACGACGCCCGTCCTGACCGTCTCACTCTCTGCCGACCGTTCGCTGCGCGAGTTGACAGAACTCGGCGACAAGATTATCAAGCCGCAGCTTGAACGCGCGGGCGGCGTCGGTGAAGTGGCGGTCGTTGGCGGCCTCGAACGCGCCATCAATGTGTGGATTGATGCGGAGCGGCTGGCCGCCTACAAGATTCCGATTACGCAGGTGCGCAACGCCTTGCAGCGACAGAACGCGGACGTGCCGGGCGGCAACGTCGAAGAGGGCAGGCGCGAATTGGTCCTGCGCACGCTGGGCCGTTATACGGACCCGCGCGAGATGAACGAACTCGTCGTGACGACGACGGGCGGCTCTCCGATTCGTATCAAAGACATCGGGCGCATAGAAGACGGGACCAAAGAGCAACGTTCGCTCGCGCGCCTGAACGGGACGCCGACGGTGACGCTCGAAGTGCGCAGGCAGTCTGGCGCGAACACGGTGGAAGTTATCAATAACGTCAAGCGTGAGCTTGAGCGCGTCCGTGGGCAGATGCCGGAGGATGTCAAGCTCGAAGTCATACGCGACCAGTCGCGTTACATAGAAGCCGCGCTCCACGAAATCTCCGTGCATCTGGTTTTGGGAAGCATGCTGGCGTGCCTGGTCGTCTTGCTCTTCATGCGCTCGTGGCGTTCGACTTTAATCGCGGGCGTGGCGATTCCGGCCTCTGTCATCTCTACCTTCGGGATGATGCGCGCGCTCAACTTCACTCTCAACAGCGTGACGATGCTCGCGCTCGTCTTGATGGTCGGCGTCGTGATTGACGATGCGATAGTGGTCCTGGAAAACATCTTCCGCTTCGTAGAAGAGAAACGCATCACGGCGATGCGCGCGGCGAAGGAGGCGACCGCAGACATCGGCCTCGCCGTCATGGCGACGACCTTCTCGCTCGTCGTCATCTTCCTGCCGGTCTCTTTCATGTCTTCGATTTCGGGTCGCTTCCTGTACCAGTTCGGCATCACGGCGGCGGTGGCGATTATGGTCTCGCTGCTGGTCTCGTTCACCCTGACGCCGATGATGAGCGCGAGGCTGTTGCGCGCGGAGGATGCGGCGGCGGGGCATGGCGGCGGGCATGATATTGATGATGATGAGAGACAGGCAGCCTCTCGTCGGGGCTTTTACGCCTGGCTGGACCGTGGCTATACGCGGCTGCTGGCGTTGGCGATGAGGCACAGGCTGTTGGTGGCCGCGCTCGCTTTGTTAGTCATCGCGGCGAACGTGCCGCTCTATCGTCTGGTCAAGCAGGAGTACATTCCGACGAACGTGGACGAGGCGGAGTTTGAAGTTGGCGTCAACGCGCCGGAGGGAACTGGCCTCGCGGCGTTGGATGTTGCGATGCGTGCTATTGAAAATGAACTGCTGCGGACGCCGGGCGTGCGGCTGGTCCTGTCAAACGCGGGCGGCTCGTTTCTGGGCGGCGTCAACCAGGGCGGCGCATACGTTCGCATCGCTCCGCATGAAGAACGCACGTTCAGCATCACTCGATTATGGGAGAGCCTCAAGCGCGGTCATCCGCTTGAGGCTTTTGAAGGCAACTACACGCAGCGCGATGTGATGCAGGAAGTGCGCAAGCGTCTGAGCAAGTACGCGCCGATGCGCGTGAGCGTGCGCAACGCGCCTTCGTTCAATCTCGGCGGCGGCAATTTCGAGATTGACTTCGTCTTTCGCGGGCCGGAGCTTACGCAGCTTGCGCGTTACGCGGAAGAGTTGCGCGCGAAGTCTAAAGAACTCGGCGGCATCGTTGATACGGACACGACGCTCAAGTTGGACAAGCCGGAGTTTCGCGTGCAGATAGACAGGGCGCGGGCGGCGGACCTCGGCGTTGACACTTCGGATATTTCGACGGGCCTGCGCCTGATGGTCGGAGGCGACGAACAGGTGACGCGCTTTCATGACCCGTCCATCAACGAAGATTACGACGTGCAACTTCGCTTGACCGACAGGGACCGCAAGGACGCGGCGACCATCTCGCGTCTCTACGTTCCTTCATCGCGCACGGGGCTGGTGCGGCTGGACAACCTTGTGACCATCAAGGAGGACATCAGCCCTTCTCGCATAGACAGGCTGGACCGGCAACGTCAGGCATCTATGCGCGCGTCGGTCGCGCCCGGCTACGCGCTGGCCGACAGGCTCGAAGCCTTGCGCGGCGCGGCGGCAGGGATGAATCTTCCGGCGGCTTACACGACGACGATTTCGGGGCGCGGGCGTGAATTAGAGAAAACGTTTTACGAATTCATCTGGGCCTTTCTGCTCTCCATCGCTTTCATGTACATGATTCTCGCCTCGCAGTTCGAGAGCGTCGTCCACCCTTTGACGATTCTCCTCAGCCTGCCCTTGAGCGTGCCCTTCGCGTTGCTCTCTTTGTGGGGCACGGGCGATACGCTCAATCTATATTCCGCGCTCGGCGTGCTGGTCCTCTTCGGTGTGGTCAAGAAAAATTCCATCTTGCAGATTGACCACATGAACAACCTGCGCGCGAAGGGTCTCGCCAGATACGACGCCATCATGCAGGGCAACCGCGACCGGCTGCGACCGATTCTGATGACGACGCTCGCGCTCGTCGCAGGAATGCTCCCGCTCGCGCTCGGCACTGGTCCGGGCGCGGAAGAGAGACGTTCTATCGCGGTCGTCGTCATCGGCGGGCAAACCCTCTCGCTGCTCCTGACACTGATTGCCACGCCCGTCGCCTACTCGCTCCTTGACGACCTCGGCGCGACATCACGCCTCCGCGCAATAAGTTTCAGGACCAGTAATGCCTATGGACGTTTGAAAGAAAGTCTCCGAACGTCCCTCGCGCGACGACAACGCTCTGGACCAATCGAAGACGAGACCACGCCGCACAGCGAAAGCGTGGCCGAGAGTGATGAGGAACAAGAGAGAATTGAAGTCGGCGCAGAGAGCGGCGATTAGAATGGACCTCGCCTGAATATACAGCGAACTGGTAGTTCACCACAGAGACACAGAGAACACAGAGCGGGCACAGAGAGTTGTGAATCAAATTCTCTCTGTGCGCCCTCTGCGTGCTCTGTGTCTGCGGTGGTGAACGCTGCTTTATTGAAAGACCTGTTCGACCGGGACGATGGTGACATCGGAGGGCCGGGCGTTGATTTTGTAGCTCTCTATGATTTTGTCCTCGTCGGTAATCTCTTTGGGCTTCGGCGCGTTGTAGGAGATGGGCGAGGGCTTGTTGGTGGTGATGGCGTCGCGCAGGGTTTCGGCATCTTTAGTGATGATGGCGATGCGCATGCTGTCGGTCTTGAGATACTGGCGCAGGGCGCGATTGACATCTTCCAAAGTTAATTTAGCGAGTTGCTCGCGCATGTAGGCGTTGAAGTTGGCGATGCCGTAGTAGCGGCTATCGAGCGCGTAGCCGAGTTCGGCGTCCTGCGTCTGCGTCAGGATGTTGACGTACTTGGTCAGGAATTCGCGTGTCGCTTCAAAGGCTTCGCGCGACATGCCGTCGCGCACCAGCTTGTCGTATTCGTAGAGCGCGGCGCGCAGGGCGAAGTGGCCGTTCTGCGGTTCGACGGGGCGAATCCAGATTTGAAAGATTTGCTGCTGGCGCGCGAGGTTCGGGTCAGGCTCGAACTGGAACATGCCGCGCGGAAAATATTCTATGTAGGCGTAGTCGCCGTAGTTGAGGCCGCGCGCTTCACGCAGGCGTTGATAAAGAAAGCTGTTGGACGAGCGATGCTGGCCCAGGTATGAAGCGACGACGGCGAGCGCGGGCCAGTCCTTGTCTGCGCGCGTGACGTTGATAGGAAAGCCGAGCGAGATGGCGGTCGAGCGTGTCTCGCGTTTGACGATTTCGATGCGCGTGCCCGTAGCGACCTTCGGCGCGGCAAACTTCGCGTTGCTCTCCCTGCCCTTCGGCAGCTTGTCAAAGTCCGCCTCCATCTTCTGCGGAAACGAAGCGGGATAGCCGCCCGCCAGGCCGATCAAGAGGTTGGCCCGCGTGTAATTCTTGCGATAGAAATCGCGCACGTCCGCGAGCGTGAGGGCTTCGAGCGCGCTGACCGCGCCGCGATTCTGGTGGCCGTATGGATGGCCGCCCGCGTAAATCATGTTGTAGAGGACTTCCTTGCCGAGTTCCTCATCGTTGCCGCCGCGCAGGGAGTTCTTCAGATAGTTGATGGCGTCCGCCTTGAGACGCGTGAAATCCTCCTGGCGAAAGCCTGGGTCCAGCAGCATCCCACTGATGAGCGAGTAATAATGGTCCAGGTTGTCGAGGTGAGTGGTCCCGTTAAAGACCGTCATCTCCTTGTCAATCTGCCAGCCGAAGCTGGTCGCCATCGGGTACATCGCTTCGACAATCTGGTCGTAAGAGAGCGTGCGCGTGCCGCCCTGCGCGAGCATCGCGGCGGTCAAGGCGGCGACGCCCTCTTTGCCTTTGGGGTCGCTGGCGGAGCCGGTCTTGAAGAGTATGCGAAAGGTGATGAGAGGAGAGCTTTTCGGGAGCAGCACGTTGTTGCTCGCCGCGCCGCGCACGCTCTTTTGCTTGTTGGTTGTGTTGGCTGCGAAGGTGGACATCGTTAAAGTTAAGGTCATGAGACAAGCTATGAATATGCGTAACATCTCTACTTTCCAGCCTCCTTGCTGTCCTTCTTCGCGGCCAGCGTGACGATGGTGCGGTGTTTGTCCACGAAATAACGAGAGGCCGCCGCGCGTATGTCGTCCGGCGTCACCTGGTCATAGAGCGCGTATAGCTTGTCTATCGTTTCGGGCGTGCGGCGCAGCGCGATGAACTGCGCCAGCGCGCCAGCGATGGCTTCCGAACTGTTGAGGCCGAGCGCGAAGCTGTAGCGCAGGCGCGAGCGCGTCGAGTCCAGTTTCGTTTGTTGAATCGGCTCGGTCGTGAATCGTTTGAAGGTCTGGATAATCTGCTGGCGCACGTTATCCATGTCCTTCTCATCCTTGATGCGCGCGGAGACCATGAACAACTCCGGGTCCATGCGATTGCTGAACGAATAATCGAGCGACTCTACCTTCTGTTCCTTCAAGACGAGTTGCTGGTAGAGGTCTGAGTTGGGGCCGAAGGCGACGGGCGCGAGCAGGTCCAGCGCGGCCTTGTCCTTGTTGACATCCGAATAGGCCGGGCCGCGAAAGGCGACGTAAACCAGGGGCAGCGTCTCGGAGGGCCAGGGCACATGGGCCGTGCGCGGCTCTGTCTGCTCAGACTCTTTGGGAATCTGCGGCATGTAGTTGCCGCGCTTCCAGTCTCCGAAATATTTCTGGACCAGCGAGAGCGCGTGCGCTCTCGTGACATCGCCGACGAGCACGACGGTCGTGTATTCCGGGCGATAGTAACGCTTGTAAAACTCCCAACTGTAATCATACTGGTTGGGCATGTCCTCTATGTCTTCGATGAAGCCCATCGTCGTGTGCGAGTAGGTATGCTGTTTATAGGCGGTGGCGCGCAAGACTTCGTAAAGCTTCTCTTCGGGGTCCGCGCTGTTCTTATTGAACTCGCCGAGCACGGCCCGCGTCTCGGTCTTGTAAGCATCGGGCGCGTACTTCAAATGCTCGAAGCGGTCGGCCTCCAACTCTATCACCTTGTCCAAATCCTCTTTGGAGAAGACGCCGTGATAAACGGTGCGGTCGTCCGTGGTATAGGCGTTGGTGGATGCGCCCGCGCGTTTGAGAATCGCGTCGCGTTCCTCGGAGGTGAAGCGTTCGCTGCCGCGAAACATGAGATGCTCGAAGAGATGCGCGTAGCCGCTCTTGCCCTGTTCTATCTCGTTGCGCGAACCCGTCGAGACGACGATATAGCTCGCCACCAGGTTCGGATAGTCCGTCGGGATAGTTATCAATCGCAGCCCGTTCGGCAAATCATCAATCGTATACTTATACGGAAAAACTTTGCGCTCTCCGCCCTGCGCCTGGGCCAAAAGCGGCAGGCACAGCATGAGCGAGACAAGAATCAAGAGTTTCATCGGTTCAGACTCCCTGTAGCTTTTAAGGAAATATCGGTTGAGATGAAAAATATTATACAAGATAGCGGCGAAGTTGGCGAAGTGAGGAAGTTGAGATTGATGCTGAATCGAGTGAGCGTGCGCGGGGCGTTCACCGCTTTCAAACTATTTCGTCTCTATCAACTCCGAAGTTACTTCGTCCGGGATTTTGAGCAAGCCTTCCCAGCCGGATTGGTCCACTCTCATCTGCGCGGTCAAGTCGTCGCGGAGGAGGCGCAAGCGTTCGCTCAACGCGCAGGGATAGTTGTCTATGTCACGAAAGCGTCTGCGCTGCTCTTCGACGAAGGCTTTCTGTTTCTCGATGGACGGGATGGGCGCGTGCTGGCCGTTTTCCCAGAAGGGCATGAGCAGGCGTTCGACGCGGATCGCGCCGGGAATGGACGGCGTCTCATCATCAAGGCCGATGATATCGCCCACGTAATCGCCGCCCGCGTTCGTCCCGCGAAAGATTTGAAGACGACCGGGCAGCGTCGTCTTCTCAGGATTGTTGGAAGCCTTCAAGGTCGGCTGTCCTTCGATGAGGCATTGTTTGAAGATGACGCCCGCGATAGATTGGACCTCGCTCGAAAGCTTCGTGCCGATGCCGAAGCCCGCCGCCTCAGGGAATTCCGAGACGATATGCCTGACCTTCTCCACGTCCAGGTCGCCCGTCAGAATCGGCATCAATCCGTGCAGCCCGTTGGCCTCGAAGAAGCGCAAGCACCACGCGCCCAAATCCGCGAGGTCGCCCGAATCCACCCTGTAACCCTTGAAGGCTTTGCGGCGCGCTGCGGTTGAAGTCGCGGCCATCGCGGCGTGAACCGCGCCCATGTGAACGTCAATCGTATCTAAGAGCAGCGTCGTCCCGTTCGGGTTCGCGTCGAGCCAACGCTCGAAGGCGACCTGCTCGAAATGTTTGGGCTTGCCGGTGCGCGCGTCCATCTCAGGCTCGCGCAAATATTCAATGTACGCCTGCTGCCAGTAGTGCGCCTCTGTGCCGACCGCAGGGATTTCAAGACGATGCGCGGCCTCCATGTTTGAGGTGTCGTTAAAGCCGCCGATGAAGGCATAGGTCGCAACCTCTACGGCGCGCTCTATGTCGCCACTGCGGCGCAGTGAAAAGTCCGAGAGCCAGCGCGTGCCCGCCGCCATGCGAAATTGCATGGCGAGCGCGGCGGTCGTCATCGGCAGGTCAAAGGCATGCTCAAATTTAATCTCCTGCGCCTGCGTCAATCCGAATGGACCAGTAATATCCGCGAAAGGCTCTTGCGCGAAAACGATGGTCGCGGGACGCACGGCGCGCACCGCACCGACCACGCCCATGTCTTCAATCGCCTTGGCGAAGAGTTCGAGGCCGCCGCGATCCTGTTCCAGAGAACGCAGGCGCGGGCGGTCAATCTGGCTATCAACCAGAGAGCGCACTAACCTTTCATGGCCCAGGCAGGGAGCGAAGGGCAGCTTTCGCTGCGTCACATAAAAGGTCGCCTTCGCCTCGCTCAGAGGCTTGTCGTGCAGCCTCGTCACGTCCTTGTAAGACGCGTTGCCCATCGCCGCGTGATAACGGTCAATATTGAGTGTGCCCATAATGGTCCTTCTCAAAAGCAGCAGCCAGGAGCCAGAATCCAGGAGTAGGAAGAAAAGCGTTTGGAGCTATCACATCCGGCTTCTTAATTCTGGCTTCTGACTCCTGGCTCCTGCTTTTCAAACTATCTGTGCTCCGGCTTGTTGCATCTCTTCGATGGCGCGTTGGCCGTCTCCGGGTTTGACTTCGACGGGGCGCATGGCCTCCGCGACGGCGAAGACCTCGAAGCCCTCGCGCAAGCCATCGAGCGCGGTATTCTTGACGCAGTAATCCGTCGCCAGGCCGCCGACCCAGACTTCTGCGACGCCGCGCTCACGCAAACGAGCGGCGAGGCTCGTCCCGTCAAACGCCGAATAGCTGTCCTCGTCGCCCATGCCTTTGGAGACGATTTCTATGCGCGGGTCTGCAATCAACTCTTCGTGAAACTGCGCGCCGCGCGTTCCCTGTACACAATGAACGGGCCACGTCCCGCCGTACTGCGCGAAGTGTTTGGTCTGCGCCGGATGCCAGTCCCGGCTTTTAAAGACGTAATCGCCGCGCGCCAGAAATTGTTCGATGAGCCGATTGAGCGGAGCTACCACTTCATCGCCTTCACTGACGGCCAGCGCGCCGCCGGGACAAAAATCGTTCTGCACGTCAACGACGATTAAGGCCCGCTTCTTATCTACGGTTTCCATCTTCAACCTCATAAGTGATTATCGCTTACTTGAAAGGTTCGCAAACGTCTTGAGCAAAGTCAACTTTCCGTGCCCCAGACTAGTGTCCTAAGTTTGAAAATCTTAGCCTGATAAACATTGGCCCATATTTTCAAACTTAGGAGACGACCGAATTATTGGCCCAATTTCATCCGGCGCGAGGATGCTACGCAGCTTTTGAGCGGCCTCGCGTTGATACAACTCTGAGACTCTTTTATACTTGTCCGGTTCATCATCATAGGGGATTCCAGATTAGCGATTCAATAGATGTCAGATATGCACTCCGAACGTAGGAAGGATGTCGAGGAGATTTTTGACGCGGCGATAGAACGCGCGCCCGGCGACCGCCATGCCTTTCTGCTGGAGGCTTGCGCGGGCGACGAATCTCTCATTCAAGAGGTCGTCACGCTCATAGATTATTACGAGCATTCGGGCCAACTCAATTCTTCACCAGCCGCCGAAGAAGAAGCGGCTTCCGATAGCTCGCCTATCATAGAGCCTTCGCCGCTTATCGGCAGGCGCATCGGCGCGTATCGCATCGTGCGCGAGATAGACCGTGGCGGGATGGGCACGGTCTTTCTGGCCGTGCGCGCCGACGATGCGTTTCAAAAGCGCGTGGCGATTAAGCTCATCAAGCGCGGGATGGACACGGACTTTGTGCTCAGCCGCTTTCGCCGCGAGCGACAGATTTTAGCCAGCCTGGACCACCCGAACATCGCGCCGCTTCTGGACGGAGGCACGACCGAAGACGGCCTGCCCTATTTCGTCATGGAGTACATAGAAGGGCAGCGGCTCTATCATTACTGCGACGCCCAGAAGCTCAGCTTGCCCGAACGCCTCAGCCTCTTTAGCCAAATCTGCGGCGCGGTCCATTACGCGCACCAGAACCTCGTCGTCCACCGCGACATCAAGCCCAGCAATATTCTCGTCACCAGCGACGGCACGCCACGTCTTCTGGATTTCGGCATCGCCAAGCTGCTCAACCCCGAACTCTCGCTCGACACCATCGCGCCGACGGCTACCGAGATGCGATTGATGACGCCCGAATACGCCAGCCCCGAACAGGTCAGAGGCGAGCGCGTCACGCCCGCGAGCGACATCTACAGTCTGGGAATTCTGCTATTCGAGCTTCTCACGGGCCATCGTCCCTACGGCTTTCCCAGCCGCGCGCCCTACGAGATAGCGCGCGTCATCTGCGAAGACGAGGCAGACTATCCGAGCTATGCCGTGAGCCGCGCGGTCAACATCCTTCCTATCTATTCTGTTCACGGCAAGACGACGACGCTGGACCAGATATGCCAGTCGCGCGCTTCATCTATGGATGACTTGCGACACGAACTGGCGGGCAATCTCGATTACATTATTTTGAAAGCGTTGCACAAGGAACCCTGGCGTCGTTATCAATCGGTGGACCATCTGCGCAGAGACATCGCGCATCATCAGGAAGGCCGACCGATTCCCGGCCTCCTTCCGTTTCCCAAAACGGAAATCATGCCGAGGCTCGCGGGCAGCAGACAGCCAGCGACAAAGGAAAAGTCTGTCGCGGTCCTTCCCCTGCGAGTCATGATCGCAGCCGAAACGGGGCAGAGTGAAGAGAGCCAACTCGGCGTCGGGTTGACGGATGCGCTGGTCACGCGCCTCAGTAATGTCGGCAGCATTACCGTCAGGCCGCCGAGCGCGGTCCAGCATTACGGTGGCGGCAACGTGGACCCCGTCGCGGCTGGACACGAACTCGGCGTGAGCTTCGTCGTGAGCGGCTCCATCCGGCAGGTGCGCGACCGCATACGAGTCTCCGTGCAACTTCTGGATGTCGAGAAGAACGCGACCGTCTGGGCCAGGCAGTATGATGAGATGCTGGCTGACGTGCTCAGTCTCGAAGACTCTGTTTCTTCCGAAGTCACGGAGGCACTGATTCCGCTCGGCGGTCAGACCGTAGACCGTAGCGGCGGAGCGTCGAAGGATGATGAAAGCGGCGGCGCGACGGATAACTCGGAATCTCCGGTTCACAGGAGCGATGCCGGTTCAACCAATACTGCGGACCCGCAACAACCCTTCACCGCTAACAGCGAGGCCAACCAGCTTTACCTTGCCGGACGCTATTACATGATTAAGCGCACGCCGGAAGGACTCCAAAGGGCCATCGCTAACTTTGAAAGCGCGGTCGAGAAGGATGAACGCTTCGCCCTCGGTTACGCTAACCTCGCGGACTGCTACGCGCTGCTCAACTGGTACATAGAGCCGCCGCCGACCGACGCCTTCGACCGCGCCAAGGAGGCCGCGCTCAAGGCCGTGGAGATTGACGAAAATCTCTCGGAGGGTCACGTCTCTCTGGCCTTCATCAAGTTTACGTACGAGCGCGACTGGATCGGCGCGGTCAGGCATTTTCAACACGCCGTCAAACTCAACCCCAACTACACGACGGCGCGGCACTGGTACGCCCTCTGCCTCTCCGCAATGGGCAGGCATAACGAGGCCGTCACCCAAATCAAACAGGCCCAGGCCATCAACCCGCGCTCGCCCGTGCTCGCCACGGCGGTCGCCAACGTCCTCTACTTCGCGCGCCGCTTCGATGAAGTGATAGCGCAGTGCCAGCACGCGCTCGCGCTCGACCCGGGCTCCGTAGGCGCGCACGCGGTCCTGCGTTGGGGCTACGAGCACAAGGGCATGCACGCGGCGGCCTTCGAGGTTTACGAGAAGGAGCGCGCCTTCGCGGGCGATACGCCGACGACGCAGGCGAAGTTGGCCCATGTGCTGGCCGCGAGCGGTCGTGTGTCGGAATCCCGCGCGACTCTGGATGAACTGCTCGCGCGCGAGCAGCGTAGCGGCGTCACGCCCTACGAGATAGCGGTCATCTATTCATTGATTGGTGATCTCGATGAAGCCTTCGAGTGGCTTTCCAGGGCGGAGGGCGAGCACGCGGTCGGCCTCACCTACGTCGGAGTTGACCCGCATCTTGATAACCTGCGCGCGGACGCGCGACTGCATGAGTTCATGCGGCGCATCGGCCTCGCTCAATAGCCGAGTTTGAAAGTTCAACAGGGGAAGCGTGTCTGCGCGCCGCCATCGCAGAAGGCTGGCTTGACGATAATGGCCGTGATGATGACTCCGGCGGCGACGGCTCCGAGTATCACCAGCGTCTTCGTCGAAAGACCGCCGCCCGACTTCTTGACCGCCGCGACATCCGCATAGGCCACCGTCTGCGACGCACCCGTTTTGCGGTCCACGAGGGTGAACGAATCATTCCCCGCGTCGTTGATATAGCCCTTCAGCCTGGTGCGATTCACCAGCGTCACTTCGACGCGAGCGTCCTTGCCCGTGCCTCTCCTGGCGACGCTGGCACGCGCCTTCTCTGCGCGCTGCGCCTCCATTCCGGTCTGCGCATGAGTGGATTGAAAACCCGCCGCCGTCAATACCAGCGCGCCCGAAAAAGTGATAGCGATAATTTTTTTAAGTAACATTAACTTTCCTTCCGATTTTGAAATTGGACACGCCCCGCGCCCTGGTAAACGTTGCGCCTGTTGCAAAGGCTATTCCAACGCGGACGCGCTCGAATAAAGATAGCGACTCTTCAGCCGCGAGGGGATATGACTCTAAAACTGAGCAGTAATATTCTGACTGGAGGTTAAGTTTTGCTGCGTCATGGTCTGGGCGGGCTGTGCTTCCGCGCTCGTGTAGGCGAGCAACTCTTCGGCCCTTCGCAGCCAGAAGAAGAACAGCGAATTGCCCACCTGTATGAGGTCGCCCTCCCTCAACCAACGCTCCCTGACCCGATGACCGTTGACGAACGTTCCGTTATAACTGTCCAAATCCGTCAGCCTGTAACGCCCGCTCTCTCTTGTGATAGAGCAGTGCCGCCCCGATACCTGCCTCTCAGGAATATTGACGGAGTTGTGAAGCTGACGCCCAATGAATGTGTCTTCATCCAGATAGATGATCCACCCGTTCAAGGGGCCGGAGACAGCGACCAGCCTGGGTATCATGAAGGCTCCTGTTTATGACTCGCCCGCGCCCGAAATTAACTTTAATTAAAGCACAAAAGAGAGGAAAAGTCCGCACCCACCCGGCAAGGTTTTTGTGCTGGCCCAGGGTGAACCGGGGCTTTATCCTGCTGCAAATTTATTGCTGGACTCTCGTCCAGGTTTCGTACCCGCCGCCAGCCAGCCGCGCGGGAATGCTCAAAACAATTATTGGCCCGGATTCAAACCCTTCTTGGAAAGTAGGAGATTCAGGAATGTTCCCCCGACCAGTCGTACGTCTCTCCCCAAGCCTCATCTTCTCAGTCTTACTCTTCATCTTTTCCGCGCCCGCGCTCCTGGCCCAACAATCACTGACCGGCGCGCGCCCGCTCGAACCGGGCGGCGAGACCATTGAGCGCGAGATTATAGCCGGTGAGAGCCAGGCTTATGAGGTCAAGATGGAGGCGGGCCAATGCCTGCGGCTCGACCTGGAGCAACGCGGGCTAGACTTGCGACTCGTGAGCTACGGCCCCGGCGGCAATCGCGTCCTCGAATTCAACGGCACGGGCAGCCCGCTCGGCCACACGGACCTCTCGCTCGTCGCGGACCTCTCAGGCGTTTATAAAATCGAAATCCTGCCGGTGAAAATCGTCGGCGCGGCGGGCCATTATCAACTACAGGCCGTCGAACTGAGAGGCGCGAACGAGCAGGACCGGAGCCGCTTCGCCGCGTAGGTCGTGACGACGCGGGCGGGCTTTGCCCGAATATGAGCAAGGCGGTCTTGGGTCTTTTGCAATTCATGGTTTTGTTGGTGACGCAAGGCAGTTAGCACAGGCGAAATCAGGGAGCCAAGCCAAGCGTGAATACAAAATAGAACAGCTAAAGGAACTTGCGAGAGAGGGCGATTCTTTTGGATGGACGACGTTAACGGGCGAAAATGCCATGCGTATGCGGTCATTTGATGATAAAGCGGAGCGGTTCCTTGCTCAGTATTATGATGATGTGACGGTTCAAAGGTTCAAGAAGGAAGGTGTGCAAGTATTACATGAACTGCTCAAAGAGCTTCTAGAGCAGTCAGCGTAGAGTGAGATAAGGAAAGCCCCGCAAGTTGCGGGGCTTTCCTTATGCAGCAACAGCCCAAAACTTAGGCTTCAATCCCAACTCATACATGCTCTGAATCAAGCAGCAGATGTTATGACACAGCACCTTGCACAATGCTTCATTAATCTGCGCCCGCTCCGTCTTACTTCTCAACGCATCCCCGAACTTGGATTTAATCATGTGAAAGGTGGTTTCAACATTAGACCGCTTATGATATAGCTCCATGAATCTCTCTTGATGCAAAGAATAATAGTGATACATCTGCTTCCACAACGGAAAATAATCTCGGCTTTCTCTACTTCAAAGTAGGTAGATTCAAGAGAGCGCATCATCACTTAGACCGCGCACGCCGCTTGTTAGTGAGTCTCAAAGATAACGGTACAGTTGCGCAAGTTGACGAGACTCGCGCCCGCGTCTTTTTGGCTGAGAGCCGTCATGCGGAAGCAGAGAAGGCGGCAAGGTGGGCGGTCTGTACCTTTGAAAAGTGCGGTAGACAATCTCTCTTAGCAGAAGCCTTGATAACTCACGGTGTCGCTCTGGCGCGTCTCACTTACTACAATCAATCCCTTTCTGCTTTCCTTCGCGCTATTGACATCTCCGAACAGATAGGGGCAGCCAACCGCGCGGGAGAGGCCGCGCGCATGATGGTCAAAGAAATGCGCAAACATCTGACTTCGGATGAGCAAGCGATGGCTCTAGGCGAAAGCCGCTTGCTTTATGAGCATAACCTGATAAAGCAAGCTTTAATCAGAGCAGAAGGTAGCATCACACATGCCGCGCGCTTTCTCGGCATCACTCACCAAAGTTTGGGCTACATGCTGAAGACCAGACATAAAGACCTCATCTCGGCTAGAATACCCGCCAAACAAAGGCGAAAACCCAAATAAGCCGCTCTATGCAACAAACGTTGCATCGCCTTGCAAAGACCTTTGCATAGACTTTTCGGGCAAGCTTAAGCAGTTATCGGGCAAGAGAGGGTTTTCGGGCAAAGCCGGCACGGGGCATGATGTGTTCCACGGAGAAAATTGGTCCAGGCATTCCGACACCAACTCTACGAACTCATCCGGCGCATCGTGTGTCTCGAATCTCTCTTCGCCGCGCGGCCCGCGAGTGATGCTAATCAACGCGCCGAAGCGTTCCTTCATCTCCTGCATCAGACGCCCCTTGCGCGAACGGTAGTAGTAATCATCCTTGACCAGTTCGGGGTCTTGGACCGCGACGTTATAAATCTCCATCGTCTCGGCTGTGCTGTAGTTGTGCAGCAGCCTGCTGATGCCGAGCGTGACGTAGAAAGAGTTGCGCTTGATGGTCGTCTTCACCAGATGCTTGATGAAATGTATGAGCAACAACTCTGCGTCGGGCGCGTCCTGGTCCTGTAATTGTTCGCGCGCTCTTTCGTAAGGCTCGGACTCTATATAGATGAGGCGTTGGAGCAGGTGAAGCTCGCTCAGGGAGACTTTCGTGCTATGGTTCTCGGCCTTCGTCGTGTGAGAGCGTCGCGCCGGAGCGTAATAGAGCCGCTTGACCTGCGCGGTCGCCGCCGTCTCCAGCTTGTTCATCGCCGCGATGACGATTGA
>JAXDFO010000331.1:0-5319 GCA_034665545.1 Blastocatellia bacterium
ATCTTGATTTCATCACGCACAATCGGCGGGCGGCGACGTATCTCATCCGTCTGCCAGAGCGCGGTTATCTCAGTCTTGATGTCAGATTCAAGCCGGGCCGCTTCCGCGTCCGTGAGAGGTAATTGGTCCAGCCGTTCTAAACTCTCGGCGATGCGCCGTCGCTTAAAGAGCACGGTGCGGCGCGCGACCTCCGTCGGGTGCGCGGTGAAGACGGGCACGACCTCTATGCGGCTGAGCCATTCGAGGGCCGTCTCAAGGGTCATGCCCGCCTCGCGCATGCGGCGCAGCGTGCCGCGAATCGAGCCGGGCTGCGGTTGATGTGTGAGAGATAGTTGTGCGGCACGACGGCGTCGCTTGCGGTGGTTAGTCTCCGCTAGATTGGTTAGCTCGAAGTAGATGGCGAAAGCCTTCGTCATGCGATAGGCTTCAATGAGTTCCATGCCGCCGATTGTTTGCGCGGCGCGTTTCATCAATTCGTGTGAGGGGAGGTCCGTTTCGGCTGGCCGCAAGTCTTGCGTCGTCTCCCTGTACTCGCTCGCCAGCAGCCTGAGTTCTTCGACCGCATTGAACAGAATTTGCCCGGCCTGCTCTTGCAAGACCTCGCCGAGCAGGCGGCCCAGAGAGCGCACGTCGCGGCGCAACGGCGCTTCCTTTTCCTCCGGCTCATCGCTCGTCAGTTCTGCGAGCATCGCTTCCTGGTCTGCCGCGCCCCACAATGTCTGCCGACTTTTTTCCATTGATATTTTCCCGCTTGCTCGCAAGACGCAAGATTATTGAGCGAGGGCTTGAGACATGCGACGCACGCCTTCCGTGAGGACCGGCTTCTCCGCGCAGAAAGAGACTCGCAAGTAACCTTCGCCTTCGCTGCCGAAGGCCACGCCCGGCACTGTGATGACGCCGTGCGCGAGCATCGTCTCGGCGGCTTTCAACGAATCAACAACCTCGCCCGTCCTGACCATCGTGTAAAAAGCCCCGTCGGGCGCGACCGCGCGCCAGCCCGCCTGCGCGCCTATGAGCGAGAGCAGGTGATCGCGCCGCTCATGAAAAGTTGCGCGCATCTGCGCCCTGGCCCGCTCGGCCTCATCTGTCCATGCCGCCTCAAGCGCGGCCTTCTGCGTGATGGTCGAAGCGCAGGTCGTCACGTACCCGTGCAGGATAAGCGCGCTTCTTATCACGTCTTCATCGCCGCACAGCCAGCCGATGCGCCACCCCGTCATGCTCATTGATTTTGAAAGCCCACCGATGACGAGCGTGCGCGCGAAAAAATCAGAGATGGACGCGGGCCGCTCCGCCGTATAGTACAAGTCTCTGTAAATCTCATCGCTGATGACAAGAGCGTTAGTGCCCGCCAGCGCGTCGGACATCGCCGCCAGGTCGTCTCGCGCCAGGGTGCGCCCCGTAGGGTTTGAGGGACTAATGCAGACCACCACTTTAGTGCGCGCCGTAATGCTTCCGCGAAACTCTTCCACATCAAAACCGAAATCTCGCGCGGCGGGCAAACGATAAAAGACTGGCTGACCGCCTGCCATCCGTACGATGGTCGGATAGGCGACGAAACCCGGATCGGGTAGCAACACTTCATCGCCTTCATCCACCAGGGTCATCAAGGCCAGATAGAGCGCCTCCTGCGACCCCGCCGTGACGATGACGCGCTCAGGTCTGCCCTTCGTGTGCGAGTATTCGGCAGCGATGCGCTCGCGCAAACCCGGAAGGCCAGCATGAGAAGTATAACCGTTCTGTTCTTCCATCACGATGCGCGCGGCGGCGCGTCTGATGACTAACGGCGTCATCATGTCCGGCTCGCCCAAACCAAGATTGATGCTGCCGGGCAAGGCGCGGTCGAAGAGTTGACGAATCATGCTCTTCTCGATGCCGCGCAAACGCTTCGCTGGCTGAAACTCGCTCAACGCAGGTAGTCCTCCAATTGCGCCGCGCGATTCGTTTTCTCGTCGCGGTACTTGACTATCACAGGCGCGTAGACCGAGAGACCCCACGCGCGCCCGCGTTCGCTTTCAACGGCGCGCGTGCCCGGCACGACGACCGCGCCCGAAGGAATCTCAAGCGGCGCATCCTCCTGACGACGATAGACGCATTCGCGCACTAAATCGAAAACAGGCGTCGAGCCTGTCAGTATCGTGCCCGCCGCGAGCACCGCTCGCTCGCGCACGATGGTCCCTTCATAAACCCCGCAGCCGCCGCCGACCAGCACATCGTCCTCTATGATGACGGGGACCGCGCCGACGGGTTCGAGGACGCCGCCGATTTGCGCCGCCGCAGAGAGATGCACGCGCTTGCCCACTTGCGCGCAAGAGCCTACGAGCGCGTGGCTGTCTATCATCGTTCCCTCATCAACGTAGGCTCCAACGTTGACATACATCGGCGGCATGCAGACTACGCCGGGCGCAACGTATGCGCCATCGCGTATGCTGGACCCGCCCGGCACGATTCTGACGTTATGCTCGACGGACAATTCGCGCAAGGGATAAGTGTCCTTATCAAAAAAGCGCAGGCTACGGTCAGCCGTTGACATGTCCTTGAGCACGCCCATGCGAAAGCCCAGGAGAATGGCGCGCTTGACCCAGGCATTAACCAGCCACTCGCCGCCCGGCGCGCGTTCGGCGGCGCGCACCTGGCCCAGATTCAACGCCGCTTTGAATTCATCGAAGACGGCGCGGTCGCGTTCCGTGAATTCTCCCGCAGCCCTTTGGGCCAACTCTTCTATCTCTTCACGCAGCGGCATGTGTTGCTTCCCTCAAGAGGCCGAGTTCGGAGAGCACTTCGCGCATGCGCGCGCGCGTTTTCTCCTGGACGGGAACGAGCGGCAATCTAAAATTCTCTTCGATTAGATTCATCAACGCGAGCGCGGCCTTCACTGGTCCGGGGCTTGATTCGATGAAGTTCGACTCCATCAACGGCAGCAGCCTGTAATGCATCGCGCGTGCGTCATCCCATTCACCTGAGAGAGCTGCATTGACCATCTGCGACATCAACGCGGGTGCTTCGTTTGAAGCGACGGAGATGAGACCCTCTGCGCCGAGCGCGATGAGCGGGAACGTCAACGCATCGTCGCCCGACAGCACGCGAAAGTTTTCGGGACGCGCGCGCAGGATAGCCATCATCTGCGCCAGGTCGCCCGACGCCTCTTTCACCGCGACGATGTTCTCAGTGTCGCGCGCGAGCCGCAGCGCGGTCTGCGCCGCGATGTTTGAACTTGTCCGACCGGGCACGTTGTAGATGACGACGGGCAGATTGCCGACCGCTTCAGCGATGGCGCGGAAGTGCGCGTAGAGTCCTTCCTGCGTCGGCTTGTTGTAGTAAGGCGCGACGGAGAGCACGGCGTCTGCGCCGAGGTCGCGCGCGATGAGCGCGTATTCGATGGCCGAAACAGTCGCGTTGCTTCCCGTTCCGGCAATCACACGCGCCCGCCCGCGCGCCGCTTCGACGGTGATTTTAATCACGCGCTGGTCTTCCTCTTCGGTCATCGTCGCGCTTTCGCCGGTCGTGCCGCAGGGAACAAGCATCTGTACGCCGCCCGTTATCTGGTATTCGATTAACGCGCGCAAGGCCGCTTCGTCAATCGCTCCGCTCGCCTTGAAGGGAGTCACCAGCGCAGTCGCGCAACCGCGCAGCCAGTCAATCTTCATAGTCATCTTCGCATCATCCTTTCATCTGCCTTTCGTCTCATCATTGCTTCGTCCCCTCGTTTAAAATATCTTCGAGCATCTCTGAAAACTCGTAAACGCCCTCGCGCCCGGCAATCCATCGCGCGGCGCGGAGCGCGCCAACGGCGAAACCTTCGCGCGTGCGCGCCGTGTGTGTGAGCGTGATTTGGTCCGCGACCGAATCGAAGCCGACGCGGTGTGTCCCCGGAATATGACCTGCGCGCGTGCTTGCGATGGGAACTTGCGGCGCACTGCTCCCGAGCAAATCGCGCAGCCGCAACGCAGTGCCCGAAGGCGCGTCACGTTTGCGCGCGTGGTGCGCTTCCTCTATAAACGGCGCGTACTCTTCCATGCCCTCAAACAACTCTGCGGCGCGCGCGACGATGCGGTAAAAGAGGTTGACGCCGATGGAGAAGTTCGCGCCATAGACGAGCGCGCCGCGATGCTCTGAGACGACGCGCCGCACCTCCGTCATACTCGCGTTCCATCCGGTAGTCCCTTCGACAAGCGGAACCCTTGCGCGCGCGCACGCAAGCGCATGAGTCGGCACAGCATCCGCCACGCTGAAGTCTATCGCCGCATCGAGGCCGCGCAGTTGTTCCTGCAAATCGTCCGCGCTCCGCGCCGCGTCTTGAGAAGTGAGCGTGAGCGCGACTTCATGGCCCAAGTTCTTCGCGCGTGCGCAGACGAGTTGGCCCATCGTGCCGTTTCCAAACAAGGCAAGCTTCATCTCTCAACCGCTCCTTCAATCGCGCCGTGCCCACCTTCATCGTTGACGCGCGCCAGTAGAGTTCTCGCCAGGCGCACATACAATTCAACGGCTTCATCGAGTTCGCGTTTCGAGACGCGCTCATGATTCGTATGCGCGTTAAGGATAGAGCCTGGGCCGAGCAGCAACGGCGTGCCCCAGTTCGTCAACTGCGGAATGTCCGTCGTGAAGCGCACGACGCACGATGCGAATCCTTCGACCGAGAGCATACGCACAGGCTCGGCTTGAGAAAAGTATTCAACATGCGCGCGACCTTTAATCGTCTGCTCCAGAATCTCTTTGACGCGGGTGGCGGGCGTCACCAGACGTATTTGCAAATCGGCGTAGGCTTCAGCCGGAATCACGTTGGCGCGCGTCCCGCCTTGAATCGTCCCGATGTTGCAGGTCGTCTCCCCGAAAAATTCATCCGTGGGCCAACTGCACTCGCGTATCAACGCCAGCGCGTCGAGTAATTTTTCGATAGCCGAATCGCCATGCTCAGGATAGGCGGAGTGGGCCGCGCGGCCCGACGCATGTATCCTCAATCGCAAAGAGCCTTTCGAGCCAAGGGCGAGTTGATTGTCCGTCGGTTCGCCGTTGATGAGATAACGACACGAGGCCGCCAACGGATGTGCATTGGCAAGACGCGCGCCCTCGCTGCCAGCCTCTTCATCCACCGTGAAGAGCAAGCCGACTTCGTTGATACCCGCCGCGCGCAACTGTTCGGCGGCCACAATCTGCGCCGCGATGATCCCCTTCGCATCGCACGCGCCGCGCCCGTAAATGTGCTCTTCATCTTCACGCGAAGAGATGTGCGGCGGGACCGTATCCATGTGCGTCGAGAGGACGACGCGCGGCGGCTCGCCCGTCGTCGCAATGATGTTGGCGCGACCGCTCGAAACTTCCTGC
>JAXDFO010000332.1:0-3509 GCA_034665545.1 Blastocatellia bacterium
GGGCCAATGCGCGCCCAGGTAGACGCGCGAGAACCCTATGAGCGCGACCGGAAGCGCGGCCAGGAAAAGAGCGAGCCGCCGCCGCCACGAACCGCGCGGCAGGAGCGCGTAGGCGGCGAAGAAGAGAAAGCCGAAGTAGCACACGTAGAAGCTGACGTGCCCGGATGGAAAGCTCTCCGTGCGCAAACTGACGGAGACGCGCACGAGGTCCGCCGTGGGGCGCGGGCGCGCGATGAGCAGTTTGATGAGAAAGTTCATGAGTTCGCCGCCGCCCGCGCTGAAGATGAGTCCGACGGCCTCGCTGCGATGCCTGATGAACAGGAACAGCAGCACCGTCAAGATGGTCATGGCCCACGGTATGACCCCGTTGCCGGGGATGGAGACGATGCTCATGAGCGTTGCCAGTCCGGGCGCGTTGAGACGTTGCAGCCAGAGCGCGAGGGTCTCGTCCCAACCGAAGTAAGCGTAGATGTGCGCGAAGGCCGCGAGCACGGCGAAGGCCGCGAACGACATTAGGTAAACAATCTGCGCCCGCCATAGCCTGCGCGCGGCCCGCACGCGCTGCGGTTGACGCAGCACGGAAGATTCAACTTCGCCCGCCCCTTGTTCGTCCGGTTCCTGGTCCATCAGTGTCCTCTTTCTCTCTGCGGTTCAGTCCTTAAAAAGAATTTATTTTAATCCATGATTTACTTTTGCAGGGAATCCCGCGTTAGTAGATGGAAACCATAAAAGGAGACATCATCATCATGCAAACACTAAGAAGATTCTCTATCGCTCTTCTCTTATCAATGCTCATCGGCGGCGCGACCTTCGCTCAGGAACAAAAGAGCGCGGGCGCAACCGCCGTCCCTGTGGTGACGGCCACGGCCAAGGGCAGGCAGGTGCGTTTTGCCGCGCTCGGCGAAGTCCGCGAAGTCCGCCTTGAGGTCTTCGACGCGCAGGGACAGAAAGTCTACGACTCATCTTTCCACGCGGGCAATCTTCTGGACTGGCGACCGCAGGACCAGCAGGGACAGCCGCTCTCGGACGGCTCTTACCTGTACGTCGTGACCACGCGCGACCTCTCCGAAGGGTTCAGCCAGAAGTACGGGACCATCTTACTGCAACAGCAGCAAATTTCGCTTGAGCATCTGAGCCGCAAGAATTTGCCCGAAGCTCAAGCGCAGGCGCTCGAAGCCAGTCGCCAGTCCGCCGCGCAGTCTCCGGTTGACAGGGTCGGCGTCGAAGTCCCCTCTGCTGAAAGCAACACCAGCATCAACACGACCGTCGTCGCGGGCACTAACAACGGCGGCACTGGTAACGCCAGCGCGCCGGTCGGCCCCGGTAGCACAGCCGTGAACGGCCCTGCCACGACCACGCCCAACAAGTTGACGAAATGGACGGACAGCACGGGCACGCTCGGCGACTCTTTAATCACAGAGTCCAACGGCAAAGTCGGCATCGGCACAAGCAATCCGTACGCGGTGTTGACCCTCGACAATCCATCAGGGACAACTGTTCCGGCTTTTCGTATCCGTGATTCTAACAATGTACGCTACAGGGCCGACTGGAACATGTACGGCGTAAACGGAACGTTCCTCAATTCCTATGATGATACAGCCAACGTTTACTTACCATTTCAGATTGACGCTTCCAAGATATTATTCGGGCAAGGCAACGTCGGCATCGGGACATTAAGTCCGACGCAAAAGCTGGAAGTGGCTGGCAACATCAAGGTCAGCGGCGCGGGCAACGGCATCATCTTCGCTGACGGCTCGACCATGACGACGGCGAGCGGTGGCGGCGGGACACCTTCTGGCAACAGCATCGTGAACGCCATCAACGACCCGGCGACCAGCGTCGCCATCAACGACGGCAAGCTCTCAGGCAACGTCGCACGCCTCAACGGCGCGAACACTTTCAGCGGCGCGAACACTTTCACCAACGGGCTATCGGCCAACGGCGTGCCGATTTCCAACGTCGGCAACCCCGTCGCCGTGAACGACGCCACCAACAGAAATTACGTTGATTCCAACTTCGTCAAGTTCAATCCAGCCGCGCCGCAGGTTTCGGTCGGTGATGCGAACGGCACAGCCGCGATGTTCAACCTGAGAGGCGGGAGCACCTGTTGCAGTGGCCCCGGCGGCTTCACCCCTGCGGATTTCAAGGTCTACCAGAACGGCAGTTTCTTAGCGACGGGCAACCTCGGCATCGGGACCATTCCGATTGAAGGTCAGGGTTACAGAACGATGTGGTACACCTACAAGGGCGCGTTTCGCTCCGGCTATGCGGCCAACGAATGGGACGACGCGAACACAGGCTTCTTCTCATGGGCGGGCGGCAGCCAGTCAACGGCGAGCGGCCTCTACTCCTTTGCATTCGGCGACACGAACTTCGCCAGCAGCACGAGCAGCATCGTCTTCGGTAGCGGCAACGAGGTCAAGGGCGCGGCGGGTTTCAGCGCGGGCGCGGGCAACAGGGTCTGCGACACCTACGGCGTGGCCTTCGGCAACAAGGCGCAGTCGGGCGGCCCGCTCATCAACGGCAAGTGCGACCCGGACAGCTTCAACATCACAGGACTTGCGGCGGTCGCCATCGGCTACAACGTGACGGCGGACAAGGACCACACGACGGCCCTCGGCAAGTTCGCCTCGAACAACGGCTTTAGCGGAACCTTCGTCTGGAGCGACGGCTCGGCCACGGCCAGCGCGGATACTTTCAAGAACACCGCGAACAACGAATTCGCGGCGCGCGCCACGGGCGGCTTTCGCTTCCGCACTAACATCACGGGCACGACGGGCTGCAACCTGCCCGCAGGCTCCGGCGTCTTCAACTGCACCTCCAGCCGCTACACGAAAGAGAACTTCCTGGCGGTGAGCGGAGAGGACATCTTGGGTCGCCTGCGCAAGATACCAGTGACGACCTGGAACTATATCTCCGAAGGTCAGCAGGTGCGCCACCTCGGACCGATGGCCGAAGATTTCTACAAGGCTTTCAGCCTCGGCACGGGCAACACTTCCATCGGCGTCCAAGACCTCGCGGGCGTGAGCCTCGCCGCCGTCAAGGCGCTTGACCAGCGCACCGCCGAACTGCAAACCAAAGCGGCGGAAGTCGAACAACTCCGCGCGGAAGTCAACCAACTGCGCACGGCCAACGCCGCGATGGAACAACGCCTCGCCGCACTCGAAGAGAGCATGAAGGCCAACACGCGCGCTCAACATATTGTCAAAGGCCAACGCCGCTAACCGGCGCGTTATGAAAGCAGCACGCCAGCGCGCGGGGGCGTTGTTTTAAAATAAAAGCCCCCGCGCTTTTTGACTTGTTTCCGCTTGATAAAATGCGTACACTTTTGTGGCCGTCAAAATTGATATTCTTTATGATTGACGGAGGTCAGTGACCATGAGCGAAGATACCACTAAGAACCTTGAAGAGAAGTACAGCACAAAGCCCACCATCGAAACTGTGCTTGATAGCATTAA
Source organism: Blastocatellia bacterium (assembly GCA_034665545.1). GTDB lineage: Bacteria > Acidobacteriota > Blastocatellia > Pyrinomonadales > Pyrinomonadaceae > DASYML01. Next base: position 3,459 of record JAXDFO010000332.1, read on the forward strand.
CTCTCTTGGGCATACCCTTAATGCTCGGGTAGATGGACTGGAAACCAGCCT
>JAXDFO010000333.1:0-3297 GCA_034665545.1 Blastocatellia bacterium
GCCGAAAATCAATGCCGTCTACAAGATTATCGTGACGGGCGAAGGCGGCGGCATCTGGCTGCTCGATTTAACCAAGCCGGGCGGCCAGATTACTTTCGGTAACGGACGCGCCGGTTGCACAATCAGAATGGCTGCCGACGACCTGCTGGATATTGTCAACGGCAGGCTCAACGTCGCGGCAGCATTCGACCGTGGCAAACTGCAAGTTTTGGGCAATCCGGCGCTGGCTGAAAAGATAGGCCAGGTGCTCTTCGGCAGGTGACACACATCAGACTTCATCCTCCCTTTTGTGTAGGTCCAAAAATAGATTTCAAGGCAGGACTTTATGCGACATAGCTCGTCGGACATTCGTTCTTCACAATTCGACGTTGAGCCTTCGACGCTGGTGGAACTGCTGCGCCTGAGAGCAGAACATCAGGCCGGGAACATCGCTTACACCTTCCTCACGGATGGCGAGCGGGAAGAGTTCAACTTGACTTACAGGGAATTGGACCAGCGAGCGCGGGCCGTCGCGCGCATGCTACAGGGCTGCGGCGCGGCGCGGCGTAACGTGTTGCTGTTGTATCCGCCGGGGCTGGAATACGTGGCGGCCTTCTTCGGCTGCCTCTATGCTGAGGCGGTCGCCGTGCCCATCTACCAGCCGCGCCCGAAGCGAACACTGAGCAGGCTTCTGTCAATCGCGGCGGACTCCCGGCCCTCCGTCGCGCTCACGACGGCAGCAATCTGGTCCAGAGTAAATCCTTTGATAACTCAAGCCCCTGAGTTGCAAAGGCTGTCCTGGCAAACAACGGATAACCTCTCTTTAGAGTTGGCCCACGAATGGGAATCTCCGCAGTTGAGCGGAGAGACACTGGCTTTGTTGCAGTACACGTCCGGCTCTACATCCGACCCGAAAGGCGTGATGGTCAGTCACGGCAACCTGCTGCATAACGAGGCCATGATACAGCGCATCTTCGGTCAGAGCGTTGATTCACTCATCGTCGGCTGGCTGCCCCTGTATCATGACATGGGCCTCATAGGGAATGTTATCCAGCCTCTCTATGTGGGAGCGCGCTGCGTGCTGATGTCGCCCGCCTCATTCTTGCAGCGTCCTCTGAGATGGCTGCAAGCCATTTCGCATTACAGGGCCACGACGAGCGGTGGACCAAATTTCGCTTACGAATTATGTGCGCGCAAGATTACGGCGGAGCAGCGTGAGACGCTGGACCTGAGCAACTGGAAGGTGGCCTTTAACGGCTCTGAGCCTGTGCGCGCTGAGACCCTGGAGCTTTTCGCAGAGACCTTTGAGAGTTGCGGTTTTCGACGCGAGTCGTTCTCGCCCTGTTACGGGCTGGCGGAGGCCACGCTGCTCGTTTCAGGAAAGGTGAAAGGGAATAGTCCCGTCTTGAAAAAAGTGCGGGCCGCAGAACTGGCTGCCCACCGCGTCGTTGATGCGACCGCAGAGAGTGAGGATGCGACGACGCTCGTCGGCTGTGGCCGCGCGCTCGAAAATCAGCGCATACTCATCGTCAATCCTGAAAGCTTAACTGCGTGCGCGGCGGGTGAGGTCGGAGAAATCTGGGTCAACGGTTCGGGCGTGGCGCGCGGATACTGGAACAGGCCGGACGAGACGGCGGAGACTTTTGGGGGCCGCCTGGCGGACTCCGGGGCTGGACCATTTTTGCGCACGGGAGACCTGGGATTCCTTGAAGACGGCGAACTCTTCGTCACGGGTCGTCGCAAAGACTTGATTATCATACGCGGGTTGAATCATTACCCGCAGGACATTGAACTGACCGTCGAGCGCAGTCACACGGCCTTGCGCGCGGGGTGCGGCGCGGCCTTCTCAGTCGAAGTGGCGGGCCGCGAACGTCTTGTTCTGGTCCAGGAAATAGAGCATCGCCAGCGTCCTGACTTCACGGAAGTGATGGGCGATATACGACAAGCGGTAGCGGAAGAGCACGAGGCGCAAGCGCACGCGGTCGTGCTCATCAAGCCACATACCATCCCCAAGACTTCGAGCGGGAAAATTCAAAGGCGGGCCTGCCGCGCAGCTTTCCTCAAGGGCACTCTGGATGTCGCAGCCATGTGGGAGGGGCCGCTCTCATCCGAGAATGAGCATGAAGAGGCCGCTCTGGAAGCGTCTCTGGATAGCACGCAAGCTATCGAAGCATGGCTCACACTCTTCATCTCGCAACGGCTGTTGGAGGAGTCCGTACAGATAGATATAGACCAGCCGCTCACACGTTACGGGCTTGACTCTCTGATGGCCATCGAACTGACGCATCGTATAGAAAATGAGACGGGCATCCTCCTGCCGATGGTCAGCCTCCTGCAAGACCTCAGCCTGAGAGAACTTGCCGCCCAGATATTCGAGCAATCCAGGGCAACTCCGACGACCGCTATCTCCCCCGCGAACTCTTCGACCGAAAGCCCTTCGACCTACCCGCTCTCGAAAGGCCAGCAGGCGCTCTGGGTATTGTATAAACTGGCCCCGCAGAGCGCGGCTTACAATATCTCTTCCGCGCTTCGCATCAGATCGGAACTGCACACAGACATCTTGCAGCGCGCGTTTCAAACCTTGGTCGCGCGCCACGCTTCTCTCCGAACATCGTTTTTCTCGCAGGAGGGCGAGCCGCTTCAGCGCGTCAACGAGCAGGCTGCCCTGCGCTTTCAAACTTTCGATGCCGCGAGTTGGAGCGAAGACGAGTTGCATGGACGCTTATCCGAAGAGGCGCATCTTCCGTTCAATCTGGACCAGGATTCGTTGCTCCGTGTGAGTCTCTTCAAACGTTCCGCGCAGGATTACGTTCTGTTGTTGGTCATACATCATATCGTGGCGGATTTCTGGTCGCTGGCCGTGCTCATGGATGAGTTGGAGACGTTGTATTCGGCGGAGATAACGGGCATGAAGGCGAGGCTCGCGCCGCTCACCTTGGAGTACGGCGACTACGTGCGCTGGCAGGCGTTGATGCTGGCCGGGGAGGAGGGCGAACGCCTCTGGTCCTACTGGCAAAAACAACTGGCAGGCGAATTGCCCGCCCTGCATCTCTTCACAGACCGCCCGCGCCCTCTGGTCCAGACTTATCAAGGCGCTTCAATCTCTTTTAAATTGGACCAGGATTTGACACGCGGGCTGAAGTCGCTCGGGCGTGAGCGCGCGGCGACTCTGTATATGGTCCTGTTGGCGGCCTTTCAAGTTCTCCTTCATCGCTATACGGGGCAGGATGATATACGCGTCGGCTCTCCGACGACTGGCCGGAACCGCGCGGAATGGGCGTCGCTGGTCGGCTACTTCGTCAACCCGGTCGTCCTGCG
>JAXDFO010000334.1:0-7579 GCA_034665545.1 Blastocatellia bacterium
AGCTTCAAGGTACAGGTTTGCGCCTGCGCCGTCGTGAGCCGCGCGCAGGCGCAGAGGAGCATTAATGAAAAAAAGATGGATGCGAGGCGCGTCATACTTTCTCCTTAAAGATAAGCGGCGGGAGATAGAACACGCGGATACTATGAGGCGTTTGATAAAGCCCGGTCAAGTGTCGCGGCGAAAAGCTTTTTCAGTTGATGTATTCGAGCGTCGGAGGCGGAGTGAGGATAGTTTCGCCGAGGATGCTGGTGGCGAAGGGTTGGCCCTGCGCTCTTCCGACAATCAATTTTTCAGCGGTCTCGGCGTTGACGGGCTTGGCGAAGAGGTAGCCCTGGCCGTACTCGCACTTGAGCGCGCGGAGTTGGGCCAACTGGTCTTCCGTCTCGATGCCTTCGGCAACTACTTCCATGCCGAGGTTGTTGGCGAGCGTGATGATGGTCTTGACTATCTCGGAATTTTCGTCGCCCGCGCCCATGCGGCTGATGAAGGAGCGGTCAATCTTGAGGGTCGTGACGGGGAAGCGGTGCAGGTAACTCAAGCTGGAATAGCCTGTGCCGAAATCGTCTATGCTCAAGTGAACGCCGAGGTCGCGCAGTTGCTTGAGCATGCTGGCGGCCTGCTCTGCGTTCTCCATGACGACCGATTCCGTAATCTCTAATCTGAGACAGCGCGGGTCGAAATCCGTTTCAATCAAGATGCGCTTGACCTGCTCGACGATGTCCGGCTGCGTGAACTGCTTGCTCGATAGATTGACGCTCAAAGTGAGCGGGCGATTGACCGGCGCTTGCCACTGCCAGCGACGCATCTGCTGGCAGGCGTCGCGCAAGACCCACTGGCCTATCTCCGTGATGAGGCCCGTCTCCTCCGCCAGCGAGATGAACTCGCCCGGCGCGACGATGCCGCGCTCCGGGTGGTCCCATCGCACTAAGGCTTCAAAGCCCGCGAGCCTGTCGGTCTCAAGCGAGACGATCGGTTGATAGTAGACGCTGAACTCTTCACGCTCGACGGCGCGGCGCAAATCGTTCTCAAGTTGTAAGAGGGCGACGGCGTGCGCGTGCATGACCGTGTCGAACAGTTCATAACGAGCCTTGCCGTTTTCTTTGGCGCGATACATGGCTATGTCCGCATCGCGCAGCAGGTTTTCGGGGTCTTCATAGCCGGTGGTCGAGAGCGCGATGCCTATGCTCGCGGTGGTGTAGACCTCGTGGCCGCTCAGGTTGAAGGGGCGCGTCAGTTCGGCCTGGACTCTTTCCGCGACGTGAATCGCATCGTTGAAATCTTCCAGGCCGTCCAGAAGGATGGCGAACTCGTCGCCGCCGAGACGCGCGACGGTGTCCATCGGGCGCAGGCATTCTTCGACGCGGCGCGCGATGGCGACCAGGAGTTGATCGCCGTTGCTGTGGCCGAGGCTGTCGTTGATATTCTTGAAGCGGTCCAGGTCCAGAAATAGAACGGCGAAGATGTGGCCCTTCTGCTGCTTGCCGCGCTCGATGGCGAGCTTGAGGTGGTCCGTCAGGAGCGCGCGGTTGGGCAGCCCCGTGAGAGCATCATGAAAGGCAGCGTGTCGGAAATGCTCTTTGCTCTGCTCTAGCTCGCGGCTGATGCGTTCCTGTTCGGAGATGTGGCGCGAGAGCTCTTCAATGTGACGCTGTGCTTGTTCGACCTGTTCGGTCTTGGCCTCTGCGTTCTTCAGGTAGAAGTAGTAGGTGAAGTAAACGATGGCGACGATGGGCGTAGTGGCGATGACCACGTAGAAGCCGAAGAGGACGATGAGCTTGGTGATGATGGCGGCGGCGGATGCGCCCGCGATGTAGGTGATGGAAGTGTAGAGATAGTTTTGCCGCCAGGTCTGCCAGATGGGCTGCTCTGATTTGAGCGCGACGCACGTTCCGACGATGCCGGAGTTGGTCGCGTACTGGACCAGCGACATGACGCCGATGGAGAGCACGAAGACCGCAGAAGACGCGCCGTGCGCCAGCATCGGTATCGGCCCGAAGCATAGGCGGAGCGCCCAGACGGTGAGGAAATAGCACAGGGCCATCACGTTTGAATTGAAGACGTGATGAAACCTGTTCTTGTTGAAGCGCAGGGAAGTGCAGAAGCCTTCGACGAGTGAGAGCAGGACGGCGGCCTCGCCGTCAAAGAGCATCATCGTGAGAAAGATGAAGGTCTCGGAAACTGTAATCTCGCTATTGACGCGCGGGACGTGAACGCTCAGGCGCGAGCCGATGCCAATCGTGATAGTTGCCAGCAATAAAAAGCGCAGGTCCAGCACATCGGGCGAGAGATGGTGGGCAGAGTACATCCAACTCGCCACTCCCAGTGCGATGACCAACCACATGAGCGGTACGGCTCTATCTCTCTTTTTGACAGCTTGCATGTTGACGGTGACAGCTAAGCGCTCTTTATTTCCGGATGGTTCTGAAGACTTTATTTCTGGACCAGAGGAGCGCGCGCAGGCAGGTTCGTTAATAAGGACGGAGGCGGTGAAAACACCCGCGCGTGCGCGCACGAGGATTTCTATCGCAACCCTCGTGCCGCACAGTCGGTCAATAAGCTGATGCGTTTTCCTTAGGAAAATCGAGGCCGGACACTTTCCCTCAAGAGTCGCGGCACGTCTTCCAGTCAAATAGACTGACACTTTTTGCCAGATTGACATGACTTGAGGGCAAGCTTATGGCTGAAATAAAAAGCGTTGACGGGCGTGGATGGATGATTGAAGATTGAGGCACAAACAGTTTTGCCGTATAACTGAGAGAAGAGCTATACGGCAATGAGAATTAATGGAGCCACCTTGGAGACTTGAACTCCAGACCCCCTAATTACGAATCAGGTGCTCTACCAACTGAGCTAAGGTGGCCCGTCTTGACGAAGTCAACAATATACGAATGCGCGGCGACGGCTGTCAAGCAGGGGCGTCGCGCATCTTGTTTCAAGGAGAAGAGGGATGCCCAAAACGAAGAACCAGGCGAAGAATAAGAGCCGCTTTGAAGTGCGCGGCGGAGTCATCAACGAGTTCGAGTTCGCCTCGAATGAAGGAGCCATGACAGAGGAAGAACACCACCGCTTCACGCGGCAGGAAGAGGAAAGACGCGCGAGCAGCCAGGCCGCCGGAGCGAAAAAAGCTGGCGCGAAGAAGGCTGGCGCGAAGGGCGCGACTAAAAAAGGCGCGGCGAAGGAATCTGCGGCCCGCAAGACGGGACGTGCGAGATAGCTTATCTCTCAAGCTGCGAATGCTTGTCGGATTATCTTAAAGGGAGAACAAAACATGACGGAGCAGAAGGGGACTCACGCGGCGCAGCAAACCGGCGGGGCCGACGCCGGTTCGGATGAACAGAACGCTGGCAACGCGGAGAATGAGCTTGAGGCCGAACAGGAATCAGCCGCCGCGATGGATGCGGACGTGCCGCAACCGCCCGGCGCAGACGAAACCACAGAAGGCCAGCCATCGTAGGAAGAGTGGGCAGTTATCATCAGAGACCGTTTGCTTTAAGTGTCCACTGATTACTGCCCACTTATAGTTTATGAATTACGTTGTGTGCGTGAGATTGCGTCTTGGGCTTATCGCTTATCCGGTGGCTGCGCTGTTGTTGGCGGTCTTCGTTTGTGCGCCTGTTTATGCGCAGGGGAAATTGCCCGCGCCGGAGCGGGTGGTCGGTGATTATTTGAAGGCGACGGGCGGCAAAAAACGTCAGGCCGGAATCAGGGACGCGACCTATGATTATGAACTCTTGATGAAAGGGCAAAAGGCCGGGCGGGCGCGAACGCAGGTCAAGGCGAACACTTTCGCGCGCACCGATACGATTTTTGAGAATGATGAAAAGATTGCTATCGGGTCCAACGGGCGTTCCGCCTGGGAGCTAGGAGCGGATGGACATCTCAACACGCTGACGGACGCGTTGGGGAACACTGCGAAGTTGCGGGCCACGCTCGAAGCGAGCAGGCTTCTGGATTATAAAAAGCTGGATGTGCTGGCGCGCACCGTTGGGTTGGAAACGGCGGCGGGCGAGCCCGCGTATGTGCTGGAATTCTCTGCGCGCAACGGAGCGCGGCTGCGTTACAGGTTCGGCTCGTCCAGTCACCTGCTCTTGAAGATAGCGGACGATGCCCGTCAGGTTGAGACGAGCTACAGCGACTATCGAGCGGAGGGCGGCATCCTTGAGCCGCATCGCGTTGAAGTGCGCGGGGCGGATGGCGCGACGCTGGTCCTGGTCCTCCAAAGGGTCAGTTATAATACGGGCCTCGCCCTTGCCGTCTTCGACCCACCGGCTGCCACCGAAGCGGCTTTAGATATTCCCGCGCTCCTGCATGAGCTTGAGCTTAATCAGAAAAAGATAGATGAGCGCGTCGCCGAATATTCTTTCGTTGAGAAACGCACGGAGCGCGAGATTAACAGTCGCGGCGAAGTGACCAAAGAGAAACAGAGCGTCCACGAAGTCTACCCGCTCGTCGGCAGCCAGCCCATTTATAAACTCATCAGCGAAGACGGCGTGCCGCTCAATGCTGAGCGCGCCGCGAAACGTGATAAGGAGATAGCGGAGTTCATCGCCAGGTATGAGAAGGAGCGCGAGAAGAAGGCACGGAAAGAAGAGGAGTTGAAAAGCAAGGGCGAGGCTGAGAAGAAGAAGAAGGATGACGAGATAGGCATCAACGTTTTCTTGCGCGCGTGCGAACTTATCTCTCCGAGGCGGGAGCAGAGAGGGAAACGCGAGGCCGTCGTCTTCGACTTTCGCCCGCGACAGGGCTTTCACCCTTCGACGCAGGCCGAGAGCATCGTCGCCAAACTCGTCGGCATCATGTGGATTGACCCGGTTGATAAAGTGGTGATGCGATTGGAGGCACGGCTCGCGGAAGGCTTCAAGGTCGGCGGCGGCCTGGTGGCATCCATCAGCCCCGGCTCCGCCTTCGCGTTTGAACAGGTGAGACAGCCCGACGGCGTCTGGTTGCCGCGCTTCGCGCAGGTCAACTTCAAGGCCCGCGTCCTCTTGTTCAAAGGCTTGGAGGCCAACGAGACGCGCGAGTACAGCGATTACAAACGCTTTAGCGGCGAGGCCAGCGGCTATCAACTCGATAAGCCGAAACCTTAAACCCGTATCTATATCGAATGGCGTATTTCTGGACCAACCAACTTATCAACGGCATCTGACATCTAGCATCTAACATCTGTTTTCATATGAATGAAGTGACAATCATCGGGGGCGGTCTGGCGGGAGTAGAGGCGGCTTGGCAGGCGGCGCGGGGGGGCGTGCGCGTGCGTCTATACGAGATGCGCCCGGTGGTCTCTACGCCAGCGCACAGGACGGACAAGCTGGCGGAGATAGTCTGTTCCAACTCGCTCAAATCGGACGAGCCTGGGACCGCGCCCTATCTCTTGAAAGAAGAGTTGCGGCGCGCTGGCTCTCTGGTCATGGAGGCGGCTGCGGCGACGCGCGTTCCGGCGGGCGCGGCCCTCGCGGTTGACAGGGAGAGGTTCGCGGCCTTCGTCACAGAGCGCATAGAGTCGCACCCGTTGATTACTCTGGTGCGCGAAGAGATGAAGAGTGTGTCGGATGATGCCGTCACGATTATCGCGGCTGGCCCGCTCTGCTCTGACGCGCTGACGGCTGAGATATTAAGATTGACGGGCGATGACCAGCTTTACTTTTACGATGCCATCGCGCCGATTGTCGCCGCCGATTCGATTGACGAATCAATCGCCTTTCGCGCCGCTCGTTATGGCAAGGGCGGCGACGATTATCTCAACTGTCCTTTCGACGAAGAGCAGTACGCGCGCTTTTATCAAGAACTGTTGGAAGCCAAGAGCGTCCCTCTGCAACGCTTTGAAGAGACGCGCTGGTTTGAAGCCTGCCTGCCGATTGAAGAACTGGCCCGGCGCGGCGTTGACACTCTGCGCTTTGGGCCCATGAAGCCTGTCGGTCTTCCGGACCCGCGCACAGGGCGCGAGCCTTACGCGGCGGTCCAGTTGCGGCAGGAGAACTTGATGGCTGACGCTTACAGCCTCGTCGGTTTTCAAAATCACCTGCGCTATGGCGAGCAGGCGCGCGTCATCAGATTGATTCCGGGCCTGGAGCGCGCGGAGTTCTTGCAGTTCGGGCAGATTCATCGTAATACTTATATCAACGCGCCGCGCGTGCTCGCCCCGACGATGCAGATGCGAGAGCGTCCCTTAGTCTTCTTCGCGGGCCAGATTAGCGGCGTGGAGGGTTACGTCGAATCCGTGGCGACGGGCTGGCTGGCCGGATTGAACGCCGCGCGATTCGCCGCCGGACAGGATTTAAAGCATGCGCCGCCAAAGAGCGCGATGGGCGCGCTCGCCCGTTATGTCTCCGGCGCGCAAACGAAAAACTACCAGCCGGTCAACATCACTTTCGCGCTCCTTGAGCCTCTCAGCGAAGAAGACAAAAAAAGAGTGCGTCGCAAGCGCGAACGCCATCAACTACAGGTCGAACTGGCACTGAAAGAATGGGACACCTGGCTTCACACCATCACAGAACAGGACGCCGCCGTGCGGCTCGCCGCGCGTTGAGCTACATGTTCACGAGAGCGATGAAAGGGAGGCGCGCGCGCGTCTCTCTCAGCTTGCTCTTTATCCTCGCGCTCTGGCTGCCCGCGCTCAAGGTTGACGCGCAGTCCGGGCGACACAAACCGCAGACGCCCGCGACGACAACTACCCAGCGTCCTTCGTCCACGACGACGCGACCGCGCACAACCAACACAGGCAGCACGCCGCGCGCGCAAACTTCTCCGACGCCTCGCGTCGCTTCCGGCGAGCGCATCCCCAGCAATCCTGCCGCGCTCGGCGAGCCGCCGCCGTTTCCCACGCCGACGCCCGCGAAGGTTGCAGGGCCGGATGATGAGATAGACGCCGCCGACATCGTTCGCGTCAACTCGACGCTGGTGACTGTGCCCGCCTCCGTCCTTGACTCTTCCGGCAAGGCCGTGACCAACCTCAAGCTTGAGGATTTCGAGTTGCGCGTGGACGGCCAGCCGAAGCCGATTTCGGAACTCGGTTTCGCGGACAGCCCCGTCCGCATGGCCGTGCTCTTCGATAACAGTTCGAGCCTGACGGCCTCGCGCGAATTTGAGAAGCAAGCTGCCGTGAAGTTCTTCCGCAGCGTCCTGCGCCCCGTGGACCAGGCGATGATCTACTCTGTCGCTACCATCCCGACGCTCGAATATCCTTTGACGAGCGACGTGCAGGCTCTCGTCAAGACCATCGAACATTTTCCGAAACCTGAAGGCGCGACCGCCCTCTTCGATGCCATCGTACAGGCCGCCGCTTACTTGAAACCGCACCAGGAAGGACGCCGCGTGATCGTCATCGTCTCCGACGGGGCCGACACCATCAGCGACCTTGATTTCGAGACGACGTTGCGCCGCGTGCAGGGCGCGGACTGTCAAATTTATGCCGTCCAGACGGGACAGATTGAGAACGCGAATTTGCACGACCTTGCCGCCGAGCGTCGCTTGCAGGAATTCACTTCGCAAACGGGCGGGGCCGTCTACGTGCCGCGCGGGACGAGCGACCTCGATGCGGCCTTCGCGCAGATAGCCGCAGACCTGGCCCAGCAATACGTTC